>NZ_JBFBGW010000003.1:0-369831 GCF_040684895.1 Paenarthrobacter sp. NPDC089322
GGTGCGGAGGCAAACCCATGGGTGAGTCACGTCCAAGTCGGGCCACAGCACCAGACTGTCAGCTACTCGCAGAGCAACCGTGTAAAGACTTACAGACCATGGGCACTTCCTCGGACGGCACTGCTTCCACCGGGCGCCTCGCTTCGGAGCTCCTGGGGGCCATGGCATATGGCGAATTGTCGGCGTTCGGCCGATTGTCGTCGGACTCCCGCCATGCACCCACCCTGAAGGACCGTGCGGTGTTGGCAAAGATCGCGGTGGGTGCCTACGGAAACTTCGCCGTCATCAGCGGCCGGCTCTCGGAGATGGGTATCGACCCTGAAGACGCCATGCTGCCGTTCCAGCGTTCCTTTGACCACTTCCATGAAAGAACCAAGCCTGGAGACTGGTTCGAATCAGTCATGAAGGCCTACGTCATAGACACCGTCTCGTCCGACTTCTACAGAACAGTGGCCGCGTTCCTCGACGACGGAACCCAACAATTCGTCCAACGCGTGGCCTCCGCGGACCAAGCCACCGAAGCCCTCAGGTTCCTCCTCAGGCGGGCGCTTGCCGACGATCCCCGCCTGGCCTCGCGCCTTGCGCTGTGGGGCCGCAGGCTGGTCGGGGAAGCCCTGACGCAGGCACAAAGAGTCGGGCTGGAACACCCGCACCTGGGACCCCTGCTCAAGAGCGGGGGAGATGCCCGGGCTGCCGTGGGCAGGCTGACGGCGGAGCTCGCCGAGAGCCACGGCCGCCGGATGTCCGGCTTGGGATTGACCGCCTGAGGCCCGCCCGCTATCCCGCCCCCGTATCGCGGCCCGGCGCCGGAAAGCCTACGCAGCGTCGAGGGCTTCGAGCAGGGTCTTGGCCGCTGCTGTCGGATCCGCCGCTTCGGTGATGGCGCGGACCACGACGATCCTGCTCGCCCCGGCGGCCACCACTTGTTCCACGTTGGTGAGGTCGATCCCGCCAATGGCGAACCACGGAAGGAGCAAACCGCCAATGGTTCGCTCATCGGCGCGCTTCATCGCTTCCGCGGCATATGTGACCAGGTCCAATCCGACGGCTTCGCGGCCGGGTTTGGTGGGCGTTGCCCAGACGGGTCCGACACAAAAGTAGTCCAGGCCACTGCGTCCGACGGAGGCCGCGATTGCCGCATCCACCTGCTCCGGTGTGTGCGTGGAGAGGCCGATGACGGTGGGGTCGTGGAGGAGGTGCCTGGCGTCCCGGAGGGAAATGTCCTTCTGCCCGATGTGGAACACGGGAGCCCCGGAAATACTGGCAACATCGGCCCGGTCGTTGACTGCCCAAAGCCGTCCATGCCGGTGTGCAACCTTGTTCAGGACCTGAAGGACCTCCAGTTCTTCTGCCGCCTCAAGCGACTTGTCACGAAGCTGGATGATGTCCACGCCGCCCTCGAATGCGGCATCGACAAAGTCTTCAAAATCGCCCTGCCTTGTACGGGCATCCGTGCACAGGTAGAGGCGGGCCGTGGTGTGGACATCATGCTGGGTCATGGAAACCAGAGTAGTTCCTCTAAACTGGGGGCGTACTGCGGGAGCCGTGGCGGCGTCATATGACCGTCCGGCTGAGAGGGCTTCAGCGCCGACCGCTTGACCTGATCCGGCTAGTACCGGCGTAGGGAAGGAAACCAATGGTCGTAGCCCGGCCCACCCCTGAACCACCATCGCCCTTGAAGGCCGACGTCGCCGTTGTCGGTGGGGGCATCATCGGCCTCGGCATCGCCCACGAGGTGCGCCGACGGGGCCGCTCCGTGGTCCTCATCGATCCTGCGCCGGCGTCAGGCGCCACCTTCGCTGCCGCAGGCATGCTCGCCCCGGTCAGCGAATTGCATTACCAGGAAGAAGACCTCCTGGAACTCATGCTGGAGTCCTCCTTGCTATGGCCGGCTTTCGCGAGCAGCCTGGCGCAGGACGCCACCGCCACGGGATACCGCACGACGGCGACACTCGCCATCGGTGCCGACGCCGCCGACCGCCGGGCGCTCGCAGACCTCCGCAACGTGCAGTTGGCCGCCGGCCTGCTGGTGGACCCCTTGTCCCTGCGGGAGGCCCGGGAACGGGAACCTCTCCTTAGCCCCCAAATCTCGTGTGCTTTCGACATCCCGGCGGATCACCAGGTGGACCCGCGGAAGGTCGCTGAATGCCTCATGTCCGGGCTCGATGCCCACGAACCGGGCGACCATACGTGGGTTTCCGGTACCGAGTACGGCTACAGGGTGACTGCCACGGCCACGCGTCTCCGCTGGGACGAGGGACGTGTTTGCGGGGTCGAACTCGACTCGGGCGTCGTGGTCCAGGCGGGAGAGACCGTGCTGGCCAACGGCTTGGGCGCAGCGCGGCTCCACGGGTTACCCGCCGGGCTCAATCTGCCCCTGCGGCCGGTCTACGGCGACATCCTCAGGCTTAAGGTGCCGCGCCACCTCCAACCACTCGTCACCTCGACTATCCGGGGCGTCGTCCGCGGCGTACCCGTGTACATCGTGCCCCGGGACGACGGAACAGTGGTCATTGGAGCCACCCAACGCGAAGACGGGTTATCGGCGCCCTCCAACGCAGTCTCGGCAGGTGGCGTCTACCAGCTCCTGCGCGACGCCCAGGCTCTGGTTCCCGCTGTGGCCGAACTGGAACTGGTGGAAGCCACAGCCCGCGCCCGGCCAGGAACACCGGACAACGCGCCTTTGCTGGGGCGTGTATGCGGCCCCGAAGGCAGGGCGGACGGATTGGTGATTGCCACAGGATTCTTCCGCCACGGTGTCCTCCTGACGCCCGCCACGGCAAGAATTGTCGGCGGATTGATCGAGGGCAAGGAGGATCCACGATGGGCAATCTTCCGGCCCGACCGTTTCGCGACGGACACAACAAGAGCCGGAACCCATGCTCCCGCAGACATAGACGCTCCACGCAAGGAAACAGTATGAACATCAAACTCAATGGCACCGACCACCCGGTTGCTGACGGTGCTTCCGTAAGCAGCCTTGTCAGCGCCGTCACCGGACGCCGCCTCGACCACAGCGGCCAGGCGACCGACGGCGGCAAGTTGGGTGTCGCCGTCGCCCGCAATTCCGAGGTGGTGCCGCGCAGCCAATGGGCTGCGACGGTACTCGCCGAAGGTGATGAACTCGAACTCGTTACGGCAGTCCAAGGAGGCTGAACCATGGCAACCGCAAGCACTGGAACCACCAGAAGCACCCTGATAACAAACGACGCACCGAGCGATGCCTTGGTGATTGACGGAGTCGAACTGGGCTCCCGGCTGATCATGGGCACAGGAGGCGCACCGAGCCTGGATGGTTTGGGTGCCGCACTTCTGGCCTCGGGCACGGAACTCACCACGGTGGCCATGCGGCGCTATTCGCCGGCGGAGACCGGCTCGCTGTTCCAACTCCTGGTGGATCACGGCATCAGGGTCCTGCCCAACACTGCAGGTTGTTTCACGGCCAAGGACGCTGTCATGACGGCGGAACTGGCTCGCGAAGCACTCGAAACCGATTGGGTGAAGCTGGAAGTCATTGCCGATGAGCACACACTGCTCCCCGATGCCGTGGAACTCGTGGAAGCAACGGAACAACTGGTGAACCGTGGGTTCAAAGTGTTCGCGTACACCAATGACGACCCCGTGCTGGCCTTGCGCCTGGAAAACCTGGGAGCCACCGCCGTCATGCCGCTGGGGTCCCCGATTGGAACCGGCCTGGGCATCCTGAACCCCCACAACATTGAACTGATCGTCTCGCGGGCGTCTGTTCCCGTTGTCCTCGACGCCGGAATCGGAACGGCATCCGATGCTGCCCTCGCGATGGAGCTGGGGTGCGATGCCGTGCTGCTCGCAACGGCTGTCACCCGCGCGCAAAACCCCGAGCGCATGGGCGAGGCCTTCAAACACGCAGTCATCGCCGGTAGGCTGGCCAAGCAGGGCGGACGGATTCCGCGGCGCGAACACGCCTTGGCGTCCTCTGCCATGGAGGGCCGGGCCGAGTTTCTCTGATTCGGGCCAGTTCTTCTGATTCGGGCCGGGAAGGCTCGGCGGCGCCAGTACCGGGTGAGGGAGAAGCGATGGCCGGCAAGGAAGAACCGGTGCCGAGGGCGGACGTCGACGCAGCCCTGGCGGACCTCCCCGACTGGAGGTACCTGGACGGGCTGGTAACTGTCTTCAAAACCCCGACGGCGGCCGGAGCACTTGCGCTCATCGCCGAGGTTGGGCGGATCGCCGAAGAACAAAACCACCATCCGGATCTTGAGTGGCGCTACAACCGTGTTTTCCTCCGCTATGTCTCCCACGACGCCGGCGGCCAAGTGACCGGGCGCGACCTTGCCGCGGCTGCCGCCGTCAGTGCGGCGGCCTCCGCACTGGAGGCAGAAGCGCAACCGGCGCGATATCCCGGAGCCTGAAAGCCATTAACTGCTGTGGCCACCACCCTTTGGGGTGGTGGCCACAGCCATCAAGAGGGTTTGACTAGAGCCGGAGCGCCTTGGTCAGTACAGCGGTGTCGTGGGCTGTGCGCTTGCGGCCCAGGATGACTACCACTGCCACTGCCGCTGCTGTCCCGAGCACGATGGGAAGGACCCACGGTATCCACGTGAGGCCGGGCTGGTAGCCCATGCCGGCCGTAATGAAGATGATCCAACTCAGCGTGCCAACGGCAGCCGAAACACCCGCGGGCAGGGCTATGCCGTACTTCCCATGCCGCTTGTCGTTCGCCCACACGATGAATCCTGTGGCGATCGTGGCAAGCACCACCACGACGAGTGAAAGCATCAAATCTCCTTAGGCAGCAGCAGTCCGCGGTGTGCGCTACAGCGCGCCGAAACCGACGCGGCGTACTTCCTCGGCGCCGATTTCCACATACCCCAGGACGTTGCCCGGAACGATGACCTGGCGGCCTTTCTCGTCAGTGAGTCGCAGTTCCGAGCCCTTGGACACGGCCTCTGCCACGATCTTGGCTACGGCGTCGGCATCCAAAGGGGATTCGAGCACAATCTCACGGCCAACGTTCTGAATGCCGATCTTTACTTCCACAGCAAGGCCTCCAAGCCAATCAAGAGTTAAGTCAGTCCTCTATTTCTAGCCTAGGACTCTTTGGGGAATCGACTGATTCCGCGCCAAGCTAAACGATAGATCAGATCACTGGCCACATCGAGGTCCAGGTTTCCGTCTGTTTCGAGCCAATAACGGGCACTGACCTGCGCCATTCCTGCCAAGCCACGGCCCAGGAGTTGGGCTTCGAGGGGAGGCAGTTTGGTGTCCTCGGCGATCACACGGGCAACGGCATCGGCAAACGTCTTGTTGAAGGTCTCCAGGCGGGAACTGACGTCCGGATCGTTGATGAGGTCTGACTCGAAAACCAGCCGATGGGCTTGGTCGTCGTCGGCTATGAACTTGTAATAGGCGCGCATTACGGCCTTGACGCGCTCTTTGTTGTCCGTGGTGGAGTTGAGGGCCGTCAGCATCAGTTCCGTCAGCGTTGCCAGATGGCTGTCCAGAAGGGCCATGTACAGCTCCCGCTTGGACGGGAAGTGTTGGTAGAGGACCGGCTTGCTCACGTGGGCGGTTTCGGCGATCTCATCCATTGCGGCACCGTGGAAGCCGTTGGACACGAAGACTTCCAAGGCAGCGTTCAACAACTGCGCACGGCGCTCGTCACGCGGCAGCCGTGCCGAACGCGTGGTGCCGGTCCGTTCGTGCTTCGCTGGTGCCCCATGGTTTGCCCGTGTGCCGTCAGCCACAGTCTGCCGCCTTTCCTTTGCAGTTATGACCACTGTACCGGTGGGTAATATGACCGGGCGGCATCGGCAGGCATACATTGGGGTATGGCCTCAATTCTTGCTGCCCGCCCTGCGCCCACCGTCCTGCCACCCCTCGTTGAACCGGCCGCCGCGCTGACGCCGGCCGAGGTGGAACGGTACTCCCGGCATCTCATCATTCCGGAAATCGGCGCGCTGGGCCAACGCAGGCTTAAGAATGCGAAAGTTCTTGTCATAGGCGCGGGAGGCCTGGGATCGCCGGCCCTGCTGTACCTCGCGGCCGCGGGCGTGGGAACGCTGGGCATCGTGGACGACGACGACGTCGACCTCAGCAACCTGCAGCGGCAGGTCATCCACGGGGTCAAGGACGTCGGCACCCCCAAGATCGAATCGGCACGGAACGCCATTGCCGAATTGAACCCGTTGGTGGACGTGGTCCTGCACAACGTCCGGCTGGACGCCTCGAATGCCCTCGAACTGTTCTCCGGGTACGACCTCATCCTCGACGGCGCGGACAACTTTGCCACGCGGTACCTTGTCAACGACGCCGCAGCAATTCTCGGCAAACCATACGTGTGGGGTTCCATTTTCCGCTTCGACGGTCAGGTCAGTGTTTTCTGGGCGGAGCACGGACCCACTTATCGGGACCTGTACCCGGAAGCGCCCCCTGCCGGTTCCGTCCCTTCCTGCGGTGAGGGAGGAGTCTTCGGGATGCTGTGTGCGGCCGTTGGTTCGCTCATGGTGACGGAGGCTGTGAAGCTGATTACCGGCGTCGGACGTTCCTTGCTGGGCCGCGTGGCCCTGTTCGACGCCTTGGGCGGCAGCTGGCGCGAGATCAAGGTATCCAAGGATCCGGAAGCCCGGCCCATTACGGAACTGACGGATTATGAGGCTTTTTGCGGGGTGACCCCGGCTGCGGCAACCGACGAGGAGCATACAGTCACAGCCAAGGACCTGGAGCGGATGCTGGCCGAGCGCGAAGCAGGGGAGCGGGACTTCGAGCTGGTGGATGTCCGCGAATCGGGTGAGCACAGCATCGTCAGCATCGACGGTTCAGTGCTGATTCCACAGGGCCGGATCCTGTCCGGTGAAGCGTGGGTGGAGCTGCCGCAGGACAAGGACATCATTTTCCATTGCAAGGGCGGTACGCGCTCGGCCACGGTGCTTGAGGCGGCGCGGAAGGCCGGGTACACCCGGGTCAGCCATCTCGACGGCGGCATCCTCGCCTGGGTACGGGAAGTCGAACCGCAGAAGCCGGTCTACTAGGAAACGTTGCCTGTTGGAGCCCAGGTTGCCTGTCAGAACCTTTTTCAGCGCGACCTGGTCAGCGCGCTGGGTTGCAACCAGGGCACCGGGCTCCTTCGAGGGCCGGTGGCCGGTTTGTTTCAGGCGCTTTCGGAGCGCAGCTGCTCGTGATCCACCGGGCACTCGGCAGCCGGTGCGGGAGCCTGGGGCTGTTCCACCTGGATGCCGTACAGGGCTTCCAAGGCCGCGACGTAATCGTCCTGCTGCCCGTTGGCCGCAAGTTCACGGGCACGGACGGTAGGAATGTGGAGGAGCTGTTTGACCATGCGGCGGAGCGCGAACTCCACTTCTTCGGCAGCGGCGGTGCAGCCGTGACGTGCACGGACCTTTTCCATCTCCGAGTCCAGGACGTTCATGGTGTGGCGGCGCAAAGCCACAATTGCGGAGTCCACGGACCTCGATTCGCGCTCTGCTTCGAAGGCGCTGGCGGCGCTGTTGACGATCGTGCTGGCCTGGGTCAGTGATTCGGCCTGCTCCTGCGGCGCGGCCAGACGCACGGATTCGAGGGTCAGGAGTTCCACGCCGTCCAGTTCGCCCACGGCAGGATCGAAGTCGTGGGTCAGTGCGAGGTCTATGGCGATCAACGGCTTTCCGGAGGTGGCCCTGACCCGGGCGAGGTCGTCCGCTTCGACGCGCGTGTCCGATCCACTGCAGCCGATCATGACGTCAGCGGCGGCAACAGCCGCGGGAAGGGTGTCGGCGTCGAGGGCCGTTCCGCCCCGGGTGGCCACAAAACCTTGGGCACGGCCGGATGAGGAGTAGACGGAGACGTCCGTACAGCCGCGTTCGCGCAACAAGGACATAGTGGCACCTGCGTAGGCTCCGGTGCCGAACACCACGACCTTCTTGGCGGACCAATCCTCGCTTTCCGAGAGGTCGGTGGCAAGGTCCAGGGCAACGGACACGATGGAGAGCCCCCGGGAACCGAGGGCCGTTTGGGCGCCAACGTCCTTTGCGGTCTTGGAAGCCGCTTGGAAAAGCCGGACGAGGCCGGAGCTGGCGGTGCCTTCCTGCTGGGCGGTAATCAGTGCCCGGCGGACCTGGCCGGCGATTTCACGTTCTCCCACCACCGCCGAGTCCAAGCCGGCGCTGACGGCGAAGAGGTGGCGGGTGACATCCGGGCCTGTGTGAGTGCTGAACGACCGCGAAACGAGTTGCTCGTTGAGGCCGCTCAAATCACTGATCTGCGAAACAAGGGCGGAGCGTGCGGCTTCGAGGTCGGCGCCGTTGGCGGTTTCACCATAAATCTCGTACCTGTTGCAGGTGGCGAGGACGACGGCTCCGGAGACCACCGGGGATCCTGACAGGGCCGCGGAGGCAAGCTCAGAGGAACCGTTGCTCAACTGAGCGACAGTTTCGAGGTCGATGTCGGCGTGTGTAGCCACCAATGAGAAAAGAACCACAGCAACCCCATCATAGCTTTTTCGTAGCTCGGTAGAACAATGTGCCGCAGTGGGAATCCACACGGCGGGACGTGATCCCCGCCACTTGGGCTCAAGGGCCCCCGGTGTGTGACAGCCTGTCGTTATCTTTTGCCCCGGATTTTCGGCACAATCGAAGGCATGACTTCTAGTGCGGCAGCATCCAACAATACGGCCACCACCGCCCCGGCGGGCACACTCGACGCAAACCACCCGCTGATGGATGGCCGTACTTCGGACTCGCCCCTGATCACGGCCTATCGCGGCGGCAAGCCGTCGCGCCGGCCTGTATGGTTCATGCGCCAGGCGGGCCGCTCGCTGCCGGAATACCTGAAAGTGCGCGAAGGCGTGGCCATGCTGGACTCCTGCCTCCGCCCGGAGCTTGCCGCCGAGATCACGCTCCAGCCTGTCCGCAGGCACGACGTCGACGCCGGTATCTTCTTCTCGGACATTGTCATCCCGCTGAAGCTTGCCGGTGTAGGCGTGGACATTGTTCCCGGCGTCGGTCCCGTCCTGGACAAGCCGGTCCGCACGGCCGAGGACGTGAAGGCCCTTCCCCAACTCACGTGGGAGGCCCTGGAGCCCATCCGTGAAGCAGTTCGCTTGACTGTGGCTGAACTCGGAAAGACGCCGCTCATCGGCTTTGCCGGTGCACCCTTCACCCTCGCGGCCTACATGGTCGAGGGCAGGCCTTCGAGGGACCACCTGGGCCCGCGGACGATGATGCACGCCGACACCGAAACGTGGCATGCCCTCGCTAACTGGGCGGCTGATGCGTCCGGAATGTTTCTCCAGGCACAGCTTGAAGCCGGGGCGTCGGCGGGCCAGCTCTTTGATTCATGGGCGGGATCCCTTGGCTTGGCCGATTACACCAAGTACGTCGCCCCTGCATCGGCCCGCGCATTGGACCACGTCCGTGGATTGGGCGCCCCGCTCGTCCACTTCGGCACGGGAACGTCCGAGCTGTTGGTTGCCATGCGCGACGTCGGAGTGGACGTCGTCGGTGTGGACTACCGCTTGCCGCTGGACGAGGCCAATCGACGCCTCGGTGGAACCGTACCGCTTCAAGGGAACATCGACCCCGCGCTTCTTTCGGCCCCGTGGGAGGTCCTTGAAGCCCACGTCCGCGAAGTCATCGCCGCAGGATCTTACGCACCGGGCCATGTCCTCAACCTCGGTCACGGTGTTCCCCCGGAGACGGATCCCACCGTGCTGACGCGCGTCGTGGAACTCATCCACTCGATCCCGGCAGAGTAGACAGTTATGCGCGGAGGACATGCATCGCGAGGCCCGGCCGCGGTGGTCGTCGGCGGCGGAATGTCGGGCTTGGTGGCCGCGCGCGAACTGGCCGTGGCAGGCGTCACTGTAACGGTCCTCGAAGCAAGCGACGCCTGGGGCGGTTGCGTGGGTAGCCACGTCGTTGCCGGACTGACGCTGGACAGCGGTGCGGAGTCCTTCGCCACGCGCTCCACCGCTGTTGCCGACCTTGCCGCTGAATTGGGTCTGAAAGACAACGTTGTCTTCCCGCACCCTGGGGGAGCATGGGTCCAGCTGCCGGACGGGCCCCGGGAACTGCCTAAAACCGGAATTCTTGGGATACCCGCCAACCTCTGGGACCCCGAAGTCCGTGGGGCCCTGGGATTCACGGGCGCACTCCGTGCATCCTTGGATCGATGGCTCCCGGCCTCGTTGGGAACGTCCTCCGAGGAAACCAGCGTGGCCGCACTTGTGCGCGCCCGCATGGGCAGGAAGGTCCTGGAACGTCTTGTTGCGCCGGTAGTTGGGGGCGTCCATTCCGCCGATCCCGGGCTACTGGATGTGGACATGGTGGCGCCGGGGCTGCGTGCGGGTCTGCGGGCGCACGGTTCGCTGGCCGCCGCGGTGGCCGCCCAACGGAAACTGGCGCCCGGCAGGGCCGGCCAGGAGAAAGCAGCCCCGACTGCGGAGACGACTCCCGCGAAAGCCGGTTCCGCCGTCGCCGGTTTAAAGGGCGGGATGAACACCTTGGTGGCCGCCCTGGTCGCGGACTTGCGGGATCGGGGCGTGCAGCTGTTGAGCGGCAAGCATGTAGACAAAGTTTCCCGGTCGGGCAGGGGGTGGCGGGTCACTGCCGGTGAAACGTCGTACGACGCCGATCGGCTGGTAGTCGCGCTGGACGGTCCGGCCGCTGTGGCGCTGCTTGAGGAGTCCGTACCGGAGTTCTCCGGTTTGAGTCCTGCGCCGGGGCCCTTGGTGAGCCTCGTGACGATGGTGGTGGACCTGCCCGAACTGGACGGACGGCCCCGCGGAACAGGCATCCTGGTGGCACCGCAGACGCCCGGAATCACGGCCAAGGCGTTGACCCATGCGACCGCCAAGTGGGACTGGCTTGCCGAAGAGGCAGGTCCCGGCACCCATGTCCTGCGGCTGTCGTATGGCCGCCGTGAGGACGTCGAGGGTGGCTCGGCTGACATCGTCATGGAGGACGACGAACTCCTTGCCGCCGCCCTCGCCGACGCATCCGCGCTGCTGACTGTGCCCGTAGCCCGTGCCGACATCCTGGATTGGGATGTGGTGCGCTGGGCAGGGGCGTTACCGTTTGCCGCCGTCGGTCATAAACAGCGCGTAGCGCGAGTGCGCGAAGTATGTTCCGCTGCCGATGGTTTGACCATTGTGGGTGGTTGGCTGGCGGGCAATGGCCTGGCCGCCGTGGTGGCAGATACCCGCGCCCAGCTTGCCGGGGTAACCGTCGGAAAACCTTCATTTCCGTGATTTGTGTCACTTCTACGTCTTGTAGAACTGATCCGTTTCGACTTAGTGGCTGGCACGGGGCAAACTTGAATCATGAGCCACACTTCTGCCGAATCTGTCACTAAAACTGCTGGAACCGAAGAACAGTTCTACACGCTGTGGACGGTCTTCAAGCGCTCGGCCGACGTCCTGCGCAGCGATGATGCTGCCCGGGAATTCGAAGCCCTTGCGGAGAAGCTTGCCGAGGACGGCGTGATCCTCCGGGGCAGCTATGACGTCTCGGCCATGCGCTCCGACGCCGACATCATGGTGTGGCTCCACGGTCCCAAGCCCGAGGACCTGCAGTCCGCCGTCCGGTCCATCCGCCGCAGCAAGCTCTTCGCCGGAACGGACATCGTGTGGTCCGCCATGGGCGTGCACCGCGAAGCCGAGTTCGCCAAGAGCCACGTTCCCGCCTACGCCCGCGGCGTCGAGCCCAGCACCTGGCTTTGTGTCTACCCCTTCGTCCGCTCCTACGAGTGGTACCTGCTTCCGGCGGAAGAACGCGGCAAGATGCTGCGCGACCATGGCCTCCTCGGCCGTGAATTCCCGCAGGTCATTTCCAACACCGTCTCCTCGTTCGCCCTCGGCGACTGGGAATGGATCCTCGGCCTTGAGGCTCCGGAACTGGTTGACTTGGTGGACCTGATGCGTCATCTGCGCGCCACCGAGGCCCGCCACCACGTCCGTGAAGAAATCCCGTTCTACACCGGCCGCCGCGTGACGGCTGCCGAGATTGCCGAG
Source organism: Paenarthrobacter sp. NPDC089322 (assembly GCF_040684895.1). Taxonomy (NCBI): domain Bacteria; kingdom Bacillati; phylum Actinomycetota; class Actinomycetes; order Micrococcales; family Micrococcaceae; genus Paenarthrobacter; species Paenarthrobacter sp. NPDC089322. The sequence goes on from NZ_JBFBGW010000003.1 coordinate 11,984, forward strand.
GTCCTCGCATGAGCGGCCTCGCCGTTTCGACGGACCGCAACGACGTCACCGAGCGCGGACGCCAGGAGGCGAAGCAGTATGACGCCGTGTTGCTGGCTTCGTTTGGTGGTCCCGAAGGCCAGGAAGATGTCATCCCGTTCCTTCGCAACGTCACCCGCGGCCGCGGCATCCCTGACGAGCGACTGGAAGAGGTTTCCCACCACTACCGCGCCTTTGGCGGTATCAGCCCCATCAACCAGCAGAACCGTGAGCTCAAGGCTGCGATCGAGGCGGAGCTTGCCAAACGCGGCATCGAGCTGCCGGTCCTGTGGGGCAACAGGAACTGGGACCCGTACATCGCGCCGGTCCTCCGGGACGCTTACGACGCCGGACACCGCCGCATCCTGATGCTCACCACGAGCATCTACTCCTGTTACTCCAGCTGCCGCCAGTACCGCGAAGACATCGGTATCGCCCTCACCGAAACCGGTTTGGACGGCAAGCTTGAGGTGGACAAAATCCGCCAGTACTTCGACCACCCTGGCGTTGTGCAGCCCTTCCTGGAGGGTACGGCAGCCGGACTTGAGGAGATCCGGGGCAAGCTGTCCGCGGCCGGTGAAACGGATCCCGACTCGAAAATCCGTGTGCTGTTCGCCACGCACTCAATCCCCACGAGGGACGCCGAAGCTGCAGGCAAGTCCGACGACGAGCCGCGCGCATTTGCCGAGGGATCGGCCTACGCCGCGCAGCACCTGGCAAATGCCCAAGCCATCATGGACGTGGTAGCTCCTCATGTTGCATGGGACCTCGTCTACCAGTCCCGCTCCGGTGCCCCGCACATCCCGTGGCTGGAACCGGACATCAACGACCACCTGGAAGAAATCGCCCCCACGGGTGTCCGTGGCGTGGTCATCGTGCCGTTGGGCTTCGTGAGCGACCATATGGAAGTTGCCTGGGACCTCGACACCGAGGCACTGGAGACGTGCCGGAACCTCGGCATGGAAGCCACTCGTGTTCCCACCCCCGGAACCCACGCGGCCTTCGTTTCCGGCCTGGTGGACCTCATCTGCGAACGTACCGTGACCGACAACATTGCCGAGCGCCCGCACGTTACGGATCTTGGGCCTTGGTACGACGTGTGCCGCCCCAATTGCTGCGAAAACTTCCGCGGCGCCAAGCCGGTCATTGCCGAAGTCGGGTCCACGGTTGGCGTGGGGCACGACGCCTACCCCGCCACGGAGGCGAGCAAGTGACAGTCCGCATCGGCACGCGTGCCAGCAAGCTCGCGTTGACGCAGACCCAGCAGACGGCCGACCAGTTGTCGGCCGTGGGTGGCTTCAGCGTGGAACTTGTGCACATCAAGACGGAGGGCGACGTCAAGACCGGGTCGCTCTCCCAGATGGGCGGTACCGGTGTCTTCGTGGCTGCGCTCAGGGATGCGCTGCTTGTGCAGACATGCGACGTCGCGGTGCACTCGCTCAAAGACCTCCCCACCGGCGCTGCCTTGGGACTCAGCATCGCGGCGACGCCCAAGCGCGTGGACGTACGGGACGTCTTGTGCGCCAGGAACGGCATGACGCTTGCTGAACTCCCGGCCGGCGCCAAGGTTGGTACTGGCTCGCCCCGCCGCGCAGCACAGCTGAGGGCAGCCCGCCCGGACATCGAAGTGCTGGACATCCGAGGCAACGTGGACACCCGGCTCGGCCGAGTCCCCGGCCTTCCCGGGAACATGACGGACGAGGTCGTCCCGGGCAAGTCCTGTGACCTCGATGCCGTGGTGCTCGCGGCCGCAGGTCTTGAACGGATGGACCGGCTGGACACCGTCAGCGAATTCTTCAGCACCGACGTCATGCTTCCGGCTCCCGGCCAGGGTGCATTGGCAATTGAATGCAGGGTTGAGGACGCCCCTGGTTATGCAGGGTCCACCGAGGGCTCCAACGGCGTTCTCGCCCAGGCGCTCTCGGCGTTGAACGACGACGACACGCGGCTGGCCGTGACGGCCGAACGCGCGGTCCTCGCACGGCTCGAAGCAGGTTGCGCGGCGCCGGTTGGTGCCTACGCCTACCGCAAAGGAAGCATGCTGCACCTCGAAGCCGTCGTCTGCGCGGTGGACGGCACCAAGACCGTGCGCGAGAAGAAAGCCACCGACGGACTCACCGAAGTTGGAGCAACCTTGCTTGGCATCGAAGTCGCCGAGCTCCTGCTCGCCGCCGGTGCCGCGGAGATCGCGGATCTTGCAGCGTCCTGACGCAGTGGAACATGTTGGCTTGGCCGGTCGGCGGGTCCTGATCACCCGGAGCGCCGATCGTGCCAGGCCGCTTGCTTCACTGCTCACCAACCTGGGGGCCGAGCCCCTCGTGTTGCCCCTGATCGATTTCGAACGCGCCGAGGACCAAGGAGCACTCGACTCTGCCCTGGACCGCCTGGCCGCAGGCTACTTCCATTGGCTGGTGGTCAGCAGCATCACCACCGTCCGTGTCCTGCTTGAGAAGGCTGCCGAGCGTGGGATCACCCCGGACAAACTCCTTGCCCCGGGCACACGTGTCGCCACCATCGGTCCGTCATCCCGAAGGGTCCTGGAAGCCATAGGGCTCGATGTTTCGCTCGCCCCAAGCGACCTCCAATCTGCTGAAGGACTTGTGGCCCTTTGGGAGCCTGCCGCTGAGGAGTCCGGTTGCGCTGATCTACGGGTGCTTTTGCCCCAGGCCGATATCGCCGCTCCAGCGCTCCGGGAAGGCTTGGCCGCCAAAGGCATGGACGTAACGTCCGTGACCGCGTATCACACGGTCGATTACCCGGCCCGGCAGGAACGGCGGCTTACCGCGGAACTGCCTGCCGCCGTCGTGGTTTCCGACCAGCGGCCCGCGCCTGAACTGACTCCGGAAGAAGCGCGGACCGCGATCGACGCCGGAACACTGGACGCCGTGGTGGCAGCCTCCCCGAGCGCGGCCCGGCGCATCGCGGAAACCCTGATCCCCTTGGCCGGTTGCCGCTTTGTCGCGATCGGACGTCCGACGGCGGCAGAAGCGTCCCGGCTCGGCCTCACCGTGGCAGCAATCGCGAAAGAGCCAACACCGGACGGCATCGCGGCCGCCCTGCAAACCGTATTCGCCAACGAAGGAAAAACGCCATGAGCTTTCCGAACCATCGTCCTCGCCGCCTCCGCACGACGCCCGCCATGCGGCGGCTCACGGCGGAAAACCGGCTGGCGCCTGGGGACCTGATCCTGCCGGCCTTCATCCGGGAGGGACTGAATGAGCCCAGCCCCATCAACTCCATGCCGGGCGTGGTGCAACACACCACGGACTCGTTGAAGCGGGCAGCCGCAGAGGCCGTGGAACTCGGCGTGGGCGGCATCATGCTGTTCGGTGTCCCCGAGGTCCGCGATGCCCGAGGCACCGCGTCCTTGGAGAAGGACGGCGTTCTGAACAAGGCCATCAGCGACGTCAAAGCCGAGGTCGGAGATGACCTGGTGATCATGAGTGACGTCTGCCTGGACGAATTCACAGACCACGGCCACTGCGGTGTCCTGGATTCCCAGGGGTACGTAGACAACGATGCCACTTTGGAGATCTATGGCCGGATGGCCGTGGCACAGGCTGAAGCAGGTGCCCATGTGCTGGGGCCGTCCGGAATGATGGACGGCCAGATCGCAGTCATCCGCCAGGCCTTGGAGGACTCCGGCCACAAGAACACGGCTGTGCTGGCCTACGCTGCGAAGTACGCGTCCGCGTTCTACGGTCCGTTCCGTGAGGCCGTCGATTCCCAGTTGAAGGGTGATCGGCGGACCTACCAGATGGATGCAGCCAACCGCCGTGAAGCGATTCTGGAAGTCGAGCTGGATCTCGAAGAAGGCGCCGATATGGTCATGGTCAAGCCCGCCATGAGTTACCTGGACATCCTTGCCGACGTTGCCGCCATGAGCCCGGTACCGGTCTCTGCCTACCAAATCTCCGGGGAATACGCCATGATCGAAGCGGCCGCCGCCAACGGATGGATCGACCGGCGGGGTGCCATCACCGAGTCCGTGCTCGGCATCAAGCGGGCCGGAGCAGACACGATCCTGACCTACTGGGCCTCCGAACTGGCAGGCTGGCTGAAGGAGTCCTGATGACAACAGTTCCCGCCGACCCCACGGCGCCCGTAGGAAACAACGAGATCCTGCTGGGCCTGAACACGTTCGGGGACGCAGGGCTGGACGCCGAGGGAAATCCAAAGGAACACGCGCAAGTACTGCGTGAGTTGCTGTCCGAAGCGCAACTCGCGGACGCCGTCGGTATCCACGCGTTCGGCGTAGGGGAGCACCACCGCCGCGACTTCGCGGTATCGGCGCCTGAAGTCTTCCTTGCCGCTGCTGCCGCAGTCACCTCGCGGATCCGCCTGGGATCGGCCGTGACAGTACTCAGCTCCGACGATCCCATCCGCGTGTTCCAACGCTTCGCCACAGTTGATGCGATCTCCAACGGACGGGCTGAAGTCATGCTCGGCAGAGGGTCGTTCATCGAATCATTCCCGCTGTTCGGCCTGGACCTCGCGGACTACGAAGTCTTGTTCGAAGAGAAGCTGGAGCTGTTCGACAAGGTACGCGCTCAGAAGCCCGTCCATTGGGAGGGCAGGACACGGCCCAACGTGAACGGACTCCAGGTGTACCCGCGCCTGCAGCATCACCTGCTGCCCGCTTGGATCGGCGTGGGTGGGACCCCGGAATCGGTCCTGCGGTCGGCCCGGTACGGCTACCCGATCATTTTCGCCATCATCGGGGGAGAACCCCGCAGGTTCCTCCCGCTGGTCAAGCTGTACCGCGATGCCATGGCCAAATACGGACACCCCCTGCGGCAAATCGCTACCCATTCGCCGGGCCACATCGCCGACACCGATGAGGCCGCCCGCGAAGAACTCTTCCCGCACTGGCTCGAGCAGCGCAACAGGATCGGCGCGGAACGTGGCTGGGGGCCGGGCAACAGGGGCGAGTTCGATGCCATGTGCGGGCCTGAAGGTGCCCTGTATGTGGGATCGCCGGAGACGGTTGCCCGCAAGATCGCCCTCCTCAAGAAAAACCTTGGCGTGGACCGTTTCGACCTCAAATACAGCAACGGCACACTGCCGCACGGAAAGATGATGCGCTGCATCGAGCTTTATGGCACCGAAGTAGCCCCGCGGGTTGCCGAGCTGCTCGCTGCCGGCTGAGCCGGTTGCTGCTGGGGCTTTGATGCCCCGGACGCGTCGAAAAACACTGAGAGAATAGGAACCATGACTTCAAACACCCCTGTGTCCGACCAACTGTTCGACCGCGCCCGGTCACTGATGCCCGGCGGCGTGAACTCTCCGGTCCGTGCCTTCGGTTCGGTGGGCGGCAATCCGAAGTTCATGGTCTCGGCCAAGGGAGCCTACCTTACGGACGCTGATGGCAAGGAGTACGTCGACCTCGTGTGCTCGTGGGGGCCGGCGCTGCTTGGACACGCCCACCCCGCGGTCCTGGACGCCGTGCATGCCGCCGTTGACCGTGGCCTTTCCTTCGGTGCTTCCACGCCGGATGAAGCCAATTTGGCTGCGATCGTGAAGGAACGCGTCTCTGCCGTAGAACGCCTGCGCATGGTGTCCACCGGTACCGAGGCGACCATGACGGCGGTTCGCCTGGCGCGTGGTTTCACCGGCCGAAACCTGATCATCAAGTTTGCCGGCTGCTACCACGGCCACTTGGACGGCTTGCTCGCGTCGGCGGGCTCCGGCGTCGCCACCCTGGCATTGCCGGGTTCCGCAGGAGTCACGGAAGCGACGGCGGCGGAAACCCTCGTCCTGCCATACAACGACCTTGCAGCAGTTGAGGCGGCGTTCGCGAGCCACGGCAAGAACATTGCAGCCGTCATCACCGAGGCCGCTCCTGCCAACATGGGAGTGGTGACTCCGGGTGCAGGCTTCAACGCAGGTCTGTCGCGCATCACCAAGGAACACGGCAGCCTCCTCATCCTCGACGAAGTCCTGACCGGTTTCCGGACCGGCTACGCCGGCTACTGGGGCCTGACTGGCCGCCAGGAAGGATGGGCGCCGGACCTGCTCACCTTCGGCAAGGTCATCGGCGGCGGAATGCCGACGGCGGCCCTTGGCGGACGTGCCGACGTCATGGATTACCTCGCTCCCGTCGGCCCCGTCTACCAGGCCGGAACGCTGTCCGGAAACCCTGTTGCCATGGCGGCCGGCGTAGCGACGCTATCCAACGCCACGCCGGAGGTATACGCGTACGTTGATCAGCGCTCCTTGGAACTCTCCGCTGCGCTGTCCGCGGCTTTGGACGCCCAAGGAGTGGACCACTCCATCCAGCGCGCTGGAAACCTGTTCTCGGTGGCCTTCGGCACTTCTGCCCGCGGCGTCCACAACTATCAGGACGCGCAGGGCCAGGAAGCGTTCCGCTATGCGCCGTTCTTCCACTCCATGCTGGACTCCGGCATCTACCTGCCGCCATCCGTTTTCGAAGCATGGTTCCTGTCAGCGGCCCATGACGATGCCGCGATGAACCGCATCATTGAGGCCTTGCCCGCAGCCGCCAAGGCCGCAGCCGGCGCCACAGCCTAACGCGTTCGATGCCCCGGGTGGTTGCCTCCGTGACCGCCCGGGCATTGTCGTTCCTCCCGGGGTAGGCTCGTAGGTGGAAACCCAACCCCAACGAATTCACGGTTTACCATGCTCAACACCCAAAAAATCGCATCCCTCGGCCTGAAAGTTGCGGCGGCTGGAGCTGTGGTGGCCATGGCGGCCGGCTGTTCGGGGAGCAACGGATCGACGGGACCGGCGCCTACTGACAGTGCGCCCGCCCCGTCAACCCCTTCCCCGGCCCAAAGCACCTCAGCCAGTGCGTCGAGGGCCCCTTCTCCAACTGGACGACCCGCATCTTCACTGCCGGTTGCGACCCCCGAACCGGGGGCAGCGGCCCGGGAACAGTTGGACAAACTCAGCCTCGAGCAGCGGGCAGGACAGTTGTTCATGGTGGCCGCCAAGGCCACCGGTGCAGAGCCCGGAACCATGGAGGCCTTGACCAAGTACCACGTGGGCAACGTCTACCTGAGCGGCAGGAGTAAGGCAGGAGCCGTGGCTTCGGCGGACGTGGTTTCATCCCTGACCCGGACTGTGTCCGCGGAGACCACCGGCGGACTCCCGCTCTTCGTTGCTACGGACCAGGAAGGCGGGTACGTGCAAGTACTCTCCGGCCCCGGTTTTTCAACCATTCCTACGGCTGTGGTCCAAGCCGGTGCTGGTCCGGCCAAGCTGCGCAGCGATGCGTCGGTCTGGGGTAGGGAACTCCGCAATGCCGGCGTCAACGTCAACCTGGCACCGGTGCTGGACACGGTGACGAGCCTTGGATTCGCCCCGTCGAATGCACCGATCGGGCATTTTCAACGGGAATACGGCTATGCACCGGGCCAAGTGTCGTCCTTGGGCAATGCCTTTGCGCAAGGCATGGCCGATGCCGGGGTGGCGCCCGTGGTAAAACACTTCCCGGGCCTTGGCAGGGTGGTGCCGAATACCGACGTCAGCAAGAATGTCCGGGATACCGACACCACACGGGATGATCCCAACCTGGAGCCGTTCCACACCGCCGTCAAGAACGGCGTGCAATGGGTGATGGTATCGAACGCCTATTACGACAGGATCGACCCCGCCAATATCGCACCTTTCTCTCCGGTGGTGATGGAGTCCATGCTTCGGGACGATGCGCGCTTCACAGGAATCATCCTTTCCGACGACGTCTGCAGTGCTGCGCAACTGGAACCTTGGAGCGACGCCGACAGGGCCCTGAACTTTTTCGCTGCGGGCGGGACCATGTTGGTCTGTGCTGATCCCCTAAGCATTCCGGCGATGCATCAGGCCGTTGTTCAAAAGGCGCAGGCAGATCCGGCATTCCGGGCGAAAGTGGATGCCGCCGCGCTCACGGTCATCAGGGTTAAGTCGGGGCAGTGAGCAACTGGAGGCAGTGATCACCAGGGAATCCAGACAGGAAACCCCGCCTGCCATCCCTGGTGGGCATGGCAGGCGGGGTTTTCTGGTTGAGTACTAGAGGACGTCCGAGAGGAAGCCCTGAAGCCGTTCCGTCCGGGGGTCCGTGAAGAGCTGCTCCGGCGGGCCGGATTCCACAACGACTCCGGCGTCCATGAAGGTGACCTTGTCCGAGACGTTGCGGGAGAAGCCCATCTCATGGGTGACCACCACCATAGTCATGCCTCCCTTTGCCAGATCGGTCATCAGTGCCAAAACACCCTTGACAAGTTCCGGATCCAAAGCGGAGGTTGCTTCGTCAAAGAACATGACCTCGGGCTTCATTGCCAGCGCGCGGGCAATCGCTACACGCTGCTGCTGGCCACCGGAAAGGTTGGCCGGCCGTGAGTCCGCTTTATGCTTCAGCCCCACAAGATCCAACTGTTCCAGGGCCTCTACACGGGCCTGTTCCTTGGACATGCCGCGGAGCTTGCGCAGGGCCAGGGTGATGTTCTCTGCCACGGTCTTATGCGGGAACAGGTTGAACTGTTGGAAGACCATGCCGATGCGGCGGCGCAGTTCATCGGGATTGTCCTTCAACACCGATCGTCCGTCCAGCAAAATGTCGCCCTGGTCCGGTTCAATCAAGCGGTTCATGACCCGTAGGAGCGTGGACTTGCCGGAGCCGGACGGGCCGATGACGGAGGCAGTGGTGCCCTTCTCGACGTGCAGGTCAATGCCGCGCAGGACGTGGTTGCTGCCGAAGGACAAGTGGATGTTCCTGGCCGTCAACGTACCGGAAGCGAATTCACTCATGCTTGGGCTCCTTTTCCAACAACGGCTGCAGCTTCGTCCGGTTCCTTCTTCTCAGGCCGGCCCGAACGGAGGCGGCCGTCGATCCAATTCACGAAGTGAGTCAACGGGATCGTCAGGGCCAGATAGAACACGGCTGCGGCCACGTAGGGAGACAGGTTGCCCGTGTTGGCTGCCGCATCCTTGCCGATCTGGAAGATCTCACGCTCCGAAGCCAGCAGTCCCAGCAGGAACACCAATGAGGACTCCTTGATGAGCGCAATGAACTGGTTTACCAGCGCGGGAAGCACCCTCCGGATACCCTGGGGCACGACCACCAGGCGCATGGACGCGCCGTAGCCGAACCCCAGGGCACGTGAGGCTTCAAGCTGGCCCTTGTCCACGCTCTGGATGCCGGAGCGGAAGATCTCCCCGATATAGGCTCCGGACATCAGGGACAGTGCAGCGATGGCCATCGGATACGGGCTGGTGGAGCCGGTCAGTTCCCGGACGATGGGGCCGAAACCGAACCCGATTACCAAAATGGTCAGCACCGGCGGAAGACCACGGAGGATGTCCGTGTATACACGGGCAATCCAGCGTGCCGCAGGGTTCCGGGAGATCCCCATCAGGGCCAGGGCCATGCCCAGCAAAGTCCCGATGATGCCTGAGATAACCGCGAGCACAATGGTGTTCGGCAGGCCGACTGCGAACATCATGGGGATGACTTCGCCCATCGCCTCCCAGTCAAGGAAGGTGTCTGCGAGTTGCTTGAGGATATCCATGGAACCCCCGGATTACTTGGCGGGGAGCTGGACGGCCTTGCTGCCCGGCTTCCAACCCTGGGGGGTTTGCTCGGCAGCCGTCGGACGGTCCTTGTACCACTCGCTGGTCAGCTTGGTCCAGGTACCGTCGGCGATCACGGCATCGAGGCCTGCGTTCAAGGCGTCGATCAGGGGCTGGTTGTCCTTGTTCACGGCGTAGGCGGTGAAGTTCTGGGTGTTGACAACCTTCTCGGCGATCTTGGTGTTGTCGCCTTCCTTGACCTGGCCATCAGCCTGCTGGGACGGAGCAACCCATGCGTCGATCTGTCCGTTCTTCACGTTGCCGTACACGGTGTTGTAGTCGGGGAAGCGGACAGGCTCCAAACCCAGGGTGTTGGTGACGTAGTCGTCCTGCACGGTGCCCTGTACGACGCCGATGCGAATACCTTCCTTGAGGTCGGCAAAGCCGGTGACCTTGGCATCGTTCTTGGTGACCACAGCCATGTAGCCAAAGTCGTAGCCGTTGGTGAAGGCTACGGTCTTGCGGCGGGCGTCCGTGGTGGAGATCGATGAGGATCCGACGTCGAACTGCTTGTTGGCTACCTGGGAGAGCAGTGCGGAGAAGTCGGTGGAGGCGAATTCGACCTTGAGGCCGAGCTTGTCGCCGATAGCGCGGAGGAGCTCGTTGTCGTAGCCGGTGAACTTTCCGGACGGGTCGATGAAGATGTTCGGCGGAGCATCGGACAGGGTGCCGACGCGAAGGGTGCCCTCAGTTACCAGTCCCAGCTTGGACTTATCGATCTTGTCGATGGCTGTGACGTCCGCGGTGGTGTACTTGTCCAGAGTCTGCTGGTCGCTGCCGGCCAGAGCGTCCGTGGGGGAACCGGCGGGTTCAGAGGTTCCTCCGCCACAGGCGGCCAGGGTGATTACCAAGGCAGCGGCTACGGGAGCAGCGGACAGCCACTTAGGGGCTTTGAATTTCATGAAGAAATCACTTTCATCGGGTCACGGAGACGTTTCGCGGTGGGCGGGGAACTTGGCAGCCCTCATTGGTGTAGCTGCCCTAGCAGACTTCAACCCGCCAAACTTAATTATGTCATCAGCCCGTTAGCGCACGGTGAGGCGAACAAGTGATCGCTTTGAATCATTTTCGCCGAACAATGTTCTCGATGATCGGCTTCAGGCGGCTTGGTGTTCAGGGAGTGCCACGCTCGCCTGAATCCTCGCCTCGGAGAGCGCCCTGAAAAGCCGTTGGAAATTTGTGTGACTTGCGTCGCACGTTGTTGCGGCCCTGGTTGCTTTCCTAGAAACCGCCCCGGTTGGCGTCCTCCGGTGGCAGGACAGGCCATTCACCTTCAATAACGGCCGTGGGCTTGCTGCGGCGCAGATACTGCTGGAAATCAGCGGCTTGGGAGGCAGCCCAGTCCACTTGCAAATGGTGCAGCTTGGATGCCGGCATGTGCAACTTGGGAAACTTACCGGCCATCGCGTCCAGCACCCGCAGGGTAGCCAAAGCATCAGCAGCAGAGGTGTGGGCGTTATCCAAGTCCACGCCGTACTCCTCGCACAGTGCGGTCAGCGTCCGCTTGCCTTTTCGATAGCGGTCCACTTGCTTGTTCATCACGTACGGATCCAGCACCGGGAAGCGGGTTAGCTGCGGAACCCCGTGACGGGCCGACTCGGCAGCGAGCACCGTGAAGTCGTAGCTGGCGTTGAAAGCGATGACGGGAGTGCCGTCGTCGAAGAGTTCCTGGAGGACCGCAGCCACCTCACGGGTGACTTCCGCAGCGGGCCGGCCCTCGGCACGGGCTTTTTCGGTGGTGATTCCGTGGACTTCGCTGGCCTCCGCAGGAATCTCCACGCCGGGATCAGCGAGCCACTCGTGCTCCTTAATGAGCTGGCCTTGGGCGTCGACGACACTGATGGACGCTGTCACGATGCGCGCCATTCTGGAGTTCTTTCCCGTTGTTTCGAGGTCGAATGCGGCGCGGGGCAGGGTGTTCCAGGTGCTCATGGTTTCAAGCTACCGGCCGGCACCGACAGTCTTTGGGCACGACACTCCTGCGGCTACCCTGATCACATGCGGATGGAGTACGTGACGGCAGTCCTGGCGGTCGTGGACCTTGTTCCGCCGGGTACAGCTGTGTCCTATGGTGACGTCGCCGAGCTCCTGGGCGCCGGGGGACCACGGCAGGTTGGGTCGGCCATGAGCCATTACGGCAGTTCGGTTGCGTGGTGGCGCGTCCTCAGGGCAAGCGGGGAGGCACCATCAGGCCATGAGGCGGACGCCTTGCGTCACTATCTCCTCGAGGCGACGCCACTCCTGGGTGCTTATGACGCTTTCCTTCGGACCGGTGAGGGCCGTTGGCGCGTGGATCTGGCTTCGGCGCGCTGGGCACCAACCGACGCCGATTTCGATCAACTTGATGTGATCTCGGACCAGTTGGAGCGTCAGCTCCATATTTTGTCGGTGCCCGATGATGAAATGACTGTGTGACCGCAACAGCTACAAAACCCCGCCAAGCCCCAGCGGCCCTTCGGCTGCTCCCGCCGCGCGAGACCCATTATGCGGCGCCCGCCCTTACACCGGATCAACGCGCCGTCGTATCGGTTGGGCGAGGTTGCGGCCCCGTCCTCGTCCCGGGAGGCCCTGGCACGGGCAAGTCCACTGTTCTCGTGGAGTCTGCCGTTAGGCGCGTTACCGAGGAAGGACTGGACCCGGATCGGATCCTTATCCTCGCTCCCGGCCGGCACTCGGCGGCTGCGCTGCGGGACACCTTCACAGGGCGGCTGGACAGGAGCCTCAGTACGACGCCGGCACGCACCTGGGCGTCCTACGCTTTTGATGTTATTCGCCGGGCCAAGGCAGAAGGCGTGTTACCGCTGCCGCGGCCGCCCAAGCTCCTTTCGGGTCCGGAACAGGACCTGATCATCAAGGAGTTGCTGGAGGGCCACTCGCGACCCGGCTCCCGGCTGCCTTGGCCCGAAGATCTTTCCGCCGCCCTGCCCACCCGGGGCTTCCGCCACGAGATCCGCCAGTTGTTCGATCGCATCATCGAGTCCGGGCGTACAGCCGAGGACCTTGTCACCATGGCGTACGAATGCGGACGTCCGGACTGGATGGCGGCGGCACAGTTGTACAGCGAGTACAGGGATGTCCTGGACCTTCGCATGCCCGAGGCCTTCGACCCCGCGGGCATCATCACCACGGCAAGGCAGGTGTTCCAGGATTCCACTGACTTCCTGGCCGCAGAACGTGAACGGCTCCAACTGATCCTCGTTGACGATGCCCAGGAGTCCAATCCGGCCGTGTTCGAGCTCCTGACCGACATCGCGGAAGGTAAGGACGCTGTAGTCACGTATTCGCCGGACACCGTGGTGCAGGGCTTTCGAGGCGCCCGGCCTGATCTCGTTGCTGAACTCCCTTCGCTTCTCAAAGGGACCCGTGACCACGTCCTTGAACTCCCGTTGTGGATCACGCACCGGCACAGGCGCGAGGTGGCGGAGGCCTGGACCCGGGTCGCGGCACGTATTTCCCAGCGTTCCGGCGGACAGCTCGCGAGGCGCCTCGAACAGCCAGGGCCGCCGGCGGAACCAAAGCCGCCGACTCCGGAGTCCCCTGATGGAGAAGGCCGCGTGGAGGGCCATGTGCTGCCTTCTCCCGTCCACGAATTGCGGTACGTTGCGCAGCGCATTCTTGAAGCACAACTGAGGGAGGGGCGCGGGCTCGGCGACATCGCCGTGATCGTCCGCAACGGTGGACAGATTTCGCAATTGCAGCGCTACTTGGCCGGCCAGGGGATACCTGTACGGGTACCGGTGGCGGATTCCGCCGTCAGGGATGAAGTGGCTGTGCGCCCGTTGCTGGACGTCTTCGCCATCGTCCTGGACCCTGCCCGGCTGACTCCGGAAACAGCGGTTTCCTTGCTTACGTCCCGCATCGGCGGAGCCTCTGTCATCGAGCTACGCCGGCTCCGTCAGTCACTTCGGCGCGAGGAACTCCTGGGCGGTGGTGGTCGATCCAGCGATGCCTTGCTCGTGGAAGCGCTCCTTCAGCCCGGTGCCTTGGCCACGCTCGGGATTGAAGGGAACGCGGCGCGGCGCCTTGCCCGCATGATCGCCGCCGGTACCTCGGCCGCCTCACAGCCGGGAGCCAACGCGGAGTCCGTCCTGTGGGCCCTGTGGAATGCCACCGGGCTGGCCCCACGTTGGTCTGATGCAGCACTTGAGGGAGGACACGCAGGGGCAAGGGCCGACCGGGACCTCGACGCGATGATGGCCTTGTTCCACACCGCCGAACGCTTCGTGGACCAACTTCCCGGTTCTGGTCCGGAGCAGTTTCTGGACTACTTGCTGAACCAGGAATTGCCCATGGATACTCTCGCGGCGAGGGCTCAACTTGAGGAGTGCGTCGAGCTGATGACGCCCGCAAGCGCTGCCGGTCGCGAATGGCCCGTGGTGATCGTCGCCGGGCTCCAGGAAGGTGTTTGGCCGAACACCCGCCTTAGGGGGGAACTGCTGGGGAGTACGCTCTTTGCCGATGCCGTTGAACACGGGGCGGAGCACGCCTTGGGGCGCGGACCCCTCAGCAGGCTTCGAGACATTCGCTACGACGAACTCCGGAGCTTCTCCACGGCCGTGTCGCGGGCCAGGGAAGTTCTGATCTGCACCGCCGTTTCTTCGGAGGACGAGCAGCCTTCGGCTTTCCTGGACTATGTGGCGCCCTTGGAACCCGGCGTGTACCGGCGCGACTACACGCCGGTGAACCGTCCGATGACCCTTCGTGCACTCGTTGCCGAACTTCGGCAGCACGCCCAGGGCGCAGACCAAGCTACAGGCGAGGCGTCGGAGGACGCGCAGGAAGCTGCACGCGTCCTTGCCCGCTTGGCGAGCGTCGAACCACCTGTTCCGGGCGCCCATCCGGATACGTGGTGGGGGTTGGCGCCCCTGAGTTCCCATGAGGCCATCGTCCCGCCGGGGGGCACTGTCCCGGTCTCGCCTTCCAAAGTTGAGGCTGTCCACAAGTCTCCACTTGATTGGTTCGTCCAAGCGGCCGGGGGAGAGGCAGCCACCGACTTCGCACGCAGCCTGGGAACGCTGGTCCACAGCATTGCCCAGGAATTGCCTGACGCCTCCGGGCATGAGTATGTCGCTGAACTTGTGCGGCGGTGGCCAACGCTGGGCATGAAGGACAATTGGGAAGGGAAGCTGGATTACCGGCGCGCTGAGCTCATGGTCCGGAAACTGGCGCAGTATGTCATCGCCATGAGGAGTGATGGCAGGAGCCTGCTGGCCGTGGAACAGGATTTCGAAGTTCCGCTTCCGGATGTTTCCGTGGCTTCGGGCGGTGAAGGCGACGACGCCGCATCGGGCCGCAAGGCAGTACTCCGCGGACAGGTGGACCGGCTGGAAATCGATTCGGAAGGCCGGCTCGTAATCGTCGACCTCAAAACGGGGAAGCGCCAACCGGGCAAGGCTGACGTGGAACGGCACCCGCAACTGGGTGCCTATCAGGCCGCAGTGCTTAGGGGCGCATTCCAGAACGCCGGAACCACGGCGGAACCCCCCGGCGGAGGGTCCGGATCAGACGCTGCGGCGCATCGTGTCCCGGGTGGGGCGATCCTGGCTCAACTGGGGACCAAAACCAAGGGCCCGGCAATTCAGCAGCAAGAGGCGTTGGACTCCCGCGACAATTGGGCGGAGGAGCTGGTCAATCAGGCTGCGGAGCTGATGGCAGGGAGAACGTTCCAAGCGCGGCACGATCCCGGCAAGGGCGGGCATGGCGGTCACGGCTGCAGGCTGCCCGATGTATGCCCTTTGTGTGCCAGAGGAAAGCAGGTCACAGAATGACTATCGATCTCCTGAACGAGTCTGAACTGGGTGGAACAGGAGCAGCGGATCAAACCCAAGGTGTTCCTGAACCCAGGTTTTCTCCGTCCCGGTTGGCGGACATCCTTGGGGAAAAGAACCATCCCACCGCCGAGCAAGCAAGCATCATCTCATCCACCCTCACACCCCGCCTCGTCATTGCCGGGGCGGGGTCGGGCAAGACCGCCACCATGGCCGACCGCGTCGTATGGCTGGTCGCAAACGGTTGGGTGCGCCCGGAGGAGGTCCTTGGGGTGACGTTCACCAGGAAGGCCGCCGGCGAACTGGCCAGCCGGATCCGGACCAAGCTGGCCACACTGCAGCGGATTGCCACGGAGGACGACGGCAGCATCGGCTTTCCTGAGGGGCTTGCGGGCGCGGATGACCTGGAACCCAAGGTGTCCACCTACCACTCCTACGCCAGCGGAATTGTTTCCGACTACGGTCTGAGGTTGGGTATCGAACGGGACGTCGTCCTGCTGGGTGGCGCACAGTCATGGCAATTGGCAAGCGAAGTAGTTGAGGCCTACGACGGCGACTTCGAGCACTTTACGGCTGCCAAGTCCACGTTGGTCAATGCGGTGATCCAGCTCGCGGGTGAATGCGCAGAGCACTTGAAGGATCCTGGTGCCGTCCGTGAATGGATCCTGGAAAAAGCGAACCTCTTCGAACAATTGCCGTATATGGCAGCTGCCAAGAAGAACCCCACACAGGCTGCGGGAGAGCTCGCGGCCATGTTGCGGACCCGGGCAAGCGTGGCCGACATGGTAGTGCGCTACCAGCAGGCCAAAAGGCAACGCGGGGTGCTGGACTTTGGCGACCTGGTGGCCCTGGCCGCGCGTATCGCAAGCGACATCCCTTTGGCTGCCGCTACGGAGCGGGCCCGGTACAAGGTGGTGTTGCTTGATGAATTCCAGGACACGTCGCATGCCCAGTTGGTGCTCTTTTCCCGCCTGTTCGGTCAAGGACATGCTGTCACCGCGGTTGGTGACCCAAATCAGTCGATCTACGGATTCCGTGGCGCCTCGGCCGGTCAGCTCTTCCATTTTGTGCAGGAGTTCCCGGTCCTGACCAAGGCCGCGAACACGGACGAGACTGCTTTTTCCGTTGCCCCCACGTCGTACTTGACCACTGCTTGGCGCAACGGAAGAAACATTCTTCAAGCCGCCAATACCATTGCTGCTCCGCTGAACAAAGCGGCTGCGTTCAAGGGGCCGGCAGGTGAGAGGGCGACGGGCAATGTAGCGGTCCCTCCCTTGGTGCCCAGTCCGGCAGCGACAGACGGCAGCGTGGTCATCGGCCGTTTCGGGACTGACGAGGACGAAGCCGCCACCATCGCGCGGGACGTTCGACGCTACCAGAGGACAGTTTTCGAAGAGGAGAAAGACGGCACTCCAACCCGCCCCACCCTGGCTGTCCTGTGTCGGCGCCGCGCCCAGATGGAATGTCTTCGCCGGGAGTTCGAGCTTCAGGGAATCGCCTACGAAATCGTGGGTTTGGGTGGGCTGCTGGACACCCCGGAGATTGTCGACCTCGTGGCAACGCTTCGGGTTCTCGCGGATCCCGGCAGATCCGACTCGCTCATGAGGCTCCTGGCCGGGGCGCGGTGGCGTCTGGGACCAGCGGACCTCATGGCTTTCAGCGATTGGTCCCGGTTCCTTGCCAGGCGGCGCGCGGTCCAGGATACGGGCACCGACCTCGGTGAGGCCGACGAAGACCCGGATTCGGTGGTGGTCGAGACCGACATCACGGATTCTGCGAGTCTGGTGGAAGCACTTGACTTCCTTCCCCGGCCAGGATGGACTTCCGGCCAAGGCAGGACACTTAGTGCCACTGCCTGGGAGCGATTGAACGCCTTGTCTGCCGAGCTCCGTTCACTCCGGACCTACGTTGGCGATGACCTGACCACGCTGCTGGGTGAAGTCGAACGGGCCATGCTGCTGGACATTGAGGTTGCCGCCAAGCCGGGAATCAGCATTCATCAGGCACGCCGGAACCTCGATGCGTTCCAGGACGCTGCCGCTGGTTTCCTGCAGACGTCGCAACGGATTGACCTTCTGGCTTTCCTCTCATGGCTGGAGGCCGCTGCTTCGGAAGAAGGCGGCCTGGACATCGCACCCGTCGAGACCAACCGCGAAGCAGTCCAGCTCCTGACCGTGCATGCTTCCAAGGGGCTTGAATGGGACGTTGTCTTCGTTCCGGGGCTCAACGCCGGATCCTTCCCCAGCAACCGGGATTCCCGCTGGACCAGCGGTGCTGCTGCACTGCCATGGCCCTTGCGGGGAGACCGCGCAGATCTGCCACAGTGGGACCTCGATCAACCCGACCAAAAAGGCTGGTTGGACGCAGAAAAGGAATTCAAAGGCGAAGTTCAGCTTCACGGTGAAGCCGAGGAACGGAGGCTCGCTTACGTTGCCTATACGCGGGCGAAGTACGTCCTATGGGTGTCGAGTGCTGCATGGAACGGGTCGCGGGCCGGCATAGCCGAGATGTCTCCCTTTCTTTCGGAGTTGGCGCCACTCGCGGGTGCCGTGGGGATGACAGGTACCTCTGTCCCTTCCCAGGAAGCAGGAGCGGCCCGCGAGCCACGGGCAGCGCACGTCCACCCGGAGTCCGTCGCGGAGGACTCCTTGCCGGACACAAGTCCACTTACCGCCAGCATGGAAGTGGCTGAGTTTCCCTATGACCCCCTCGAAGGGCCGTCCGACCCCAGAACGGGAGCCCGGCTCAGGCTCGTTCCCGGCCGGAGGGCCGCCATGGGACGTGCGGCGGCGAAGGTCCGCTCGTTCATGGCAGATCCGGACCTCGAGACGCAGTCCCAAGGTGTCACCGCCCTGTCGGGACGGTGGAACGAGGAAGCGCGGCTTTTGTTGGAGCGGAACCGGCAACGGAAGTCGTACCAGGATGTTCACCTTCCCAGCCACATCTCGGCTTCACTTTTTGTCGACCTTGGTTCAGATCCCGCCGCAGTGTTGGCCCAACTACGGCGTCCAGTGCCTCGCGAGCCCGGCATTTCCGCGCGCAAGGGCACGGCATTCCACGCGTGGGTGGAGGAATACTTCGGGACAACCGGAATGCTGGACATCGATGAAGCTCCGGGGTCCGACTCGCACATCGATGAAGCATACGGCCTGGACCAGATGGTCGCTGCGTTCAAGCGCTCCGAGTGGGCACACCGCGCTCCGGCGTTTGTTGAGGTCCCGGTGGAAACGCGCATCGGGGATGTCGTCGTTCGCGGCCGTATCGATGCTGTTTTCCAGGACACAGATGGACGCTGGCAACTGATCGACTGGAAGACAGGCAAGCGTCCTGCCGGCAGCCAACTGGCAACCCGGGCTGTTCAGTTGGCTGTCTATCGTCTTGCATGGTCGCGCCTCAAAGGCGTTCCCCTTGACGACGTCAGTGCAGCCTTCTACTACGTCGCCGAGGATTCCATCGTGCGTCCACATGACTTGGGCGGCGCCATCGAATTGGAGCAAATTATTACCAACTCGCTAACGGGGGACCACCAGCCGGCCTACGACAAGTACTGAGGGCCTAGGATCGCTCCCCGGCGTGAAGCGGCGTCACATCCACCACTTTGATGGCGGCGGTTGCCGTATCGTCGGCCGGTTTGTCGGAGGCAGGAGCAGCGTCTTCGGGGGCCGCCGCTCCCGTGCCGTCCTCTTCGGAGCTGCCCTTGTCATCCCTGGGTTTGTCCTCCCGGGTTTGATGCCCTCCGTCTGCACCGTCCATTCCGACATCGTCATGGTGCGTGGGGTGCTGCTCCGCTTGAGGTGCCGGCCCGGTGGTTGCCTCGGCGGCAGGTATGACCGAAACCGTCACTGGTGTCCCGCCGTCGGGAATTTCTTCCACGGTGACGGCTGGTTGCCGGGCGTGGACCCCCGCATCTCCTGTCCCGGACGTCTGGGCTGCAGCGGTGGCCTCGCGTTCGGCGTTTGCCAGGGCTTCATCCTGCTTGGCTTGCTGTTCAATGTCCTCCGCCAGGGCGCGGAGCATCGACTCCGCCTCGAAGGTCATGTCCTCATGTCCGACTGCCATCGCTTTGACCAGATACTGGGCCAAGGCGAATTCGGCGAGCAGGGCAGCGCGGCGAATCAGATGGGCGTCGGGGGTTTCCCGGCGGGCCTGGGTGTAATGGGCGAGGACTGCCTCCACGAAAGACGATTCGTTGGAGGCGACCAGCCAGGCGAAGTCATCGGCAGGGTCGCCGATCCGGAGGTCTGTCCATCCCGTCACGGCCGTCACGGTGTCGTCCGCGATCATGAGGTTGTCTTCGTGCAGGTCGCCGTGAACCACTGACGTGTTGAATCGCCAGAGGGCAACGTCTTCCAGAGCGTGTTCCCAGCGACGCAGCAGAGTCGCCGGAATTTTTCCGGTAGTGGCAGCCTGGTCCAATTCGTTGAGTTTGCGCTGCCGGAACTCGTTGGCGGAGTAGCTGGGCAAATCTGCGTTGTTGACCAAAGCCAGGGGGAGATCATGGATCGCTGCCAGCGAAGAGCCGATTTCCTTGGCCAGACCGGGGCTGGCAGCCGATAGTTCCTCTATGGAAAGAGTCGAACCCTGCAGATGCGCATAGACGAACGTTGTGAGCGAACCTTGGCGGACCGTGCCTGCGACGGTTGGCACGTGGAACGGCAACTCGGCCCGGATCGCAGGAGCGAAGGCGCGCAGCACCATGAACTCGGTCTCAAGGCGGGTGCTGGCCTCGGGATGACGGGGGGAGCGCACGCGCCACCGCTTGCCTTCCGCGTCGAGGAGCAACGCTGAGTCAAAGTCGGCGTCGTCGTCGGGGGAAAAAGCAGTAGCCGTCGGTGCCAATCCAGGCACCGCCGCAGTTGCTACAGCGGCCAGTTCTAGCGGTGTTCTTCTCACGTCTCCAACGGTAGATTGACTGACGCGTATGGCCATGATGCAGTGCGGCGAGTCTCCAGATCAGCGGAAAACAAGGCACTCCGGGACGTTGATCGAAACCGTGCCAGTGATGTCCACAACGCCGGACCCTTCCAAATGTTTTTTGTCGGTGCGAATCAGTACGGTAGATACATGAGTTATGCGGAGCCTCCGGCGCTGGCCAATCACCTGATGGACACCGTTCTTCCTGTGCGCCCCGCCCTGGTGGACCGCGGTTCCGCTGCGCGTATGAGGCCCGGCATGGTGGATGAGCTTATCGCTTCAGGCAGGGCAAGGGCGATGGTGATTTCGCAGCGCAAGGCAGTGGTGGGCTCAGAAGGAATCTGGTTCGGTGACGCCGGTCCGTTGTGGAAGGCCGTGAACGAAGACGGCGCTGCCACTGCTATCTATCTTGGGACCACGCTGGGGTCCTCCTCGTTGCCGGAAGACACAGCCGTCTTGTTGTTCGTCGCAGCGGAGCAACCGGTTCCCGGGAGCTCCTATGTCCCCGCTGACGCTGACTGGGCCGGATTCCGGGACGTGGCCGCTCGGCTGAACCCGACGGACACAGCCCTGTTCATTGAGGCCAGTGCCATTTCCAACTGGCACGCAACGCACACGCATTGCCCGCAATGCGGTACGCCTACCGATATTGAAGTTGGCGGCTGGGTGCGACGGTGCCCCAAGGACAACTCGGAGCACTATCCCCGAACGGATCCTGCCATCATCGTCACGGTCGTTGGTCCGGACGGCCGCATTCTGCTGGGCGGGGGAGGGCCTGCCGACGCCAAGAACTACTCCACGCTCGCGGGGTTCGTTGAGCCGGGCGAATCGCTGGAGCAGGCTGTCGTCCGCGAAATCGGTGAGGAAGTCGGCGTTCGCGTCACAGCCTGCCAGTACCTTGGCTCGCAGTCGTGGCCGTTCCCGGCCTCCCTCATGCTGGGGTTCACTGCCAGCACCAACGACGCCGTCGCCCGCCCGGACGGCGTGGAGGTCACCCGCGCGCGGTGGTTCAGTCGCGAAGAACTGCAGGAAGCCGTGCTCAGCGGTGAGATCACCATTTCAACGCGGTTGTCGATTGCGCGCTCGCTGATCGAGCACTGGTATGGCGGCGTCATCGAAGACCTCCAGCCGTGACGGAGGGCGTATTGGACGCCGGGAGTTCACTTGAGGAGCGAATTCTCGGCGGCTTGGATGAGGAACAACGCGAGGTGGCCAGCACTCTGACAGGTCCCTTGTGCGTCCTGGCGGGTGCGGGTACGGGTAAGACCCGCGCCATCACTCACCGGATCGCCTATGGTGTGCATTCGGGTGTCTATTCGCCCCAGCGGTTGTTGGCCGTGACTTTCACCGCGAGGGCAGCGGCGGAGATGCGCAGCAGGCTCCGCGATCTTGGGGTACCCAACGTCCAGGCGCGGACCTTCCATGCTGCAGCCTTAAGGCAACTGCAGTTCTTCTGGCCACAGGCGATCGGCGGTGGACTTCCCAATCTCCTGGACCACAAGGCCAACATGATTGCCGAGGCTTCGCGCCGGCTTCGGCTCAGTACGGACAGGGCATCCATCCGGGACCTGGCTGCAGAGATCGAATGGGCCAAGGTCTCCATGTTGACGCCGGCCAATTACCTTGAGAATGCGCAAGGCCGCGGGACGCCCGGCGGCTTCGACCTTACCGCGGTATCCCGCGTGTTCCAGGCCTACGAAGACCTGAAGACAGACCGGAACGTCATCGACTTCGAAGACGTCCTCCTCATCACTGTCGGCATCCTCCAGGAGGACCCGAAGGTGGCAGCCACCGTCAGGGAGCAGTACCGCCACTTCGTCGTGGACGAATACCAGGACGTGTCGCCGCTGCAGCAGCGACTTTTGGAACTCTGGTTGGGCGGCAGGGAGGAATTGTGCGTCGTCGGCGATGCCAGCCAGACCATTTACTCCTTCACCGGGGCATCTCCCAAGCACCTTCTGGGCTTCAAGGCGCAGTTCCCCGGGGCCACAGTGGTCAAGCTCATCCGGGATTACAGGTCAACGCCGCAGGTCGTGAAGCTCGCCAATGACCTCCTGGGTTCCCGGCGAAGCGGTGGCCCGGCCGCCGACGCAGCGTGGGCGCCGCCCCTGAAGCTCGTCGCCCAGAGGCCGTCCGGTCCGGAACCGCGCTTCATGGAGTGTCCCGACGACGAAGCGGAAGCGGCGGTGGTTGCCGGGCGGATCCAAGAGCTCCTCCGCTCGGGAGTGAAGGCCAGTGAGATAGCCATCCTGTTCCGGACCAACGGGCAGTCCGAGGCTTATGAACAGGCTTTGGCATCGGCCGGGGTTGGTTACCAGCTTCGCGGCGGCGAGAGGTTCTTTGCCCGCAAGGAAGTCCGTGACGCCATCCTGCAATTACGCGCGGCTACCAGGGCAGTTTCGGAGGGGCCGCAGGAACCCTTGGGCCAAATCGTTCGTGACATCGTTGCCTCACTGGGCTACTCCGAGGCGGCTCCGCACAGCGGTGGAGCCCTTCGCGAGCGTTGGGAATCCTTGGCGGCGCTGGTGGCGTTGGCTGACGAGCTGGCCGCCAACCGGGGCGAATCCTTTACATTGGCGGAGTTCGTCAATGAGCTCCAGGAACGTTCTGTGGCCCAGCACGCGCCTACCGTCCAAGGCGTAACGCTGGCGTCCCTCCACGCGGCAAAGGGCCTCGAATGGGATGCCGTGTTCCTGGTCGGTTTGAGCGAAGGACTCATGCCGATTTCCTTCGCCGACTCGCCCGAGGACGTCGATGAGGAACGCCGTTTGCTGTATGTCGGCATTACGCGCGCCCGCGAGCACCTGACGCTCTCGTGGTCCACGGCCCGTACTCCCGGCGGGCGTGCCAACCGCAAGCCGTCCAGGTTCCTGGACGCCCTCCGTCCGGAGACGGTAGCGTCCACCAACCCACGGAGCCGGGCAGGTTCTCCTCGACGCAAGGCTGCTGCACCGGCGTCGTGCAGGGTGTGCGGAAGCATGCTGGCCACGGGCGCTGAGCGGAAAGTAGGGCGCTGCAACCAGTGCCCGCCCACCTACGAGGAACAGACGTTCGACGCACTGCGGCAATGGCGCAGGGAAGAGGCCCAATCCGCCGATGTTCCTGCCTACGTGGTTTTTACTGATGCCACACTGACTGCCATTGCTGAGGCCCGCCCCGCATCCTTGGAGGAATTGGCAGCATTGGCGGGCGTTGGACCGTCAAAACTTGAGCGCTATGGCGAGGCCGTGCTTGCTGTTCTCGCTGAAAGTGCGGCTCTCTGATGCCGCGTCCATCTGCCGGATCGGGGGACGTACCGCACGTGACGGATGACGGAACGCCCGTCGTGGTCCGTCGCTCGGCCAGGCGACGCAGGACCGTTGCTGCTTTCTGGGAAGACGGCAACGCCGTGGTTGCCATACCTGCCAGCTTCAGTAAGTCGCAGGAACGTGAATGGGTTGGCCGCATGTTGGCCAGGCTTCAGAAGCAGGGGGAGCGGGGCGGACGGGGATCGAACAAGCGCCGGCCTGCCTCGGATGAGGCCCTGGCCCAGCACGCAGCGCACCTTTCCCGCACTTACCTCGGCGGACGGGCCGTGCCGACGTCGGTCCGTTGGGTAACGAACCAGAACTCCCGTTGGGGGTCGGCTACTCCCGCGGAAGGCACCATCCGACTTTCCCATAAATTGCAGTCGATGCCGCAGTGGGTGATCGATTACGTGCTCCTGCACGAACTCGCGCATTTGTTGGTGGCGGGCCACACTGCAGCCTTCTGGCAATTGCTGGAGGCCTACCCCGAAACCGAGCGCGCCAAGGCCTTCCTTGAGGGCGTGGCCTTCGCAACGTCCCGTGGAATGCCCGGAGACACTTCCACCGACGCCGACGCGTAAGTCCTAGGCGGAAGCCCAAGACTTACGGCCGTCCAGGACTTACTTGGACGGCGGCTCCGGGTCCGTGTCGCCGGAGTCCTTCTCCTCCGGTGCGTCGTAGCCACCGCTGAGGAGCTTTTGCAGAGCATCGTCAACCTCGCTGTCGCTTGCTTCGGCCAACTTGCGACGTGAGGAGAAACCCTTGGGATCGTCCAGGTCTTCACCCGTGGGGAGCAGGTCCGGGTGATGCCAGATGGCGTCACGGCCAGCGATGCCGCGCTCCTCTTTCAGTGTTGCCCACAGCGTGGCTGCCTCACGGAGGCGGCGGGGACGCAGTTCCAAGCCGACGAGGGACGAGAACGCGTGTTCCGCCGGACCGCCTGTTGCCCTGCGGCGGCGGACGGTTTCACGGAGTGCTGTTGCGGAGGGCAGCACTTTGTCCGTGGCCTCCGCCGTCAGTTCGTCAACCCAACCTTCCACAAGGGCAAGCGCGGTCTCCAGTTTCTCCAAGGCCGCGGTCTGGACGGGGGTGCGCTCAGGGGTAAACACGCCCTGGGACAGGGCAGCCTGTATTCCTTCGGGGTTGCTGGGATCGAGGTCCCTGGCAAGGTCCTCAACGCGTGACATGTCGATGTGGATGCCGCGTGCGTAAGCTTCTATGGCCCCGAGCAAGTGCCCGCGGAGCCAGGGGACCTGGACGAACAAGCGTGCGTGTGCCGCTTCGCGGACGGCGAGGAACAGCCGTACGTCGTTCTCGGGAAGGCTGAGGCCCTCGCCGAATTTGGCAACGTTGGCAGGGAGCAGTGCCATTTCGAGGTCTGCGAGCGGAACACCGATGTCCGTGGAGCTGACCACCTCTGCGGAAAGCGCTCCAATCGCCTGGCCCAGCTGCATGCCGAAGATGGCCCCGCCCATGTTCTGCAGCATCGACGAGGCGCCGCCCATCATCGACTTCATTTCCTCGGGCATCTGCTGGGTCAGGGCGTTGGACAGGGCATTGGCGACGCTGTTTGCCACCGGCTCGGTCAGTCGCTTCCAGGTTCCGAGGGTGGCCTCCACCCACTCCGCCCGCGACCAGGCACGCCCAATGAGTCCCGTAGCGGACAGGTCGGTCACTGGATCCAGCCACAACTCGGCGAGCCGGAGGGCTTCGTCGATATCCCGCGCTTGAGTGGCATTGACGGAGGGGTCGCCGCCGGCAGCGGCGACGCGCCGTGCATTCTCGTGGGCGAGCTTCCAGTTCACGGGACCTTCGGAGGTCGAGCTCATCATCGCCTGGACCTGTGCGAACATTTGCTGAAGAAGCTGGGGATCGTTGGGCAGTCCGGCAGCCTTGGCAAGCTCGGCGGGATCGATGTTGCCCATTCCCTGGCCACCCATCAGGTTCTGCAGCATTTCCGCCAGCGGATCCTTGGGTGTCTCGTCGTCGTTGGACGGGTTGTTGGGGGTGGAAGACATGGTGCCGCCGATCGTCGAACTGGCTGGTGATCACTTTCACGGTACCGCGCGGTGGGAAGGCTGTCTGCCTGTACGTGGCGCCGTTCGCTGTAGGCAAAGCAGTCCTGCGACCCGCGACCGCGTAGTGTGGATGTTTGGTATATGCCCGTCGCCGCCGCCAGCGGCAGGAGCCAACATGTCGACCCCTCCGGGCGGCAAGAGAGGCCTCAATGCTTACTTCGTCCAGCCCCGAGGGTTCGGTTGACCCGCGTCAAATGCTCGACGCCGATCCCTCCTCCGCGTCTACGGAACCTTCCGGGGGCAACCGGTACATGCTCATGGTGGTGTCGGGATTGCTGGCGCTGGGGCTTGGAGGCGCGGCGGTCGCGTTGCCCGTTCCCTATGTGGTGGAGTCCGCCGGCCCAACCTTCAACACGTTGGGACAGGACGGGGACAAGCCTGTCATCAGCATCACGGGGCGTGAGTCGTTTCCGGCCAAGGGCAACCTGGACCTGACTACCGTGGTGATGACGGGCGGCCCCAAGACGCCTGCCACCATTGTCGACGTTTTCCGGGCATGGCTGGACAGTTCCAAGGCCATTTATCCCGAGGAAATGATCTACCCCAAGGGCACCACTGCGGAACAGACAGTGCAGCAGGGGGAGATTGCCATGGAGACCTCACAGGAAAACGCAGTCGCAGCGGCTCTGCGGGAACTGGACATACCCTTCGAGCAACGTTTGACCGTTGCCGGGCTCTCAGATCCATCACCATCCGCAGGGAAGATCCAAGAGGGAGATCTCCTGGTATCCATCAACGGCAAACCGGTGACGTCCATGGGGGTGATCCAGGCGGAACTGGCTGCCGGGGCAGGCGCCCCGGCCGTCGTCGTCGTGGATCGGGACGGTACCGCTGTCACGGAGACGGTAACGCCGACGAAGAATCCTGCCGGCCGCTACGTTTTGGGTGTCCTGCTGGCCAGCGACTTCACGTTCCCCTTCGAGGTAAAAATTTCGCTGGAGAACGTGGGTGGGCCGAGCGCCGGAATGATGTTCGCCTTGGGGATCCTTGACAACCTCTCGCCCGGCGACCTGACCGGCGGCAAGCACGTCGCCGGCACGGGCACGATCACTGCCGACGGTGCCGTGGGCGGCATCGGGGGCATCGCACAAAAGATGATCGGAGCGCGACAACACGGCGCGACGATGTTCCTGGCGCCCGCCGCGAATTGCGCAGACGTTGTGGGGCACGTCCCCGAAGGTTTGCAAGTAGTCAAAGTGGAAACCCTGGCCGATGCCGCGGCTGCAGTCGAACGGCTCGGGTCGGGACAAAGCACTGAGGGCCTTCCCACCTGCACTAACAACTAGACTGGCGGTGGAACTTAGCTCCACCGCCACTCGTGGCATATATGACGGACTCCGCAGCGCCCAGAGGCAGGGACCGTTACAACACACGCACACCGACTGTTAACTGACGACCACCAATGAGGTACAGAGTTTGTCCCGTCCCGCCAGCTCCAACCCGCCCGGAAGATCGCCGCTGCGACGAGGTGCCCTGACTCCGACGCTCATCGTCGTGGCAGTGGCCGTCGTCGGCTTCATTTTCTTCGCCAATGTGTGGACAGACGTCCTGTGGTACCAGCAGCTGGGCTTCTTCGAGGTCTATATCCGCGAGAACCTCGCCCGCATCATCACGTTCCTTGTCGGGTTCGCCATGATGTTCGCTGCTGTCTTTTTTGCCATCAGGATCGCGTACCGCTCACGTCCCGTGTATGCACCCGACGCCGAATCCCGTGACAACCTGAACCGGTACCAGGCTCAGCTTGAACCCGTGCGCCGCGTGGTCATGATCGGCCTGCCGATCCTGTTCGGGCTCTTTGCAGGCAGCGCAGCGGCAAGCCAGTGGCAGAAGGTCCTGTTGTTCTTCAACCAGGAGCCGTTCGGCCAGAGCGACCCCCTGTTCAACCTCGACATCAGCTTCTACCTGATGTCCCTGCCCTTCCTGGGCTTCGTCACGGGCTTCCTCATCAGCATCGCCGTCGTCGCCGGAATCGCCGGCATACTGACGCATTACCTGTACGGCAGCATCCGCCTCATGGAACGCGGCATCTTTACCAGCCGGGCAGCCCAGATCCACATCGCCGTCACGGGTGCATTCTTCCTGTTGCTGCTCGGCGTCAACTTCTGGCTGGACCGGTACACCACG
This sequence comes from Paenarthrobacter sp. NPDC089322, assembly GCF_040684895.1. Taxonomy (NCBI): domain Bacteria; kingdom Bacillati; phylum Actinomycetota; class Actinomycetes; order Micrococcales; family Micrococcaceae; genus Paenarthrobacter; species Paenarthrobacter sp. NPDC089322. Next base: position 39,740 of record NZ_JBFBGW010000003.1, read on the forward strand.
GTGCAGAGCTCCTCCGGACGCTGGGCCGGCGCCCTCTACACGGACGTCAATGCGGTGGTACCCACCAAAGCGATTCTCGCGGTGGCCGCGGGCCTGGTGGCCATCCTGTTCATCATTGCGGCAGTCATTGGGCGTTGGCGTTTGCCCGTGATCGGCACGGCGATGCTGATCATCACGGCCATCCTGGCCGGCGGCGTTTATCCGTGGGTCATCCAGCAGTTCCAAGTCCGTCCGTCGGAGAACACCTTGGAAAGGGAGTTCATCAACCGCAATATCAACATGACGCGGGCGGCCTACGGCTTGGACAAGATCGACGTATCGGCGTACAACGCCACCACCACGGCAACCACCGGTGCCTTGGCCGAGGACGCGCAGACCACGGCAAACATCCGTCTTCTGGACCCGAACCTTATCTCGTCGGCGTTCGCCCAGCTCGAGCAGTTCCGCCCGTACTACCAGTTCCCGCAGACACTGAACGTGGACCGCTACATGGTGGACGGAAAGGTCCAGGACACGGTGATCGCCGTTAGGGAACTGAATCCCGATGGCTTGAGCGCCAACCAGCAGACATGGGTCAACAGGCACATCGTCTACACCCACGGCTACGGCGTGGTCGCGGCAAAAGGCAACAAGTTCACGGCCGATGGCAAGCCGGAGTTCCTGCAGTCCGGCATCCCGTCAAACGGTGTCCTCGGCAACGACAACACCTATGAACCCCGCATCTACTTCGGCGAGAATTCCCCCGAGTACTCGATCGTAGGCGCACCCGAGGGTGCCCCGAACCGTGAGCAGGACCGTCCCGCCGGTCGGGAAGGCGGCGGCGAGACGCAGTACACCTTCCGTGGCAATGGCGGACCCAATGTCGGAAACTGGCTGAACCGGATCCTCTACTCCATCAAGTTCCAGTCCTCTGACCTGCTGCTCTCAGACGGCGTCAACGAGAAATCCCAAATCCTCTATGACCGTAATCCGCGTGAACGTGTGGAGAAGCTTGCACCGTACCTGACTGTAGACGGCAACGCCTACCCGGCAGTCGTCGACGGGCGCGTGAAGTGGATCGTGGACGGCTACACCACCAGCCAGTACTTCCCGTACTCGCAGCCGCAGCAGTTGCAGAACGCAACAGTCGACTCGCAGACGAGTGCCGGACGGACCGTCGCCTTGCCCAACAGTTCCGTGAACTACATCCGGAACTCGGTCAAAGCCACCGTCGATGCCTACGACGGTTCAGTAAGTCTCTACGCTTGGGACGACCAGGATCCGTTGCTGAAGGCATGGCAGAAGGTGTTCCCCACCGTCATCAAGCCCTACTCGGAGATGTCGGGCGAACTCATGAGCCACGTACGGTACCCGGAGGACCTGTTCAAGGTCCAACGTGAACTGCTGGGCCGCTACCACGTCACGGACCCCGACAGCTTCTACCAGAACAACGACGCCTGGAGCGTGCCGAACGATCCCACGGTGTCCGAAGCTGTCAAGCAGCCGCCGTTCTACATGTCCCTGCAGATGCCTGACCAGGAGAAGCCCGCTTTCCAGCTGACTTCCTCGTTCATCCCGCAGACGGTCAACGGCAATGCGAGGAACATTCTCTACGGATTCCTGGCAGCCGACTCCGACGCCGGAAATGTGAAGGGCGTCAAGGCGGAGAGCTACGGAAAGCTAAGGCTCCTGCAGCTCCCAACGGACACTCAGGTTCCTGGTCCCGGCCAGGCACAGAACAAATTCAACTCCGATCCCACGGTGTCGCAGGCGTTGAACCTCTTGCGCCAAGGCGCATCGGACGTCCTCAACGGCAACCTGTTGACTCTGCCGGTGGGTGGAGGTCTGTTGTACGTCCAGCCCGTCTACCTGAAGTCGACCGGTGAGACGTCATACCCGACGTTGCAGCGCGTGCTGGTAGCTTTCGGCGACAAGATCGGCTTTGCCCCCACCTTGGACGAAGCTCTCGACCAACTGTTCGGTGGTGACTCCGGTGCCACTGCGGGCGATTCGGACAACAACGGACAGACGCCCACCACACCGCCGGGCACTACCACGCCACCTGCCGGCCCCACCGATGCCAAGGCTGACCTCAAAGCAGCCCTGGATGAGGCCAACAAGGCCATCACCGACGGACAGGCGGCCTTGGCCAAGGGCGATTTCGCTGGTTACGGTGCGCAGCAGACCAAGTTGGCCGAGGCCTTGAAGAAGGCTCTCGACGCTGAAGCACGTCTGGGCGCAACTCCCGCTCCGGGTGAGACTCCCGGAGCCACCCCGAGTCCCACACCGTCGCCCTCACCAAGTAGTTGATAAGCGGCCGACTCAGCTGTGATTGATCAGGGCCGGTGCCCGCTCCTTCGGGGCGGGCACCGGCCCTTTTGGCTGGGGGAGATGCACATCACGTTCCCAGGATTTGGTCTGACATTCACCGAACGGTAAGGTTGTTCTTGCGACGCGGGGTGGAGCAGTTCGGTAGCTCGCTGGGCTCATAACCCAGAGGTCACAGGTTCAAATCCTGTCCCCGCAACTGGAGAAAAGGTCCGGATCAGTAATCACTGGTTCGGACCTTTTGCTTTTGCCCGCGCCCTGTTCCTTGTCGACATGTGGCGTTTCGGACGCGGGTCCAAGGCGTAGTGATTTACGGCACGTTGGGCTCGAATTGGTCAAGAGTACCCGGTCCCGTGGGGTAAAGTTGTTCTTGCGACGCGGGGTGGAGCAGTTCGGTAGCTCGCTGGGCTCATAACCCAGAGGTCACAGGTTCAAATCCTGTCCCCGCAACTGGAGAAAGGGTCCGGATCAGTAACCACTGATCCGGACCCTTTTGTTTCACGAGCGCCCGTACCTGCCGGTGCTAGCATCGAATCCGGACCGGCGGGGTGCGCCGGCAGCGGAGGGAAAGGCCCGATGGTCGACGAAGACTACAAGCAAAGCCCGGACCGCCGGGTTCCTCACAGTGGCGAGGCTCTTGAGAGGGACAGCCCCGTAGCCGTTTACCAGCAGGTGGCCGATGTGCTGACCGAACAAGTGAGCAGGCTGGAACCAGGTTCACGGATTCCGACGGAAGAATCCTTGATGGACGAGTACGGCATCAGCCGGACGACTGTGCGCAAGGCAATTGAAACACTGGTGGTGAAGGGCCTGCTGGTCCGCAGGCAGGGCAAGGGCACCTTCGTCATGTCCCAGCGCCCGGTGCGGATGCTCAACCGGCTGGCACCCTTCATGGAGACGTTCACTGCGGCCGGGATGAAAACCGTTAAAGGCCTGATCGAGTACAAGTGGATGGAGAAGGACAAGACGGTCCCGGCCAAGTTGGTATCCGATGACAATCTCGTCTTGGTGATCCGACGGTCGTACTCCAGTGGTGGCTGGCCCTATGCCATCGCAGAGATCTTCATTCCCTCCCACATCGGCCGCCATATAAGCCTCGCTGATGCCGAGCGGAATTCCATCTACCAGGTCATCCAGGACCGGACGCTTAAGCCTCTCCATCGCGCCGAAATCACCGTGACAATGCATGCCCCGCCGGAGCATTTGGCCGACGCTTTGAATGTCCGTGAATTCCCGCTGGTTCCACGTTTGGAACGCACTACCTTGGGACCCCATGGCGAAGTCCTCGAATGCACGGTGACGTACTTCCATCCCAAGGGCTTTGAGATCCGGGCCGAAGTGGCCACCGATGTCAGTCCCAGCCAGGATGCTGAAACCGCCGCAATGGTTTGAGACGTACCGGGCGGTTACCGTTGCTTAAGAGTCGAAATGGCCGGGTCCCTTTGGGGATCCGGCCATTTCGGTGGTTCAGCAATCAGTGAGTCGGCTTGGCTAAAGCTTGTCGAAGTCGGCTTCGTCGATCGTCGTGCCACTTGAAGCGGGGGCGCCCGCACCAATGGCGGGCTTGCTTCCACCGGACTTCAGCGCAGCCAACCGGGCTTCGATTTCGGTCTGTTCGCCGAGGTCTTCCAGCTGGTTGAACTGTGCGTCCAGACTGGAGGCTGCAAGTTCCTGTTGTCCAAGGACCTTGGCTTCTTCCCGGCGAATTTTCTCTTCGAATCGACCCACTTCACTGGTGGGATCCATGATGTCGATGCTCTTGAGGGCATCGTGCACCTGCGACTGCGCTGCGGCGGTCTTGGAGCGGGCCACCAGTTCATTGCGCTTGGCAGTGAGCTGGTTGAGCTTGTTCTTCATCTGGTCGAGACCGCTCTTGAGCTTGTCCACCACCTCTGTCTGCGAAGCGATGCTGGGCTCGGCTGCGCGGGCTTCCGACTCGGCCGCCATCTGGCGCTGAATGGCTACCTTGGCGAGGTTGTCGAACTTCTCTGCATCCGCTGAATCGCCGGCCGCGCGGTACTCGTCGGCCTTCCTGGAAGCTGCAAGCGCCTTGTTGCCCCAGTCCTGTGCGTTCTTGACGTCCTCGTTGTAGTCAGCCTGCAGCATGCGGAGGTTGCCGATGGTCTGGGCCACTGCGGACTCGGCCTCAGCAATGTTGTTCGTGTAGTCGCGGACCATCTGGTCCAGCATCTTCTGCGGGTCTTCAGCCTGATCCAGCAAAGCGTTGATGTTTGCCTTGGCGAGCTGCGCGATCCGACCGAAAATGGACTGCTTAACCATGGTGTTGCCTTTCGTCCTGCTCAGTGGAAGTCACTGAAATCAGTGATCAGTTGTTGTACCGCTTCTACATGGGGATCCATGACCCCACCTAGTCTGTGTGGGCTAGAAACTGCCGGAGTCTCCGCCCCCGAAGTCGCCTCCACCGCCCCAGTCGCCGCCTCCGGAATCGCCGCCGAAGAAGCCTCCACCGCCGCCGTCGCTGTGGCCTCCGCCCCAGCCTCCGCCGCCGCCGTTGAGGATGGAGTTGATCAGGATGCCGCCGAGGATGGCCCCGCCAAGGCCACCGCCGCCCCCACCGCCGCCGAACATGCCGCCGCGGCCATATCCTTGGTCCGCGTAACCGAAGTGGTCAACATCGGACTGGGCAAGCTGCGCTGCCTGTGCCGCGAGGGAGTGGGCCTGCTGGGCGTAGGTAAGGGCCGTCACGGGATCGTTCCGGGAGATCGACAATGCGTAGTCCAAGTTCCGCTGTGCTTCGGCAAGCCTGGTCCGTGCCTCGGTCCCAACGCCACCCCGCCGCGCCGTGATGTAGTCCGATGTGGCGCTGATTTGAGCTTGAGCCGCCATGATCGTCTGCTGCAGCGAGGCCTGGGCCCGGCGGGCTTGTTCCTCCTGGTCGCGGATGCCGGACAGGGACTGGTCGAGGGCCTGGTGGGCGGTCTCAACACGGGTCAACGTGGCGATGGGGTCGATCTTGCCACCCTGAATCTCGCTTTTGACCTGTGCAAGGGCCGCTTCCACTCCGGCGACGGGACCGGCCAGCTCCGGGTGTTGGCCGGACTGGATCATGGCCCGTGCCTGGGCAAGGTCCTGGCTGGTCTCAGCCACAGCGCTTTCAAGGGAAGCCCGTGCTTCATCCAGGCTGCCGGCTGTCTTGGAGATGGCGTCTATCAAGACGTTGGTCTGGTGCAGGCTCTCCTCCGCGGCGCGGACGGCAACAGCTGCCAGGCTGTTTTCGCCTGAAGCAAGCTTTTCCTGCGCCGTGGTGGTGGCGTTTTGAACGAACGCCAGGCGTTCCTTGGCCTGCAGGATGTTGTCCGAAACCTGTGCCAAGGCTGCTTCGGCGTACTTGGCGCGGAGCGTGTCCAACGACTGTTCCGCGGTGGCGATCCTTGCATCGGCTTGGCGTGCGCCCGCCTCGACTGTTGCCAGTGCTTGGGGGGCGTTCTTCTCAAGTTCCCGCAAAGAGTCGAAGTCGGCTTTTTGATCCCGCAAAGAGGCAAGCGCAGCCTCGGACCGGCGGATGATTTCCCCAAGCCAACTCCGCTGCTGTTCCTCGGTGTCAGGGATGTGATCGTCCAGTTGTTGCTGCAGTTTGAACGATTCCGTCATGTGGCCCTTGGCTTCCTGGAGGGCCTTGGTGAAGTTGCCGATGGCGGCGTCGCCGTACTGGGCCTGGGCAAAGCCAAGCTCCTGTTCGCTGGACTTGATGGCATCGTCAGCTTCGATCAGGAGCGAACCGCTCTTCTGGCGCAGTTCCTGGATGCTGAGTCCTGCCAGCGGGTCGAGCTGCTCGCCTTGGGGACCGTAGCTGGCACTGCCCGCCTGCCCGGCTTTCTTGCGGCGGTTGCGCAGGTAAAGATAGGTGCCCACGCCACCCGCGGCAACGACTCCGGCACCCACCAGGACTCCGACGCCGGCGTTGCCACTGGGTACAGTGCCGCTGCCGCCACCGGCTGCGTCGCCCACAGCTGCAGCGGTGTCGATAGCAGCCTGGGCGTAGTCCCTCTTACCGCCTGCGAGATTGGCCACGATTGCGTTCTGCGTGATGTTGGATCGCTTGGAATAGATCGAACTCGTGGAATTGGGAGCGAAGTAGTACTGGCCTGCTGTTGAAATGGCCAAAATGACGTCAGCCTTGCCCATGCCCTTCTTGGTGGCGACAGCCTTTCCCCACTCCTCGGGGGAGGAGGGGTTCTCGAAAGAATTCACAGTAACCACGTAGAGGTTGTACTTGTGGTCCTTCAACGTTTTCTGGATGGCTTCCTGGACCTCGCCACGGCGGCTCCCCAGGACGTTGGCATCATCTACGATGTTTTGACCGGACGGAATGGTGACTGGATCCGCGGCCCAGGCCGCTCCGGCCGGTAGGGCCAACATTCCAGCCACGCCAATCGCGGCGAGTACACGTTTCACTATTGACCGCATGTGCAACCCTTCAGCACGTCTGCGACTGGAACAAGGCGAACCAATCGTCACAGAATGCTCAGCGCCCCCACGCATGGTGTGTAAAGCCGCAGGTCGCTGTGGCAATTCCTCTTGATTCTATGGTGCACCCCATACACCGTCCACAGCAGGGAATATGCCACCAGCGAAATATAGGAGAAAGGCGTCAGCGCCGGGCGTTGAGGGCTGGTTTCCCGCTGTCCGGGAGCGGGCTCCCGCGCGTATCGAGGCTTTCAGGAACCTCCCAGAGAACGTCCGAATTTGTTCCAGCAAAAAGGGGCATAGTTATGGAAGACGAGGATGAAAGGAAGACCCATGTCGGAGAACCCAGCGCAGGGCAATGCTTCAGAGAACCGCGAGCCGTCCAAGCCGCGGGATCCAGCCGCCACTGCATCAGAAGAGGCCGCCGCCCAGCAGGAGCCGACCACCTCGGCGAGCCAGGAAACGCCCACCCGGCAGCCCTTGGGGCAGCCGTCTTCGAGCTCCGGGCAGTCTTGGAACTCCGGCCATGGGACGCAGGACACCACTCCGATGCCGGCCTTCCCTCCGACTGGAAGGCCGCAGGGAGAGCCCACGCACCACGGGGAAACTGCCCAACACACCAATCCAATGCAACACCTTGGCGCGTCACATCCGGAACCGTCGCAGCGTCCCGGCTACCCGCAGCACCAGCCGTTTTATGGTGCCGGCCCCAACCCCGGTGCTCCCGGTGCCGGTGACGCTCACGCCGCCGGCGCTCCGGGTGCCGGCAACGGACCTGCGCAGGGCCAGCATTTGCACCATGGTGCATACCCGACCGGCCAGCACGGCCCGCTCCAGGGACCGGGAATGCAGCACACGCCGGGCCACAACCCCTCCACGCCGACCAAGCGCAAGCCTGCTTTCGGCGTTGGAACGCTCGTAGCCAGCATCCTTGCCGCCGGCCTGGTGGGTGGCGGCGTTGTAGCGGGCAGCAACATGCTGTGGGACGACCCCGCGCCTGCAGCGTCCACAGGTGGCCAGTCGAGCACGGTGATTGTGAACAACAAGGATGACGTCAACGTCATCACCGCCGCCGCTGCGAAAGCGTCACCCAGCGTGGTCACCATCAAGGCGACCAGCGGAGGCGAGGGCGGAACAGGCTCGGGCATCATCATCGATGATGAAGGGCACATCCTGACCAACACCCACGTGGTGACCCTGGATGGTGCCACGTCGAACGCTGCGATCGAGGTGCGCACGAATGACGGCAAGGTCCTGAAGGCCACCGTCGTGGGCACGGACCCGTTGTCCGACCTCGCGGTCATCAAGGTCAGTGACGCGTCCGGCCTGGTGCCTGCCACCTTGGGCGACTCGTCGAAGATCAACGTGGGGGACACCGCCGTCGCGATTGGTTCCCCACTGGGCCTTACCGGAACGGTGACGGACGGTATTGTCTCCACGCTTAACCGGACGATCAGCGTCGCGTCGTCGGCCGTGCCGGAAGATGGGCCTGACGACAGCCAGGGTGATGACGAAGGCTTCCAGTTCGCACCTCCGAACGGCGGCCAGAGCCAGAGCACAGCAAATGAAGGTTCGATTTCGATCAACGTCATCCAGACGGACGCTGCTATCAACCCGGGCAACTCGGGTGGCGCCTTGGTCAACAGCAAGGGTGAGATCATTGGCGTGAACGTCGCCATTGCCTCAGCGGGCAGTGGTTCCTCCGATTCCTCCACAGGGAACATCGGTGTGGGCTTCAGCGTGCCAATCAACCACGCCAAGCGCGTAGCCCAGGAGATCATCGACAACGGCAAGGCCAGCCACGGTCAGTTCGGTGTGTCCGTGCGGTCGAAGTCCTCCACCGGCAGCGACTCCGGGTTCTCGGTGGGTGCTGAAGTCGCTTCTGTGACCGCGGATTCAGCCGCGGCCAAGGCTGGCATCAAGGTGGGCGATGTTGTGACGAAGTTCGGCGAATACACCATCAGCGACCCCAACCAGTTGACTGCAGCTGTCCGTGAGCAGCCTGCCGGCGCCAAGGTGAAGGTGACCATCCAGCGCAACGGCCAGTCGCAGGAGATTGAAGTCACGCTGGACGCCGCCCAGCAGTAAGGGAACCAGCGGAGCAACAACGACGGCGGGACGCACCAAAGCGGTGCGTCCCGCCGTCGATCCGTCCCAACCAAAGGCGGCTCTGCGGAGGCCGTGTGAAACAGGGGTTAACGCGGGCAGTGGGTTTCCGGGGGCAATATGCTTAGCTAGGGAGAGCCCACGCGCTGGGCACCACACGGCCACGCTGCTGCGGTTGGCCGTCCACAAGCATGGAAGGCTGCTTCAATACAGTGGAAGAGACATTGAAGATTGTCGTTCTGGTCAAGCATGTGCCGGACGCGCAGTTTGACCGGCACATCACCGGACCCGGCAACACCACGGACCGCGACGAGAGCATCTTGTCGGAGCTGGACGAGTACGCCCTTGAGGCAGCGCTGCAGCTGGCGGAGGCACGCGGCGGCGCGAAGGCCGGCAACGAGGTCATCGCGTTGAGCATGGGACCGTCCGGCGCCGTGAATGCCGTCAAGAAGTCGCTCCAGATCGGAGCCTACGCAGGAGTCCACCTCAGCGATGACGCTTTGGCGGGATCCGACGCTGCTGCCACGTCCCTGGCGCTTGCGGCAGCAATCCGCCACATCTCGGCGGACGGCCGTCCCGTGGACCTGGTCCTGACGGGCATGGCATCCACCGACGGCGAGACCTCCCTTATACCGGCACAGCTGGCGGAGCGTTTGTCGCTCCCGCAGTTGACGTTCGCCTCAAGCCTGGAGGTCAGCGGCCGCACTGTCGTGGCACGCCGGGATGCCGGCTCGCACTCGGAAACAGTGGAAGCCGCTTTGCCGGCCCTGGTGTCCGTGACTGACCAGATCAACGAGCCGCGTTACCCGAACTTCAAGGGCATCCTGGCCGCCAAGAAGAAGAAGATTGCGTCACTGACGTTGTCGGACATCGGAGTGGATGCTTCGCAAGTGGGGCCCGCCGGGTCATGGACAGTGGTGGAGTCCGCAGAGGCCCGCCCCCCGAGGACCGCAGGCACCATCATCACTGACGAAGGCGACGCCGGCATCAAGCTCGTCGACTTCCTGGCCGCACAGAAGCTGCTCTAAGAGGACTCCACACCATGGCAAATGCACTTGTTTTCATTGACAACCCGGGGACCGCGCTCAAGAAGAGCAGCCTGGAGCTCCTGACCCTTGCGCGGAAGCTGGGGGAGACCGCCGTCGCCATCAACGGGGAACTGAACGACGACGTCGCGGCCACCCTTGGCGCTTATGGCGCCACTACCATCTACCTGCCGTCGGCCAACGACCTCGGCGACTACCTGGTTGGGCCGAAGGCTGCCTATCTGGCGGCCGCCGTGGCCGCCTCCGGTGCCACGAAGGTCCTGCTGGAGAATTCGCCGGAAGGCAAGGAGATCGCCGGGAGGCTTGGCATCAGGTTGAACGCAGGCGTCATCACTGACGTCGTCGGCGTGGAGGCCGACGGAACGGCGCACAAGTCCGTCCTTGCCGGTTCCTACAACACTGCGGCGAAGGCGACCACTCCCGTCTCCGTGTTCTCGGTAAAGGCCAACATCGTGGAGCCTGAACCCTCCGGCAGCGGCGCTTCACCTGAAACGGCCAAGGTTGAAGTTCCTGCTGACGCTGCTGTGAACTCTGCCCGCATCTCTTCCCGTACCGCCAAGCCCGCCAGCGGCAGGCCGGACCTCAGCGACGCCCGGATCGTCGTAGCCGGTGGCCGCGGTGTTGACGGCGATTTCGGTCCCGTGGAAGAACTGGCCGACGCACTGGGGGCTGCAGTTGGTGCTTCCCGTGCCGCAACGGACGCCGGCTGGATCGGCCACGACGCCCAGGTGGGCCAGACGGGTGTCACCGTCTCCCCGCAGCTGTACATCTCGGCAGGTATCTCCGGCGCAATCCAGCAAAAGGCAGGAATGCAAACCTCCAAGGTCATTGTGGCCATCAACAAGGACGCGGAGTCTCCCGTGTTCGAGATCGCGGACTTCGGCATCATTGGCGACCTGTTCAAGGTCCTGCCGCAGGCCACGGAAGAGATCAAGAAGCGGAAAGGCTGATCCTTTGACATCTGGCGCCACGTCAGCGAAGAGCCCGTTCAATGCCTCCACGGAGCGTGTTGAGCGGGTGCTTTGTTTTACCGCCCATCCTGACGACATCGACTTCGGGGCAGCCGGTACCATCGCAGCCTGGACTGCGGCCGGCGTTCAGGTCAGCTACTGCATCATGACGGACGGCGACGCCGGCGGTTTCGACCCGGTGCACCGGCAGCGGATCGTCGAGCTTCGCGCCGAGGAGCAGCAGCGTGCGGCGGCGATTGTGGGTGTCCACGATATCCACTACCTGCATGAGCACGACGGGTACCTCGAGCCGACACACGGCGTCATCAAGCAGGTGGTGAAGCTCATCCGCGAAATCCGGCCGGACATCGTGTTGACCATGCATCCGGAGCGTAATTGGGACCGGCTTCAAAAGAGCCACCCGGACCACCTCGCGGCGGGCGAGGCTGTGACGCGGGCGGTGTACCCGGCAGTGGAGAATCCGTATGCGTACCCGGAACTTGCCGAGTCCGGGCTGTCGGCCTATAAGCTGCCCTGGCTGTGGTTCATCTCCAGCCCCGAGGCTCGCGAGAACCATTTTGTCGAGGTCACGGACCACGTTGACGCGAAGCTTGATGCCATCCGGATCCACGCCAGCCAGCATCCGGATATCGACGGCATGGAACGCGTGGTGCGGGGCATGCTCCTGGCCAATGGAGAGCGCGCAGGTCTTCCGGCGGGCAGGAGTGCCGAGAGTTTCCACGTGGTGTCGGTGAACGGCTCGAGCACCATCGCAGGATTCTGACATTGCCTATGCGTGATACCTGTCATAAGCTGGACCTCAGTTAAATCATATTTATTGAGGAAGGCAGACTTTGATGGCGAAGACTGCGCAGCAGCCCGTGTTGGTAATTATGGGAGTGTCCGGTTCGGGAAAGTCCACCGTGGCCGGCGTCCTGGCCGGAAAGCTTGGCTGGGACCTCGCAGAGGGGGATGATCTCCACCCTGAGGCCAACGTCGCGAAAATGCAGTCAGGGCAGGCACTCGGCGATGAGGACCGCTGGCCTTGGCTTGGGATCATTGCCGACTGGATACGGGAGCGTACGGCGGCCGGAACCCCTGCCATCATCACGTGTTCCGCGTTGAAAAAGAAGTACCGCGACGTACTCCGCGGCGAAAATGTGGTGTTCGTCTTCCTTCAGGGCAGCAAGGACAGGATTTCGGACCGTCTCGCATCGAGGCATGGACACTTCATGCCGCCGTCGCTCCTGGAATCCCAATTCGAAGCTCTTGAAGAGCCCACGGATGACGAGAACTACATTTCCTTGTGTGTATCGGCTTCCCCGGCTGAGGAAGCCGACGAGGTTATCGAACGGCTGTCCCTGCGTCCCGTGGGTTCCGCCTCGGGGGTGAACCCCGCCTAGGGATTTCGGGCGAAGCCCGACGGCGGCCGTCCACTTGGGTGGGTTGGCCGCCGTCGGGCTTTAATACGGTTTCATTGCGGTTCCGGTGTCACGCATTCAGCGGAACAACCAGAACCAGCGGCAGCGTCGGAGACGTGGATCCGCCCGTTGGTTCCACGGTGATCGCCACGGAAGAAGCGGCCGACAATCCGCTGACAACCGCTGGCTTGGACAATGTCTCAGCGTCCATGGTGCCTTGGGGAACGGGAGCCGAGCCGTCCTTGGGCAACGTCCACAACTGGTAGACCTTGCCCTCCGGGGCGGGTGCGACATCGTCCATGAGTACCACGAAAGAGTCCTTGGTGGTCGAGGCGGAGATCGTGGCTGTGCCGCCGCCTGGAACAGGAGCCGTCTGTTTCTGGACATCCTGGGCCTGCAGGATCTGGTTCACGGGATCGTTTTGCGCAGCCACATACGCCCCGATGCCCACGCCACCGAGGGCGATCACGGCAGCGGCGGCAGCGCCCACCAACCAGGCCCGGGTTCCACGCAAGCCCCGCCGTTCTTCCCGCTTTGCGCGGGCCGCGGCCAATTCGTCTTGCGGCGGCGCCTGCGATGCGGCGTCGGCGGTTCCGGGTGCCTGCGCAGGAGGTTGTGACGCAGCTTCGCGCGTAATCGTGTCCATGATGTTGCCGAAGAGCCCCGGCGGTGGTTCTTCCTCCGCGGTGAAACTGACAGTCAAGGTCTCCCTGGCCTGGCGGACCCGCTCCAGGAATTCGGGCCCCTCCTCGGCATCCTTGACGTAGGCGTCAATCATGGCCCGCTCGTCATCGCTTACTGCGTCTAGGGCGTAGATCTCCGCCAGCTCAAGGACACGGCCCTCCGCGAGGTCTGTTGCGATGTCATTGGCGAACATTCTCCGGACAAATCCTCCACCGGTATTTTCTGTCATTTCACCCCACCCCCAAGCAGGTCTTCAAACGCAGGAGGCCGTCGCGGATGCGGGACTTGATGGTCGGCACGGCGGCGCCCAAATGTTCCGCGACTTCCCTGTAGGTGAGCCCGCCGTAATACGCCAGGCGGACAGACTCGCGCTGGGTGTCCGTCAGCGTACCGAGACAACGGCTGACAGCCTCGGCCTCGAGGTTGGTATCCGCTTCTTCGGCTACCACATCGCGGTCAAGGTCCTGGCTTGCGGCACCGTATCGGGCTTCGCGGTCCGTGGCTGCCTGCACGGCCCGTACGCGGTCAATCGCCCGGCGGTGGGCGATGGTCATCAGCCATGACATCGGGCTGCCGGCTGAGCGGTCGAATTTCGCAGCGCCCTGCCACACCTGGATGAAGACTTCCTGGGTGGCGTCTTCGCTCAGTTCGGTATCGATCAGGACGCGTTTGGCCATGCCGAACACCCGGCGGGAGGTCAAGCGATAGAACTCGGCAAAGGCTTGCTGGTCGCCCGAAGCAACGAGCTCAAGCAAGGCCGTGAGCTGGGCGTTCAAGTCGGTCGCCGTGCCCGAAGCCTCAAAGACCGGGGGGCCGGGATTGTTGGGGATGTCCATCACGTTCCAGCATATGTCGTCCGGTTTGGAAGCGGCAGCACAACGGAGTTGTGTTGCGGGCACGACGTGGTCATGGCGTGCCACCATTGCCCGCGTCTCCAGCGCACTCACGTAGGCTCCTTCATCGAATGTCGTGTGCAGGATGCTTTCCTGCACAAGGTATTCGGTGCTGTGGCTCCGTTGGATGGGCTGAACCGTTGAAGGGCTATACCTTGGCGCCGGCAAACCCGTTCTGCCGCCAGGCCTCGAAGACGGCAATGGATGCTGCGTTCGCCAGGTTAAGGGAACGCAGCGAGGGACGCATGGGAAGGCGCACCCGCGCGGTCACGTGGGGGTCCTGCTTGAGCCACTGCGGAAGCCCTACGGATTCGGGGCCAAACATCAGGACGTCGCCCTCGTGGTAGCTGATCTCCGTGTACGAGGTCTCGCCGTCGGAGGTGAAGGCAAAGACGCGTTCCGGCTGCAGCGCCGCCCACGCGGCGTCGATGTCTTTGTGGACTGTCACGACGGCGAGGTCGTGGTAGTCCAGGCCTGCACGGCGTAGCTTGGCGTCGGAAAAATCGAAACCGAGCGGCTCCACCAAGTGGAGTTCGGCACCGGTGATGGCAGCCAATCGGATGGCATTACCTGTATTTCCGGGGATTTCGGGGGTGTGGAAGAGGATTCGGAACACCGTTCCATCCTATCCAGCCCGCATCGCCGGGCCGACAACGTCAATCCGGCACAGGGGCCGGCTAGTGCATGCCCCGGAGGAGGCGTGCGAGGACGGGAACCACAACGGTGTTGGGTGCGGGCCCGGAGCTGAGGAACTGTTTCAGGCCTCGCGCCAGCCCTGCGCCGTTGACTACTTCGACCGGTTGGTGGCTCGACTGCCCTTTGCCGAACTGGTCAATGACGGGCTCATGGAGATTCCCGTCAGGGCTATGGAGCACCACCCAGCCTGTGACATTCAGTTCAGGGAAGATGTCCTGCATGTGGCGAACGATGTGGGCAAGTTGTGGCGGGGCCACGGACCGGCCGCCATGGCGGAGTACCTGGCCATCCCATGCGTAGGCGCCCTTCGGCAGCAGCATGGAACCGACAAGGGCAAGCCGGTAGCCGGACAGCACGGCATGGTCTATATGGCTGTTGTCCGACGGGGAGCGGAGCCCGTTGATGAGACGGGCGGCGGGAATGGCAGGCAGGACCTGCCTGCTGATGAGCTGGACCGTCCGCATCTCGCGCTGGATGCGCGCTTCGGCTCCGAAGATGCCGCGCTTGCGGGGCAACCCGTGAACCTGTTGGGCGGCCTCCCCCTTGGGGATGAGCGGTACCTCGTTGGGATCGTCGAAGGCAGGGACGTAGACGGGAGGGTCGCCGGCGGTGTTGCGTTGGGCTTGCGGGCGCTTGACGCCGGCGGAAGCTGCGGGTCCGGGAGCGGGCGTTCCTGTGTAGTCGCCTGGCCGTGGTTGGCTGCGGCCCGACGCCCCACTGGCGTACCTGCGGTCGTATTCGGCCCTTCGTTGCGGGTCGATCAAGGTTTCGTAGGCAAGAGTCACCCGGCGGAACATCTCCGCCTCGCCGCCATGGTCAGGGTGCGCTTTCCGGGCGGCCTTGCGGTAGGCGACCTTGATCTCTTTGTCCGTCGCAGTGACGGACACGCGAAGGACCTGATAGTGCGAACTGCTGCCCTCGGCCAAGCACGGGCCCTTCTCTAGGTTCCTGTGCCGCTCAGTAGTGGTGGAGCGGTACTGGCCAGTTTATCCAGCCATCATGTGAACGTCGGCAATACGGCGCAGGGTTCCCGACCGGCTCGATGCGGCCGGGAGTACCCGGGACATGTTGTTCGAATAGACTCATCCGGGGCGGTAGGCAAGAGACAACGGGGGATAGGTGTTGGTACTTAACGTTCGACGGCGGGTGGCGGCCTTGGCCGCGATGTGTACCGTGGGTGGGTTGCTGGTTTCGTGCAGCGTCAACGTGCCTGACCCGACTGTCCCCAAACCGTCGCCATCCGGATCAATGCTGGCGACGCCGACCATCACTCCGGGGCACGATGCCGAAGCCGTTGCTGCGAAGGACTTGCCACTTAGTGCGGGCGGAACGCTGGCCCCCGGGGACCCGGTGACCGTTTCCAGCCGGCTGGAGGAAGTACCCGGGTGGTCTGCTGTGCATTCCGGGCTGCAGGGTGAAACGCGGTACAAAAAGACTGATGGTTGCCTGGCGGCCTTCAGGGTCAGCGTCAACCAAGGCCCTTTGGTAGTTCCCGGCGATGACGCCGCATCCACCAAGGAGCTCTTCAAATATCTGGACGCCACGATCCCGCTTGGGAACCTGTTGCCCACCAAGCTGCGCTGGGGGCAGGACTCGGAGGAGTCAGTGCATAGTGTCGAATTCCTTACTCTTCGGTCGACGGCCTCCGGCGGACACGGCCGTTCAGCGGAAATGATGGCCAGGGTATTCAGCAGTCCGGCGTCCTCGGTATTTGTTTCGGTTGCCTGCCCGAATGAGGAAACCTTGGGGGCGGCACGTGCTGAAGTCCACGCCCGGTTGGTAGTGGTTCCGCCGGCCTGAGGTTACAACGCTCCCGCGTTGACAGGCCGGGGTTCACGCTACTTCTTGGAGGCAACAGCCAGCCGGTTGAGCGCGAGCGCGCCCACCAGGAGGCCGAAGTCCCTGAGCGCCACATCGAAGAAGGCACCCAGCACGAGCAGGTTCACGATGATGCCGAGCAGCCAGGCGGCTACCACGAGGGATCCCCAGCGGGGCCGCAGAGCGACGCAGATGCCGGCGATGATTTCGATGATGCCCACGCCGTACATGAACGTTTGGGCCGGAACCGGGATGACTGCGGTGGCTGCAGGGGCGAGGTAGATCGTCCAATCGACCAAAACATTGGTGAATTTATCGAGCCCAAAGAGGATTGGCGCGATGGTGAATACGGTCCTCAGGAGCATGAATGCCTGGCGTGAAGGTCCGGCGAGCCGGCTCATGCCAGGTTGGGGAGTGGTGTGGGTGGTTGCGGCTTCCATGGCGCATCCTTTCTAAAAATAGATACCTTAATTTTAGATCTGAGCCGCAGGTTAAGCAATGAATCTTGTTTTTAGAGATAGCCTTAATCCATGAGCAGGGCAGGCCTTCCGTGGCTTCAGAAAATAACCGCCATAGCTTCGCTGGACGACGACAACCGGAGGGCGTTGTACGCCTACCTGCGGGATGCCGGCGACGCTGTAGGGCGGGACGAAGCTGCCGAAGCCTTGGGGATACCGCGAAGCACAGCGTCCTTCCACTTGGACCGGCTCGTGAGGGACGGCCTTCTGGGAGTCGAATTCCGCAAGTCGGCTGCGAAGGCCGGTCCTGGATCCGGAAGGCCGGCGAAGCTCTACCGGCCACTCGTAGAGGAAGTTGGCGTCTCCATACCGGAGCGGCAATACGACCTCGCCGGCGACTTGATGGCTACGGCCATTACGCGCTCCCTGGCGGAAGGCGTGCCCGTCCAGGACGTCCTGCTGGAAGTTGCCACCACCAAGGGTCGCGAGGCTGGCCGCCCTGGCGACTTCCTTGGCGCACTCAGGAACCTTGGCTACGAACCGGCGACAGATGGTTCCGGAGGTTATCGGCTGCTGAATTGTCCCTTCCACCGGCTCTCGCGGGATCACCAAGCGGTGGTTTGCACGATGAACGGCGCCTTCTTGAAAGGGGCGGCGGCTGCATCCGGCGCCGGTGAGGAAGCTGTCCTGCCTGATCCGGGTCCCGGCCACTGCTGCGCCCGCATTGCCGGGGCGGGAACCGGCTCCGGGAACTGAAGGCATCCTCCCCGGTAGAATTACAAGGTGCCTGTATACCTGGACCATGCCGCCACTACACCCATGACCGCTGAAGCTCTTGCGGTCATGACGCGCGAGCTGGCGAGGACGGGCAACCCGTCTTCGCTCCACGGCGCCGGACGCCGGGCCAGGCGAATCGTCGAAGATGCCCGTGAGACGTTGGCCGCCGCGGCGGGTGCCCACCCTTCCGAGGTCATCTTCACTTCAGGCGGGACGGAAGCGGACAACCTGGCCGTCAAGGGACTTTACTGGGCCCGCCACGACGAAAACCCGCGCCGAACGCGCATCCTGTGTTCCGCCGTCGAGCATCATGCGGTCATGGACACGGTGGAGTGGCTCGAGCGCCATGAGGGCGCCGACGTCGTGTGGCTGCCCGTGGACTCCGATGGCATGGTGCAGCTGGAGGCCGTCCAGCGTGAGCTGGCCCGCGACCCGGACTCGGTGGCACTGATCACCGTGATGTGGGCCAACAACGAGGTCGGCTCGATCCAGCCTGTTTCCGCCATCGTGGAGTTGGCCGAGCGCCACGGGATACCAGTCCATTCCGATGCTGTACAGGCCTTCGGCTCTCTTCCGGTCGACTTCAAGGCCTCAGGGCTCGCCGCGATGTCGGTGTCAGGGCATAAGTTGGGCGGCCCTGTCGGCGTTGGCGCGTTGTTCCTTGGCCGCGCCGTGAAATTGACGCCGGTTCAGCATGGCGGCGGGCAGGAACGCGACGTACGGTCCGGGACCCTGGATACCCCTGCCATCGCTGCCTTCGCGGCTGCCGCCGAGGCGGCCACAAATGGCATGGAGGAGGAGCGGAACCGCCTCAGCGCTTTGCGGGACAAGCTCATTGCCGGAGTTCGTGAAGCGGTCCCGGATGCAGTGCTCCGGGGCGCCCCCGGCGATGGCAGGCTTCCGGGCAATGCCCATTTCACCTTTCCCGGCTGTGAAGGCGACTCCCTGCTGTTCCTCCTGGACCTGGCCGGGGTGGAATCCTCCACGGGCTCGGCGTGCACAGCCGGCGTGCCACGCCCATCGCACGTCCTGCTGGCCATGGGGCTGGATGAGGACACCGCCCGCGGAGCCCAGCGTTTCACGCTCGGGCACGGTTCCACGGAGGACGACGTGGACGTCTTGCTCAAGGCGCTCCCTGAAGCCTGTTCAAGGGCACGTCAAGCGGGCATGGCCGGCCACGAATCGAGTATCCAGACGGCAGCGACAGTCGCACGGCAGGGCGTGCAGGGGCGTTCCTGACGCCGGTCTCCACGGCACTGCGGGCTTGGCGCAGCCGCACAGCGGGCTATTCAGCAGGCAGGAACTCCTCGAGCGGAATGCCGGGATCGGTGAGCCGGCTGACGTCGACGTCGACCCTGCCCGAAATCAGCGCCTTGATGGGCTTCTGGACCCGCCGCTGGTTCACGCTCATCCCCGCAACGACTTCGCCATGATCCGTTCTTCCGTCCCGCATCCAGAATGCGATGAAGCTGCCGTCGTCAAGCGAGCCGCGAAGCACCGGTGACACGCCGGCTGCCAGCGAGGGAAAACCCGAATACTCCATGCTCAGCGTGAACTGATCCGTGTAGAAATAGGGAACGACGTCGAGGGTCGCCTCCTGCCCCAGCATGGCCTTGGCCGCCACTTTCCCGCCGTTGAGGGCGTTCGCCCAGTGCTCACTGCGATGGTGCTCGCCGGTGAAGGGATGCAGTGCATTGGCTACATCACCTGCAGCATGCACATCCGCCGCGCTGGTGCGCAGCGAGGCGTCCACCAGGATCCCGTTGTCCAAAGCAAGCCCGGCCTTCCCGGCTACCGAAGTATCGGGGACCACGCCCACGGCAATGATCACCAGGTCCGCCGGCAGGGTCTCGCCTGCGCTGGTGCGTACCGCGACGACCCGGCCATTCTTTCCGTCAATTCCTGCTGCGCTCGCCGGCAGCAGGAAGCGGACCCCTTCGTCCTCGTGCAGTTTCCGGAAGTACGTGCCAAGTTCCGGACCTACGGCGGCACTGAGTGGAATGTCCTCCAAGCCCATCAGGGCAACATCATTGCCGTAGCTGCGGGCGGCCGCGGCCAGCTCCATGCCGATCCAACCGGAGCCCACCATGACAACTCTTTGTCCGCCCTCCCTGAGGAGTGCTTGCAACCTCAGGCTGTCCTCGAAGGTCCGGAAGGTCATCACTCCTTCCAGGTCCATGCCGGGAAGTGGAATCCGGCGGGGTTGGGCGCCGGTCGCGACAAGCAGCTTGCCATAGCCAAGGCCCTGGCCGTCGCGCAACGTGACGGAGTGGCTTGTCGTGTCGATTCCAACCACCGGGTTGCTGATCCGTAGGTCTACGTCGTTTTCCGCATACCAAGCGGCGGGCACGACTGAGACCTTCTCTTCGTCTTCCTTGCCCAGGAGGAACTCCTTGGACAGCGGTGGCCGGAGATACGGGACCCTGTCCTCGGCTGACAGCATGGTAATTGGTCCCTGGAACCCTTCGGACCGCAAGGTCTTTGCAGCTGTGGCGCCGGCAAGACCGCCGCCGGCGATGATCATTCGTTCGCTTGCCATGTCGACTCGATTCTAAAACCAGTAACTTTGACTTTAGAAGGCGCCTGTCCGTCAGTCAAGCAATTCCAAGGTTCCACTCAAGGGAATTTAACGCCCCCCTTGCTGCGTTAGCTAGAATGGATTGGCGCGCCGAATGCCCCCAGCAGGGCACAGCGCCACAAGCACCCAAACCCAAACCATAGAAAGCCAGCATGCGAGTACTTGCAGCAATGAGCGGTGGAGTCGATTCCGCCGTAGCAGCCGCCCGCGCCGTCGAGGCCGGTCATGACGTCGTTGGGGTGCACCTCGCGTTGTCGCGGATGCCGGGCACCCTGCGTACGGGAAGCCGGGGCTGCTGCACCATCGAGGACTCCCGCGATGCGTGGCGTGCTTGTGATGTCCTGGGCATTCCCTACTATGTGTGGGACTTTTCGGAACGCTTCAAGGAAGACGTCGTCCAGGATTTCATCGACGAATACGCGGCTGGACGAACCCCCAATCCGTGCATGAGGTGCAACGAGCGGATCAAGTTCGCGGCGTTGCTGGAGAAGGCAATTGCCCTGGGATTTGATGCCGTGTGCACCGGGCACTACGCGAAGGTCATCGAGGACGCGGACGGAAACCGTGAGTTGCACCGTGCTGCGGACTGGGCCAAGGACCAGAGCTACGTCCTCGGTGTCCTCACCCACGAACAGCTGAAGCATTCCATGTTCCCGTTGGCAGACACGCCGTCCAAGGCCGAGGTCCGGGCGGAAGCGGAGCGGCGCGGCCTGTCCGTGGCGAACAAGCCGGACAGCCACGATATTTGCTTTATCTCCGACGGTGACACGCGTGGCTGGCTGGCAGAAAAGATCGAGATGACCACGGGCGACATCGTGGATGAGACGGGCGCGAAGGTCGGGGAGCACCCCGGAGCGAACGCCTTCACCGTGGGCCAGCGCCGTGGTTTGAAGTTGGGCACTCCCGCTGCGGACGGCAAGCCCCGTTTTGTCCTTGAGATCCGGCCCAAGGAAAACAAGGTAGTCGTTGGCCCCGAGGCCCTTCTGGCCATCGACGAGATCCGCGGTATCAAGGTGTCGTGGGCGGGCCTGCCCATTACAGAGGTGGCCACTGGAGCCGACTTCGAATGCCATGCCCAAGTCCGGGCTCATGGGGATCCCGTTCCGGCGCGCGCCCGGGTGGAACTGAAGGCAGATGAGACCGGCGTTGAGCGCGCAGAGTTGGTGGTCACGCTCACGGATTCACTTCGTGGCGTAGCACCCGGACAGACCGTTGTGCTGTACCAAGGCAGCCGTGTGCTCGGCCAAGCGACAATCGACGCCGCGCGCTCCCTGCAGAGGGCAGCGCTCTAGGAATCATTGCCTCCGGATTGGCCCGCCCCCATACTGGCCTAAGCAGCGCAACCGCTGCCGTGTGTTGGGGTGCGCATTCGGGACGGCGATGACTGTGGCATTTCCTAAGAAGGGCCCGGGAGACATCAAGGCCGGGCAGATGGTCTCCGTGACAGTCCTGGCTGAAGGGCCGATCGGCGTCGGAGGCTTGCCGCCCCTCACGGCCCAGGTCCGGATACCCGTGGAGCGGCTGCGGCGCGGGCCAACCGGTCATCGCTACGCGATACACATCAGGAAGTGGCGCGGCACCACGGTGTCCCCGGTCAGCTTGACCCTGCAGGGAGATCCGTGGCACCTGGTCTCCCAAGTGCCGCCCCAGGACCTCCGGGAACTCCTGGACGATACCCGGTTCCTCGCCCAGCACGTGTACGGCGTGGCGATGAGCACCCTGGATATCTTCGAGTCAACGCTAGGGCGACGCATGCCTTGGAACCCGGAAGGCAGGGTGGTCCTCAAGGCCAGGGACCGTGTGACTGCCACAGAGACGGGTTACGAGCGGGGGACCAACGTCATCCGCTTCGGTTCCGTGGACCGCATGGGATACAAGGTTCCCACTGCGCTTTACAGGGACATCGTGGCCCATGAAGTCACCCATGCCATTCTCGACGGGTTCCGGCCGGCGTGGGCAGACCAGTTGGCAACGATGGAGCAGCTTGCCATGCATGAAGCTTTGGCCGACCTGGTTGCCATCCTGTCCGTGTTTTCCTCCCGGGAAGTAGTCTTCCGGCAGCTTGAGGCGGCCGCGGGTTGCTTCCAGGCCGGGGAAGTAGTGGACGATGACCTTCTGCTGCGGTCACTTTTCGACTTCGCCCGGGACTTGTTTGCCCGCGGTCCTCTGCGCGAGCCCTTCGTGGGGGCAATTCCGGACAATTGGCAGGAATTGCCCGAACCCCATGCCCGCGGGGCTGTTGTGGTCGGGGCGGTGCTGCGCGCTGTGCAGCGGTTGTGGTCCGAAAGGAATACCCGCTTCGGCGATCATCAGAGCCTGCAGCAGAAGGCCGAATCAGGCTCGATTGTCGCCACGAGGGTCTTGCGCATGGTCATCCGCGGTCTGTCCTACATGCCGCCGGTGGACGTCGGCTGGCGGGACCTCCTGCGCGGAATCGTCGCGGCGGACCTCGACATGGTTCCGGAGGACAACTACGGCTACCGGGATGCCATCCAGGCGGAGTTCTCCGCTATCGGCATCCGACGGGTTTCCCTGCACAACATCAGCGGCGTGGACAACTACCAGGGCCTTCGATATCCGATCCGGTTGTCGGCATTGGGGTCTGATCCGCAGGAAGTCCAGCGCTTCGTCTGGGAGAACCCCCGCCTCCTGGATGCTGCCCGGCTCGAGCGACGCACGCCATTGAGTTCCACGCGGGTACGCACCTCGGAACGGGTATCGCCGGACGGTTTCATCATTTCCGAAATCGGGGCTTCATTTATCCAAACGGTTCGGATGAGCCGCAAGGAGGCTTATGTCCGGCTTGGCTTGAAGACACGCCGCGACTATGTGGATATCCGCGGCGGTGGGCTGCTCAGGTTCGACGCCGGTGGCCGGCTGGTCTATGCAGCGCTAAAGCCGGTCATGGATCGGGAACGCCAAGGGCTGTTGTTTGGTTCCGACCAGCACCACGATGCGGAAGAAGCGGCTTCCTCCGGAGTCAGGGACAAGTTCCACGGAACCGGCGAATAGGCCGCGCCACGAAACCGAGCCTTCCCGAAGGCAGCGGGAGGTGATCCGCGCCGCCGGTCAGCTTCCCCACGCGGCCTTGCGTGCCGCCGTCGTGCCTTCCAATTGGGCCACTTGGTCGAAACCGCCGGCCTTCAATCCCTTGCTGACAAGCTTCAGGATCTCGGCGCGACCTGCCGTGCCGTCACTCTGGACCGACTTCAGGAAGTGGTAGGTGAAGGCTCCGTTGTAGCGGCCATTAATCGGCGCGTCGGCTGCGGTCTGGTCCGAGCGGCAAGCAGCCATCAACACCGGCCTGGACAGCTTGGCGGCCTTGACCATGTCCCGGAGGGTACGGGTGTCATTGAACTCGTTGGCGATAACAGCCCGGGGTGTCGGGGCGGGCAGGAAGCGCGGCCGCCGCCCTGGCAGCAGGTCCAGCGACTTCAGGCCCGTGCCGCTATGGCAAGTGTCCAGGATAACGTCCATGAGCACTCCCTCGGGCAACCGGGTGAAGAGCGTCGCCAGTTCATCGTCGGAGATGACAGTGTCCGGGTCCCACGCGTCGCCGGCGTTGTTGATGTCGTAGCAGGCGAAGGCCTCATCCAGCCGGTCCGCTTCGTCCCCGCTGGTGTCCGGTACCTGGGTGCCGTGGCTGGAGAAGGTAAGAACCAGGTGTTCCGAGCTGCCATCCACGGCTCCGTCCACCAGCTTGTTGAGTTCGCTCATCACCGCCTTCTTGGTGGCCTTCGCATCACGGAGGACGGTGATGCCGGCTGGCGCGAAACCATACTTCGCTTCCAGGATGGAGGCCATGTCCTCTGCGTCGTTGACACATCCCTGAAGCCAGCTGGATTGGGGAAGATACTTGAACTTGTTGATGCCTACACAGAGGGCTGCCTTGCTCATGCGCCTCTCCTTCCGACTCGGGACCAAAGATATTCCCGTAGCCCTCCGGAGGCAATGCCTTCCGCCCCTGGGGCAAAGCTACTCGTAGGTAAATTTTGTGTCTCAAATCACAATTTCAAGGCTTCGTGAGGCTCGAAGTCTGATTGAATCGTGGAACCAAGAGTGCTCGCTGCCACAAATATCCCACGGCGGCGCGCCGAATCCATCGAACAGAAGGTTCATCAGATGGCACTGAACAAGAAGGCCCTGCATGGCGTTATCGCGCTCGCGGGCGTTTCCGCACTCGCCTTAACGGCATGTACGGGGCCCTCGGGCGGCGGTTCTTCGTCCGCCCCCGCTGCCGGGGGCCCGATCGCCTACGGCACCACAGACAAAGTCACGGCCTTGGACCCGGCAGGGTCCTACGACAACGGTTCGTTCATGGTGATGAACCAGATCTACTCTTTCCTCTTGAACTCCAAACCCGGCAGCGCGGAACCCGTTCCGGACCTGGCAGAGTCGTCGTCGTTCACGGCACCCACTGAATACACGGTGAAGCTCAAGACAGGGCTCAAATGGGCCAACGGAAACACCTTGGACTCCAAGGACGTAAAGTTTTCCTTCGACCGGCAAGTCGCCATCAACGACCCCGCCGGGCCGGCATCGCTGCTGGCCAATATCGAGAGTGTTACCGCTCCGGATGCCAACACTGTAGTGTTCAAGTCCAAGCTGGCCAATGACCAGACCATCCCGTTCATACTCAGCAGCCCCGCAGCGCCGATCGTCGACGATGAAGTCTTTCCGGCAGACAAGGTCCTGGCCGACGACGACATCATCAAAGCCAAGGCCTTCCACGGGCAGTACACCATCGACAGCTACAAGAAGAACGAACTGGTCAGCCTCAAGGCGTTCCCCGACTACCAGGGGGTGCTGGGCAAGCCGGCCAACGATGAAGCCACCATCAAGTACTACGCCAGCCCCACCAACCTGAAACTGGATATCCAGCAGGGCAACCTGGACGTCGCCTTCCGGAGCCTGAGCGCCACGGACGTGGATGACCTCAAAAAGGATTCCAAGGTGAAGGTCCTGACCGGGCCGGGTGGCGAGATCCGGTACATCACCTTCAACTTCGACACCATGCCGTTCGGAGCCAAAACCCCGGACGCAGACCCCGCAAAGGCCCTTGCCGTCCGGCAAGCCATAGCCAACCTCGTGGACCGGGAAGCCATCGCCGACCAGGTTTACAAAGGCACCTACCTCCCGCTGTGGTCCAACGTGCCAAGCGGCTTCCTCGGTGCCAACGAGTCCTTCAAGGACGCATACGGTGACGCGGGCAAGCCGAGCCTCGACAAAGCCAAGAAGGTGCTGGCCGACGCGGGCATCACCGCGAAAGTGGTGCTGAACCTGCAGTACAACCCGGACCACTACGGCGGATCGTCAGGCGACGAATACGCCATGGTCAAGGAACAGCTGGAGAAGTCCGGCCTGTTCACGGTCAACCTGCAGTCCACGGAATGGGTTACTTACACCAAAGCCAGCCGCGCCGATGAGTACCCGCTGTTCCAGTTCGGTTGGTTCCCCGACTTCAGCGATGCGGACAACTACCTGACCCCGTTCTTCCCCAAGGGCGGCTTCCTGAACAACCACTACAACAACGAAACCGTGAATCAGCTCATCAGCAAAGAGCTGACAGAGGCCGACAAGTCGGCACGTGAAACGGCCATCAAGGACGTCCAAAATGCCCTCGCCAAGGACATTTCCACGCTGCCGCTGCTCCAAGGCGCGCAGGTTGCCATCGCAGGCAGCAGCGTAAACGGCGTCGACAAGACGCTGGATGCATCCTTCAAGTTCCGCCTCGGAACCATTTCCAAGTAGCCATGCCGTGGGGAGGCGGGACACCCATCCGGTGTCCCGCCTCCTTTGCTGACACCTATCGTCGTCGGCGCCCACCAGCCAGTCCCGCGCAATCCACGGGCAGGAATCACAGGTAACAATGACAACACTCGTAGACGTACCGGACGCCGAGCCCGGCGTCGTAGCACCCAAGAGCAAGTCCAGGTCCGGGGGAGGCCTGGGGAAATACATCGTGGTCAGGTTCTTCCTGATCATTCCCACGGTCTTCATCCTGGTGACCCTGGTTTTCTTCCTGATGAGGGTCATCGGCGATCCCATCACGGCCGCCCAAGGAGGCCGCCTTCCCCCGGATGTGCTCGCCCAGCGGATTCATGAGGCAGGCTATGACCGGCCCATACTGATTCAGTACTTCGAGTATCTGGGCCAACTTTTGACCGGCAACTTCGGCACCACCATCACGGACCGTCGTCCTGTTGTGGAGGTGCTGACCACCTTTGGCGCAGCCACCCTCGAGTTGTCGATCAATGCCTTGATCGTCGCGCTCGCCGTGGGCATCCCGTTGGGCCTCATTGCGGCTCAACACCGGGACAAGACGACGGATGCCATCCTGAGGTTCTTCGCGATCCTTTGCTATGCCACGCCCGTATTCTTCTCCGGTTTGCTGCTCAAGCTGACCTTTTCGGTGTGGCTCGGGTGGTTTCCCGTGGCTGGCCGGTCGGGCACACGGACAGAACTGGCCATGAGCAACCTGGCGGCCCCATCGGGAATCTACTGGCTTGACGCCCTCCGCAGCGGAAATTTCACGGCACTCGGTGACGTTGCTTCCCACGCCGTCCTCCCGGCCGTCGCCTTGGGCTTGCTGACCGCCGGAGTCTTCCTCCGGTTGGTTCGCACCAACGTGATCGGCACGCTTGGCAAGGACTACGTGGAAGCAGGGCGCTCCCGGGGAGTGAGCGAATTCCGGCTGCTCACCAAGCACGCCTACAAGCCGGCACTGATTCCCATCATCACCGTGATGGGCCTGCAAATCGCCCTGATGCTCGGCGGCGCCATCCTGACGGAGACAACCTTCGAATGGAAAGGGCTCGGGTACCAACTGGTGCAATACCTGAGCGCCCGTGACTTCGTGGCTGTCCAGGGCATCGTCGTTTTGCTGGCCATCATCGTTGCCGTGACCAACTTCATCGTGGACATCATTGCCGCGCTCATCGACCCGCGAGTGAGGTACTGACCATGAGCACTCCCGAACTGACCGCTCCCAAGCAGCCGCTGTCCTCGCGGCTGCCGGTGGTATCGCACTTGAAAAAGAGCGTGGGCCTCCAAAGGGGCATGCTCGTTGTGGGTGTGGTCCTCAGCGGGCTTTTCCTGCTGACCAGCATATTTGCCCCGCTCCTGGCGCCCTATGGATATTCCCAGCTCAGCGACGCTTCCGGTTCCTTTCCCACGCAGGAGGCTCCGAGCTCGAAACACCTGCTCGGAACCACCGTGGGCGGCTACGACGTCCTGTCGCGGGTAATCTGGGGTTCCCAGACTGCGGTAACCGTCATCGTGGTATCCGTGGCAATGTCACTCTTCCTCGGTGTGGCACTGGGCCTCCTGAGCGGCTACTTCGGCGGCTGGGTGGACCGGATCCTTGTGGTCATAGCTGATGCCATCTACGCCTTTCCCACCTTGCTGCTGGCCATCGTGGTCTCGATCGTCATCAGCAGGGGTCAATCCAGTTTCTGGGGCGGTATCTTTTCCTGTGCGTTCGCCATCACTGTGGTGTTCGTTCCGCAATACTTCCGGGTCATCCGGGCCGAGACCATACGCCTCAAGGCTGAACCCTTCGTTGAGTCGGCCAAGGTCCTGGGTGCGTCCAGCCTGAGGATCATCGGACGGCACATCTTCAAGAACGCCACGCGTACCTTGCCCCTGATGTTCACGCTGAACGCATCGGAGGCAATCCTGACGCTTGCAGGCCTGGGCTTCCTGGGATTCGGTATTGAACCCACCTCTGCTGCCGAGTGGGGTTTCGACCTCAACAAAGCATTGGCGGATACGTCATCGGGCATCTGGTGGACAGGGGTCTTCCCGGGTATCGCCATTGTCCTGACTGTCCTTGGCCTGACCCTGGTGGGCGAGAGCATCAATGACCTCAACGATCCGCGGATTCGTGGACGCAAACGGGCGGGGACACAACCCACGCTCCCCGCGGGACCGTCCACACCTTCAGAAGCAGGCAAGTCATGACCACAAACCTCGGAAACATCGCGGATAAGCCTTCGGCCCGCCAGCCGGTTCTTACGATCGACCGGCTCAAAGTCACCTTCGCCACGGACGCCGGGGACGTCCACGCCGTCAAGGACGTCAGCCTCGACGTGAAGCCGGGCGAGGTCGTGGCAATCGTGGGGGAGTCCGGATCCGGCAAAACGGTCACGGCCAAGACGATCCTTGGCCTGCTTCCCGAAACTGCTGTAAGTTCGGGAGCCGTAGTGATCAACGGCAGCAACGTTATCAGCGTCGGCAAGTCGGCCTTGCGCAACATTCGAGGCAAGGACGTAGCCATGGTCTTCCAGGAGCCCTCCACCGCTCTGAACCCCGTGTTCACCGTGGGATGGCAAATTGCCGAGGGAATCCGTGCTCACGCCAAGGACGGCCGTAAAGTGTCGGCCAAGGAAGCCAGGAGCAGGGCCGTTGAAGCACTGCGAAAAGTGGGGATTCCGGATCCGGAGACCAGGGTCAACTACTATCCCCACCAGTTTTCCGGCGGGCAGAAACAACGGGTTGTCATCGCCGCAGCTTTGGCGCTGAACCCGGGACTTATCGTCGCCGATGAACCGACCACGGCCCTGGATGTCACGGTACAGGCCGAAATCCTGCAACTGCTCCGGGATTTGCGGGACAGCTACGGCACGTCCATTGTGCTCATCACCCACAACATGGGTGTGGTGGCCGACCTCGCCGACAGGGTCGTGGTCATGTACCAGGGCGATGTCGTGGAGGAAGCACCATCGAGGACCCTGTTTGCGGAACCACAACAGGACTACACCAGGAAACTCCTTGCCGCGGTCCCTCACCTTGGACGCAATTCGGCCTCGGAGGGTGCCCGGGGAAGGCTCCATCAGGACGGAAAAATCCTGGTCGAGGCCAGGAACCTCACTATCGAATACCCGGGCCGCTTTGGACGGCATGGGTTCAAAGCCGTGGACGACGTCAGCTTTACCATCTCCGAGAATGAAGTCTTCGGCCTGGTAGGGGAGTCCGGCTCCGGAAAGTCCACCATCGGACGCGCCATTGCGGGCCTTACCCGGGCAACCGGCGGCAGCTTGAAGGTACTTGGCTACGAAATGCTGGACTTCAAGGAACGGACTTTCCGTCCGTTGCGGAAGGACATCGGTTTCGTGTTCCAGGATCCCGCGGCATCCTTCAACCCGCATCTCACCATCGGCGAATGCGTGGCCGAACCCCTGATCATCCACACCAAGCCAAGCGCGGCTGAGGTGAGGAAGAAGGTAGGCGAGCTTCTCGAATCAGTCCAGTTGCCGGCGTCGTACGCCCAGCGCTACCCGCACGAGCTGTCCGGCGGACAGCGGCAGCGGGCCTCCCTGGCGAGGTCGCTGGCCCTCAATCCGCGCCTCCTGATCGCCGACGAGCCGACGTCCGCCCTGGACGTCTCCGTGCAGGCCAAAGTGCTGGACCTCTTCAAGGAAATCCAGGAACACTTTGGATTCGCTGCGCTCTTCATCAGCCATGATCTTGCAGTGGTGGACATGTTGTCCCACTGGGTTGGCGTGCTGTACAAGGGCAGGCTCGTCGAGCAAGGAATAGGCAACCACGTGATGGGTTCGCCCCGGCACGATTACACCAAGAGGCTGATCGCCTCCCTGCCGGTGCCGGACCCTGATGAACAAGCACGACGGCGGGAAGCCCACCGCGCGCTGTTGGGCGGCTAGGGAAGGTCTCCGCGTCCGACAGTGCCGGATCCGGCAAAGTCCGCTCCTCATTCACGAGTGGCGGACTTTGCCGTTCGGTAACACCCGCGGCGGCATGTCCGCGCACAATAGACTGGGGAGCATGACCGAGCAGAACAATGCCCTCCCCGAAGACGCCGAATCCTTCAACCCGGCTGCGAGTTCCCTGGCTGGCCAAGTGGACCGCGCCATCATGGATGAGCTCTTGTCCATCCGGTCCAGCATCGACAACATCGACGCTACGCTTGTCTTCCTGCTCGCCGAGCGGTTCAAGGCAACCCAAAAGGTGGGCATCCTCAAGGCTACCCATAAGCTGCCTGCGGGGGACCCGGGGCGGGAAGCAGCCCAGATTTCCCGTCTTCGCCGTCTTGCCGAAGACGCACACCTGGATCCGGCCTTTGCCGAGAAATTCCTGAACTTCATCATCAGCGAAGTGATCCGCCACCACGAGGCCATCGCGGAGGACCACCAGATTTCCAACCAGCAGGCGTAGCGGATGACGGCTGTCAACGGGAAACGGGCCAGCGCGACCGCATTGGGTCCATGGCCGGGTAACGATCCCGCGGAGGCAATTCGTACGATCCGCGGCGAATTGGGGGATCCCCATGTTCCGTTCCTGCCTGAATTTCCGGACCGCGGAGTGGGGTCGGACGCTGTGGGACGTACGGGCTCCCTCCTGGCAGAACTCGCCATCGACGTGCAGCCGCACGGATGGCGGCTCGTGGACAGGCCGGGGAAAGACGTTCGACGAGCACAATCCGCACTGGCGACAGACATCAACATCCTGGCCGACGTCGCGGGTGCGGAAGAAGTTCCCGCCGCAGAGGTCAAGATCCAGCTGCTCGGTCCGATGAGCCTCGCTGCCGGGCTTTACCTGCACAACGGTGAGAGGGCACTGCTCGACTACGGTGCGCGCCGGGACATTGCCGAATCGTTGGCGGCGGGGGTCGCAGAGCATTTACGCCGCGTCGCAGCGGCGGTCCCCGGTGCCGGAATTGTCGTTCACCTGGACGAGCCGGACATCGCTGCCATCATGGGCGGAACCATCCCGACGGCGAGTGGTTACCGCACGTTGCGGTCCGTCCCCGGCGAGGAAATCACCGGAGCGTGGCGGCTGGTGATCGAGGCACTCAAGGCTGCGGGCGCCGTCGAAACCGTGGTGTCCGTGCCCGAGATCGAGGCCCCTATCGAGCGGATCCTGGCAGCCGGCGCGGACGGCGTCGCTGTGCCGCTGAAGGCCTTGACCACCCGCCAATGGGAGCAACTTGCTGCGGCTGTCGAAGCCGGGAAACGCGTGTGGGCCGGTGCGCTGCCTACAGCCGAGGCCGACGCGAACCTGCCCCGGACCGCCGACGTCGTGGAGACCATCTGGAAGCCATGGCGCCAGCTTGGCCTGCCGGCATCAGCCCTGGCAGGACTCCGGGTGACGCCCTCAACCGGTTTGGCGCACTTGAAGCCGTCCAGCGCCAAGCAGGTACTTACCCGGCTGACACAGGTTGCGGACGGCTTGGATCAACTGGCGCAAGGCTAATCCGGGCGGGTGTGGTTGCCGGTTTCGGTCAGTTGCCGGGCGCGGCAGACTCCCGGACGGACGCGGCCGGACAGAGCCGGCGCCCGCCAAAGGGCTACACCCGCTGTTCCCAGCGGTCCGGTTCGGCGTAGCGCGGGAGCCCCGTGCCTGACGCCGTTCCGGGCAGGTACGGAGCCAGTCGATAGTCAAAACGGCCCGCATAAACGAGCACCAACCCGATCTGCGGTTGGATGACTTTGACTTGGATGCGGTGCTTGCGTTCCGCTTCATCCCACCACTGCTCCGCATATGCCCGCGCATCCAGTGCCGCCGGCAGCGGAATACGGAGGGGACCCAGGAACAGGCGGCTGGCTTTAGACACGCCGCGCAGCCTTCCTGCCGGCGTGACGCTGAGTTCCAAGTCGGTGACAAGGCGCCGGTAGCGGCCTACGTGGTCCACCAGTCGGGCGCGGGAGGGGGCGTCTGCTGTTCCTGACGTTGAAACCGATCCGTCCGTCGGCGTCACAACAGCGCTGGTGGTGTCGTGGAACAGGCGGGTCCCGGACGGGAAGTAGATTTCACGGCGTGCAGTGATTGCCGGCCTTCCAAAAGGATCCACGTGGGCGTGGTTTTCAATGCGGAACGGGATGCCTTCGCCGTATTCGGGGAAAAAAGCTTCTTCGCTGCCGGTCAGGGCAAGCAGGGGGCGTAACCACTTTTGCCGGCAGCCGACAACGTCGAAAAAGCCTTCCCCGATTCCATAGGAACCGGATCCGGCAGCCAAGGAGAAATACTCCTGGAGCTGCGGGGTGAGCTT
Source organism: Paenarthrobacter sp. NPDC089322 (assembly GCF_040684895.1). NCBI lineage: Bacteria > Bacillati > Actinomycetota > Actinomycetes > Micrococcales > Micrococcaceae > Paenarthrobacter > Paenarthrobacter sp. NPDC089322. Next base: position 71,912 of record NZ_JBFBGW010000003.1, read on the forward strand.
GGCGAAATCATTGCCGAGGGCTAGCTGGTAGATAGGGATGTTCATTGGAGGTCCTTCCTAGAGCCGGCCGGCAGCTTTTAGCCGGATGTAAGTATCGGCAAGCAAAGGCGGGACTTCAAGCGGTTCCGCGTCCACCACTTCGGCTCCGAGCTGGCGCAACTGGGCCGTGACGGCGGCCCGCTCGAGCAAGGCGCGCTCCGCAGCGGCGGCTCGGAAGACCTGGCTTGCCGTGGAGCGCTCCTCCTTCATCGCCGACAACAAGGGATCCCGCACGGAGGCAACCACCACCACATGCTGTTGGGCCAACCGGGCAACCATGGGGAGAAGGCCTTCTGCGGGGGCGCCGCCGTCGAGGGCCGTCAAAAGCACGACGAGTGAGCGGTGCGCCGAGACGGCACGCACCTGCCCGGGGATCTGTTGCCAGTCCAACTCGATCAGTTCCGCCTCCAACGGTGCCATGGCCTGCACGAGTTGGCCCAGCAGATTACCTTTCGACGCCGATTCAACGCGGGCACGCAGCCTGCGGTCGTAGGCAAGGAAATCAACACGGTCCCCGCCGCGTTCAGCGAGTACGGCAAGCAGCAGCGCAGCTTCGATGCCCGTATCGAGCCTGGGCTCGTCCTCGATCCTGGCCGCCGCTGTCCGAGAGGTGTCGAGGACGATAACGACGCGACGATCGCGTTCGGGACGCCAGGTCCGCACCACTACCGAGGTCCGGCGGGCAGTTGCACGCCAATCAATGGAGCGGACATCGTCGCCGCGCACGTAGTCGCGAAGCGAATCGAATTCCGTTCCCGCACCGCGGATCTGGACTGCGGCTTTGCCGTCCAATTCACGCAGCTTCCTCAGCTTGGAGGGCAAATGGCGTTTGGAATGGAAGGGCGGAAGCACCCTTAGCCGTCCGGGCAGCGGTCGGGTACGTTGCCGGGCGGCCAGCCCCAGGGGTCCGTAGGAGCGGATGGTGACATGGGGACTTTGAACGTCGCCCCGGCGCCGGGGGATCAACGTCACGGCCAAGCGGCGGCGTTCGCCTGCCGGGACCTTGAGCCACTGCACCGGGTTTGTGGCGCCCGCTGACGGCTGCCAAGCGTCACGGACAGTAGCCCTCAGCGTTCGCCGGGTGGCGTTGGTGACCGAGACAATCGCGTCAACCTGGCTTTCCAGGGTGACGTTGCCTGGTTGACGGCGTTCCAGGCCCAGCTTGGCAGGAGATACAGCCAGCAAGAGGTCCGCCACCACGAGCAAGAGCAGGGCGGAGACCACCCACAAGACGGTGCTCCACGCGGGGAAGAGCACCAGGGGCGCCAGCCCGACGAAGGCGAGAACTACGAAGCGACCCGTGATGGCCATTCAGGACACCTTCGCTGCAGGTACTGGGTGCAGGATCAATGCGGCACCGGCACCATCAACGCGGCACCGGCACTGAGGCCAGGATGCTGCCGAGCACGTCATCAACATGGATGCCGTCCATTTGCGCCTCGGGACGGAGCCCGACGCGGTGCCGCAGGCAAGGCAGCGACAAAGCCTTGACGTCGTCCGGCGTCACGAAGGTCCTTCCCGAGAGCCAGGCCCACGCCTTGGAGGTGTTCAGCAAGGCGGTTGCACCGCGGGGAGAGACGCCGAGCTGGAAGGACGGAGCGGATCGCGTAGCCCTGGCAACATCCACGATGTAGGCCAGTATTTCCGGGGCAACCACTACTTGTGCCACTGCGGCACGAGCCTTTTCAAGCTCGCGCGCGCCGGCAACGGGACGCACTCCTGCGGCCGACAGGTCACGGGGGTCAAAACCGTCCGCGTGACGCCGGATCACCTCGATCTCTTCCTCCCTGCCGGGCAACGGCATGGTCAGCTTAAGCAGGAAGCGGTCCAGTTGCGCCTCGGGCAGGGGATAGGTTCCTTCGTATTCGACGGGGTTTTGCGTTGCCGCAACAATGAACGGGGCCGGGAGCGGCCGGGAAACTCCGTCCACCGAAACCTGGCGCTCTTCCATGGCTTCAAGGAGCGAGGCTTGGGTCTTCGGCGGAGTTCGGTTGATTTCATCTGCCAGCAGGATGTTGGTGAAGACAGGACCCTCCCGGAAGGTGAATTCCGACGTGTGCGTGTCATAGACCAAGGAGCCCGTGACGTCACCGGGCATGAGGTCAGGGGTGAACTGGACGCGTTTCGTGTCCAGGCTCAGAGCGGTTGACAGCGCCCTGACCAGCAAGGTTTTGGCGACGCCGGGTACCCCCTCCAAGAGCACGTGTCCGCCACAGAGAAGGGCGATGAGCATGCCGGTGACCGTGGGATCCTGGCCAACCACGGCCTTTCCCACCTCATTGCGGACGTTCAGCAATGAATGCCGGGCCGGGTCGTCGAGTGATCCGCGGGAGGCGCCACGGTGGGATTCGTCCACGTGCGCCGACGTGGCACCGGAGTATCCGGTGTTACTGTCCGTATAGTTGTTCGGCTGGTGGCTCATCGGGCCGTAGCCTCCTGTTCTATTCGTTCCATCTGTTGTGCCCACTGCACCAGGTGTCCTTCTGTTTGTGGTGTGACATCCAGCAGGAGTGTCCGCAGTTCCGGGGACGGCCGGGTGGAATGCCTGGCCACCGCATCCACAATGGACTCCGCCGTGGCATCGGCTCCGAGGTTGAAGTGCCTGGCCAACCGCGCCAGGGCGCCGGCCCTCAAGTTATCCGCAGCGCGTTGAACTGCGCGGGAATCCTGATACAGGCGTGCGCGGCCTTCCGCGGTTTCGGCTGCCTGGACCACCACCGGGAGGGGTTCAAAAACCAAGGGTCCAAGACGTCGGCCTCTCCACACGATCGCCAGGATGGCCACAAAGGCAAGCCATGGCCCGACAAAGGCCAACCACGCAGGGGCCAACTCATTCAGCGTTGGCGCTGACCTATCGGCTGCGATGTCCGTGGCGCCGGGCAAATACCAGATCAGCTCGCTGGTGCTGCCCAGGGTCCTGAACGCAAGGGCGGCATTTCCCTCATCGTCCAAGTGTTCGTTATCCAGCAACTCCTGGCTTCCCAGCACGATGACGTTGCCATCCTCCGACGCTGCATAAAGGCCAGGCCCATCGCTTCGTGTCGGGTAGCACACCCCGGGGCCAATGTAGACGGGACCCTGGGCTGAAACGGGACCTGCCGCTTCGGCATCCTCGTCTGCACAGCCCGGTTCGAGGACGTTTGTTGCTTCCGGGACGACGCCGCCGGGACGGAGATCTTCGTCGAGTCCGGTCAGTGTGCGGAGTCTCGGCGCAACGACAACGACTCGATTGGCGGCCTTTTTCAGATCCTCAAGCTGTTGCCCGGCGAGGAAGCCCTTGGGGTCGTAGAGCAAAAGAGTAGTATCCCCCGAGCCCGCAAGCTCAGCCAACGTCTCTTGGTGGCTGTCCGTTGCAGTGACCGCCACCCCACGCGCACGGAGGATCTCGGCTACGGCCATGCCGCCGTCCGGCGCAGGATTATGAGCTGAGAGAGGACGTGCGTCATCCGGCGCTGAGAACCGGTTAACCACCAGAAAAGTCGCAAGAGCTGCAAACAGGAGCCCGATGCCGATCCACGTCAGGTGCCTCCGGAACCAGCTCCGGAATCCTGAGGCCCGGGCTGGTGGTGCTTCTGGTTCGCGGGTTTCTGCGCCAAGTGTCATCGGGGCACCGCGAACCCGTGCCGGCTATGAGCCTCGAAATCGGGTGTCAGGTTCAAAAGCTCGCTGTCCAGGAGCCGCACCGTGTCATAGTCTTCGCGGGTCGCGGCCTGTTTACCGTAGCGGACGGCGTCGAATAGATGGGCGGCGTCATCGAGTCGTGTTTGGGCAGCCTCGAACACCTGGCCCAAGTGGACCGCCGCCTCATCAGCAGTACGGCCGGCCCGGGACTCAATGATGTCCCGCTCCTCGGCGGAACGCACCAATGCACGGAATTGTTCGACGACGGCCGCGGGCCAGTCGCCGTTCCCGGCCGCATCCCTTGCAAGCTTCCGATAAGCAGACGCGTCAACGACCGGTTCTTTGCCGTAGATCCCGGCAGCAGCGGACTTCCGCCGCGCATTCAAGCGTGGCCGGACGACGAGGACGGCTACGACTATGAGGACAACCGCCAGGGCAATGATGACGGGAACAGCGAAATTGGCACCGTCGACTGTCCCGTCGCCCCCTAGGGAATCAAGCCACTCCAGGAAGTCGCGCCATAGCTGGTCAATCCAGCTGGGGCGGGCTTCCGGATACTTCGGCTTCGACAACTCCTCCTCTGCCCAGCGCCTGGCTTCTTCACGATCCGGGGTTATCGGCGGCTCGAAGCGGCCAAGCGCCTGGACACGTTGGAACGGGACTGCCTTCATGCGGTAGGCCAGGAACCTGGAGGGGTGCCGGGAGCATGGCCTGCGGAAGGAGGCCATGTGTTTCCTTGGGCCGGGGCCTGACTGCCCGGGATTCCCTCGGGATCGGCTCCCGTTTCCATCAGGCGCATGAACTCGACATCCAGTCCATCGCGTCGCATCCGGAGATCCATGTAGATCAGGGCCGAGACCGATGTTTGGAAAGCGAACGTCACTGAACCGACCAGGGCCCCGATGACCATCGATATCACTGTTGTGACCACCATGGTGGAGGTGATGGTTTCCGGGTCGGGGTGTGGAGTAACTACCGCGCCGATGGCCGTGGCAGCCAGGGAGACCGGAATCTGGACGATCTGCGCAATGATTCCCACCATCAAGCTCACCACGAGCGTGATTCCGAAGATGCGCCACCAGTTGTTCTTGGTCAGGTGCCAGGACCGCAGCAGTCCGTCGTAGACCCCGAGCCGTTCGACCACGATGGCCGCAGGGGCAAACATGAGCTTCAGGCCGATCCAGAGGAACACCACCACGCCACCAAGGCCCAGGGGGAAGACGATCACGAGTGCGACAGGACCCATCGCAGTGAACAACAGCACGGCTATACCGACGACGGCGGCCACAGCCAGCAGGCCGGCGAAGGTCAGGAGCGCGGCAACGCCCAACAAAGCCGGAATCCGGCCGGCGGCCAGCTTCCACATCTGCTTGAAACCCGTACGGCGGTTGAGGACCGAGCGGGAGACCGGGACAACCATGACGCCTTGGAGAACCGCCCCGAGGAACCCGACAAGAAGGGAAACCCCAAGCGCGCCGGCAACGATCGCTATGAACGGACCCAAAAACTCATCGAATTCCGCCGTCGTTTCCACTGTTTCCAGTGACTCCGCCACTTGGAGCATTGCCACGGTGACAATGCCCAACAAGGCTGCGGCGATCGCCTGCACAATCAATGCCGAACCGAACATCGATGCAGCGTTCCGGCGAATGGTCTGGAACGAACCGTCGAGTATCTCGCCGAACTGCAGGGGCCGTAGAGGGATGATTCCGGGCTTGGGCGGAGCAACGTACAGCGGCTGCCCGTAAACCGGGTTACCCGGCCAGCCAGGAGTCGGTTGCCCTTGCCAGAATTGACCGCCGCCTTGCCCGGCGGGCCACCCAGGTTGCCCGCCCCATTGCGGTTGGCCGCCCCACCCCGGCTGACTGCCCGGATATGGCTGCTGGCCGTGCTCTGGCTGTGACACGATTTCCTCCCCACGAGACCCGGTCCGTCGACATCCGACGTCCCCCATACGGACCGTCGCCCCCAGCCTATAGTCCCGTCGTCGTCGCTCCTAGCCCGGACCTGTTACGGCACGGTGACAAAGGTGGCGGACAGCAGGAGTGCAGTACGGTGGAACTGCTGGGGGACGCCATGCCGTGCGCCCTGCCCAACACGACAAAGACTTGGGGATAAGGGAATATATAACTATGAAGGCACGCATTCTGGTAGTTGACGACGACGAAGCCCTCGCAGAAATGATTGGCATTGTGCTGCGCAATGACGGCTTCGAGCCCGTTTTCTGCGCAGACGGCGGCCAAGCGCTTGAGGTCTTCCGGTCATCCAAACCAGACTTGGTTCTCCTGGACCTCATGCTGCCAGGCTCGGACGGCATCGAGGTGTGCCGGCAGATTCGAGGCGAGTCTGATGTCCCCATCGTCATGCTGACCGCTAAGTCGGATACCTCGGACGTTGTTCGTGGCCTTGAATCCGGTGCCGACGATTACGTGCCCAAACCTTTCAAACCGGCCGAACTCGTTGCCCGCGTCCGGGCCCGCCTCCGTCCGGGCGAGCAGAAAGCACCGGAAACCTTGCGGATCGCCGACGTGACCATCGATGTTGCAGGACACCTGGTTACGCGCGGGGGAGAGCGCATCTCGTTGACGCCGCTCGAGTTTGACCTCCTTGTTGCCCTTGCCCGCAAGCCATGGCAGGTATTTACGCGCGAGTTATTGCTTGAGCAGGTCTGGGGCTACCGCCACGCCGCGGATACCCGTCTGGTCAACGTCCATGTCCAGCGTCTGCGCTCCAAGATTGAACGCGATCCGGAAGCGCCCGAGGTCGTATTGACGGTGCGTGGTGTCGGGTACAAAGCAGGTTCCTGAGTCACCTGCCGGCAAGACCGGCAACAAAGGCGCGGACCAGGGATCCGGCAGTCTTGAAAGTACCGGTGCCCGGCAGCAGGCTCCGGTAACTTCGACGGCGGCAAAGTCACCGGAGCCGGGCTCGGCGGCACGGGACCGGAATTTCTCGTGGTTCATGACCCGCGTACGGATATGGACCCGGCGGGGACTGATCCTGGTGCTGCGGGTCTCACGTCTTGTTGCGACAGGTGTACGCCATATCCGGCCAGGCCTCCGCTTCCTCTGGCGGTCACTGCTGAAACGCTGGCGTCGCTCGTTGGAGTTCAGGACCGTCCTGACCACGCTCCTGCTGGCCGTGACCTCCTTCGCCATTGTGGGCGCATACCTTTCGAACCAGATCGCCAATAACCTCTTCCAGGAGCGGCTGGCCCAGGCTGAGTCGGAGTCCCGCTATAACGTCAAACAGGTCCAGGACACGTTCGACGGCGCCCAAGTCACTGACCAGTCCAGCGTCATCACGTTGGTCTATGACACGCTGACCGCCGTCGAAGGCAGGGGCTCGGTCATTCAGCGGCGCTACGTCTTTGAAGCCGTGCCGGAACAGACCAAGCCCCGCAACCGCTGGGTTGAATCCCGGGCATCGGACCAGTTGACGGTCCGCGTCATTCCTCCCGACCTGCGCAAGGCCGTCCAGGAGGGTGGAAAGCAACAGTTCTGGGCTTCCACGCAGTTCCCTGTAGGCAATGAGGACCGCCCCGGTATCGCTGTGGGAAACAAGGTCACCTTCAACGGCACGATGTACGAGCTGTACCTCATCTACGACCTCAATACCGCCCAGAAGACCCTGGACGAGATCCAGAATGTCCTCTGGGCAGGCGGCGCGGCACTCGTCCTCATGATTGGGGCAATCGCCTGGTACGTCACCAGGAATGTGGTCAGCCCCGTCAGCCATGCCGCCGTGGTCTCGGAAAAACTGGCGGCAGGCCAGCTCCAGGAACGCATGGTGGTCAAGGGCGAGGATGAAGTAGCGCGGCTTGGTGCGTCCTTCAACCACATGGCGGCCAGCCTGCAGGAGCAGATCACCCAGCTCGCCACTTTGTCGCAGATGCAGCAGAGGTTCGTCTCGGACGTCTCCCACGAGCTTCGAACCCCTCTCACGACCGTGCGTATGGCAGCCGAGGTCCTCTTCGATGCACGGGACGAATTCGACCCCATGAACAAGAGATCGGCCGAGCTCCTTTACCACCAGGTTGAGCGTTTCCAGTCGCTGCTATCGGACCTGTTGGAAATATCGCGCTTCGACGCCGGGGCGGCAGTTCTGGACGCCGAACCGCAGGACATCTTCCAGGTCATCTCCCACGTCATGGAGGGCGCGGCCCCCGTGGCAGCTGAATATGGCTCGGAAGTCCGCCTGAATGCGCGGGAGAAGAGCATCATCGTCGAAATGGACTCCCGCAGGATCGACCGTATCCTGCGGAACCTCCTGCTCAACGCACTCGAACACGGTGAAGGAAAGCCGGTGCACATCTCAGTCGCGGCCAACCACGACGCCGTGGCCGTGGCCGTCCGTGACCACGGCATAGGCATGAGCCAGGCCGAAGCAGCCCGCGTCTTCGACCGGTTTTGGCGGGCGGACCCGGCACGGGCCCGCACCACCGGCGGAAGCGGCCTGGGGCTCTCCATCGCCGCTGAGGACACAAAACTGCACAACGGCTGGCTCCAGGCTTGGGGGCGCAAGGGCGCCGGCTCCAACTTCCGGCTCACGCTACCGCTGCGGCAAGGCGGAACGATCCTCAAATCCCCGCTCCAGCTTGAACCAGCTCACATCGACTTGCCCGGATCCGCAGGCGAACGGCAGATGCTGGTGGTTGGTACGGAGGTCCGCACTGCGGGAACAGCTGATGCCTCCCAAGCCCTTGGTGCTGCGCCGCACGAGGGCGAAAGAGACGAGGGGGGAAGAGGCGACGCGTCATGACGATCACGCGCTCAAAACGCACGCGCAGCGTTGTTGCTGTGCTCGCACTGCTCATGGTTCTGCTGGCTTCCTGCGCCCAGATTCCGCGGTCGGGCCCGGTGGGCAAGAGCGAGGACGAGAGCGCGGGCAACCCCAACGCCCCGGTGTTCTTCCCTGCTGCACCACGAGCGGGAGCCAGCCCGGAAGCTGTCATCGAAGACTTCTACATGGCAGGCAGCGGCTATGAAGACGACTATCCCGTCGCACGCCAATACCTCACCCAGGCACAGTCGGTGACGTGGAAGCCCGATGAACGCGCCATTGTTTTCCGCGAAGCCCAGGTCGTCAAGACCGCCACCGAGAACGAGTACCTCTACGAACTTGACCTCGCATACTCCGTAGACGCGGATGGCGTTGCAACGCAGTATCCTCCGGGAACCAAAGAAACGATTCCTGTTTCACTGGAACAAGTAGACGGGGAGTGGCGGATCTCCAAGGTGCCTGATGGCACCGCCATCCCGGAGGAGACGTTCAAGGTCATCTACGGTCCGTTCCCCATCTACTTCTACGACCCGACCTTCACCTACGCCGTGCCTGACTACCGCTGGTTCATCAAGAAAAACACTGTTAAATCGATGACCAGCGCCCTGTTGGCAGGCCCTTCGCCGTACTTGCGCGGCGCAGTCGTGAGTGCCTTCCCGTCCGGGATGAAACTGACCAGGGAATCGGTTCCCGTTGTTTCCGGTGCTGCGCAGGTTGATTTGTCGGCGAAGGAACTGTTCAACGCCTCCACAGAAGACAGGCAACGGATGCAGAACCAGTTGGCCCTCACATTCAGGAGCCAACCGGATGTGATCAACGTGCAACTGAGGGCAGATCAGGACCTGGTTCGCGTCGAGGACAATGGTTCGGTCCTGCCGCCTGTTGTGGATAAGAGCGTCCCGGCGCGACAGATTGCCCTGAACAACGGGGACCTGGTGCGCTACGAAAACAATCGCGTTTCGCCGCTACCCGATATTCAGTCCGTGGCTGCCTTGGGACCGCACTCACCCGCGGAATCCCCGGTATCGCAGACGATCGCGTTCCTCAATGGCGACAAGACTGCGTTGTACTCCATAGAACCGGGTCAGCCTGCCCGTCAGTTGACTACCAGGAGCACCCTGACCGGTCCGTCAATCAGCCCTCATGACTGGATTTGGACGGCCGGGCCGGGCGCCGGCGGCGGCACGGAGGTTGTGGCGTTCAAACCCACTGGCGTCGCTCCGGGGATGGCCGTTCCTTCCGTCGCCATCTCGCCATCATGGCTGTCCGGGCGGACGATCAAGGACTTCAGGGTCTCCCGTGAGGGGGCCAGGGCGTTGGTGATTTCCGAACTGAACGGCAAAACCGTGGTGCAGATCACAGGTATCGTGCGGAACTCCGATGGCGCGCCCAAAGACCTTACCGCTCCGATCACGCTGTTCAGTTCCACGTCGCCGGATCAGGGTGTGTGGGTCAACGGATCCACAGTGGCGGTGATGGCCGGTTCGTCGACGGGCACCGTGGTTCCGGAACTGCTCTCCCTGGCCTCAGGGGAACCGCAGCAACTGGCGCCCTGGGAAGGCCTGACCTACCTCAGCGCAGGCAACGGATCGGAACAGATTTACGGCCAGTCCGCCGCCGGCATTTTCCAGAGGGTCGGGAACGGTTGGGAGCTACAGTTGAAAGGCCCCACCGAGCCCGCGTTCCCCGGCTGAGGGTCAACGAGCTCCCTCGGGGCGAAAAAAGGCGCGGATATCCACATAGGTCCATCGGCAGCTGGTGTCCAATGATGGCCGGGACCAGACTTTTTGCATGACCCCGCCCCGAAGCTCAGCCAGGTACCTTTCGTTGGGCAGCCGAAGGCAGCGACGGCCCGACCCGGACAGTCTGTCGCCCGAGCCCCAAGCCCCGCGGCGAAGGGCACTTGCAGCGCACCGTGCTCTCCGGGTCCTTGCGTGGAGCCAGAAAGCATCAGCGGAACTGCTGGCCTTCATCGTTCCCGCCGAATGTGTCTGCTGCGGCGTCGAAGACACCGTTCTCTGCAGCACCTGCGCCAAACGCGTACGGCTGCTGTGCAGCAAACCCTTCCGCGCCGAACATGAGTCGCCGGCGCTCGTCGACTTTGACGGCACCGTGAGGTTGGGCGTCGTTGCCGCAGGACCCTACAGGGATGAACTTGCGCAGTCGCTGCTGTCATATAAGCGTCTCGGGCAATGGCGATTGGCAGCTGTACTGGGTCCGTGTCTTGGGAGGGCTGTATTGGCAGCGACCGGAAACCGGTCCGGGTACTGGCTTGTTCCGGTACCCAGCAGTGGGAAGGCGTTCCGGCAGCGAGGGTTTAGTCCGGTGCACGTTCTCTTGGCGTGCCTGCGCAGGCGCCGGATGGTACCCGGATGCCCGGTCGTCGATGCTTTGGAACGGAAGGGAGCCTCAAGGCACCGGGATCTGTCCCGATGGACTGACCTGGCCGGCCGGTTCACCGCTGCACTTGGCGGAAGTCCCTACGCTGTGCAGACCGCGGGCCAGAAAGGGTTGGGGCGCGGCGATAGAGCCCGGCGTGTCCGGGGATCCATGAAGGTTCGAAAACGCTGGAGGCAACAGCTGAGAGGTAGGCAGTGCCTGATTGTGGACGACGTCCTCACTACGGGTGCCACTCTTGCGGAGGCGGCGAGGGCTGTCTCGGCGGCCGGCGGCGTCGTCTGCGGAGCGGTAGTCCTGGCGGCCACGAGGCCACCAGCATACGCTTCATTTGCTGCCTCGACGACTCCCCCGGGTTAGTTAAGACTCAATCAAAAAATAAGTGGCTAAAGGGTGAATAACTCGTGCCGATGAACTAACGTCGGTTGTGGGTACCAAGAACAGTTGTACCTGTCGATAGCGGCTCGGAAAGGGGCTCGACTGTCCTTCAGACCGGCCCCAAACAGCGTCGTTGTCGTGTCACCTGAGTTATTTGGAGGGCACCATGGAGTTCATGATCAGCGGACGAAATCTGACAGTTTCTGACCGCTTTCGCGAATACGCCGGCGAGAAAATCTCAAAGATTGAATCGCTGGGGGACAAGGTCCAACGGGTAGACGCAAAGGTTTCCAAGGAGACCAACCCCCGGCAGACGCCGGGCCAGCTCACCGTCGAAGTCACAGTCCTGGGCCGAGGCCCCGTTATCCGTGCAGAGGCCACAGCCGCTGACAAATTTGCTGCCTTCGATCTCGCGTATAACAAGCTGCTTGAGCGGCTGCGTCGCGCGAAGGACAGGAAGAAGGTGCACCACGGGCGCCACACGCCCAAAGCCGTCCGGGAAGCAACGGCATCCCTTGAGCCCGCAAGTGCCAGCGAGCCCATCTACGTAGAGGCCAGTAACCATCGGGAGGCATCGCCCGAGCCGGATGAGCGCTCGCCCTACGATATCGAGAACGACATCCCTGCCGGTGATTCACCTGTCTTGATCCGCCGGAAGGTTTTCCCCGCAGCATCGCTGACACTCGATGATGCCGTGGACAACATGGAGCTCGTGGGACATAACTTCTACCTGTTCCTGGACAAGGAGACCAACGCCCCGTCGGTTGTCTACCGGCGCAGTGGCTGGACTTACGGTGTCATTACGCTCGATTCCACATGCGAGCCAGGTGAGGAAGCCGTGGAGGAAAAGATCCACGCCTACCGCTCCGATGACCAGGCTGCCACAGCCAAGTAGGGCATAGTCGCCACCACGAAAGGACTTCAATGACAGCTTCGCTGAGCCTGTCCCAGGCACGGCGGATCGCATTGGCAGCCCAAGGATTGGCTAAAGTCCGGCCCGCCGGCCCCGTGTCACCACGGGCGGTGGGCCGGACTTTTGCGCAACTCCAGCTTGTCCAGATCGACTCCGTCAACGTGCTCGCGCGGAGCCACTTCCTACCCTTCTTTTCCCGGCTCGGCAATTATGATCCTGCCATCCTTCAAGCCATGTCGGGTCGCAAGCCCCGCAGGATGATGGAGTACTGGGCCCACGAGGCCAGCTACATCCGGCCGGAACACTTCCACGACCTGCTCCTGTGGCAAAAGCGCGCGTGGGTAGGGGCGAATGGAATGGAACCGGCACTGCGAAAGGCGATGGAGGAGCGGATTCTCGCCGTTCTCGCCACCAGTGTGCCTCTGACAGCCTCCGAGTTGACAGCAAGACTCGACCATCACGAGGACGGTGAACGGGATAACTGGGGCTGGAACTGGAACGTCGTGAAGCGCGTGCTGGAACACCTTTTTGAAGAGGGACGCGTGTCCGCGGCTTCGCGGAGCCCTCAGTTTGAACGGCGATACACCCTGACTTCCAAGGTCATCCATGCAGTTCCGGGGGAAGGAACCAACGCGGACAGGTCCATGGACAGACTCATTGACGCAGCAGCGCAGGCCCATGGCATCGGAACGGTACGCTGCTTCGCAGACTACTTCCGCACGCCGCTTAAGGCAGGGGCGGAGTCCGTGCAGCGACTCGTTGACGCAGGTCGTTTGGAGCGGGTTTCAGTACGGGGCTGGGAGCGCGAAACCTACCGGCACGTCGACGCCCGGCTTCCGCGAAGGGCGGAGGCCCGTGCCTTGCTCAGCCCGTTCGATTCCCTGGTCTTTGAGAGGAGGCGCCTTGAAGAGCTGTTCGGCTTCCACTACCGGATAGAAATCTACACACCGGCGGCAAAGCGGCGCTTCGGGTACTACGTTCTGCCCTTCCTCCTTCGGGAAAACATCGTCGCCAGGGTGGACCTCAAAGCTGACCGGGCCGCAGGCCGGCTTCTGGTTCGTTCCGCCTACGGGGAGGCAGGAGCTCCGCCGGATACCGCCGTCGAACTTTCAGCCGAACTCAATCTCATGGCTGAGTGGCTCGGCCTTCGAGAGGTCGAGGTGTGGCCCGTGGGCGATCTTTCGGCACAGGTCGCGGATGCGATGACCTGCCATTGAGGCCCGTGGAACAGGGAGCAATCCGCTGATAGGGAAACCGGGCAACGTGGTGTTGGTCTCTCCCGTAGACTGAAACAGCCAGAATTCGGCGGCATGAGACTGGGAGCAATTTCACGTGGCATCACTAATCGAAAAACTTCTCCGCACGGGTGACAAAAAAACACTCAAGCAACTGCGGAACTATGCCGATTCCATCAATGCCCTTGAAGACTCTTTCAAGACGTTCTCCGATGCTGAACTTCGCGAAGAAACCGATCGCCTGCGGACCCGTCACCAGGACGGCGAAACCTTGGACAATCTGCTCCCGGAAGCGTTCGCGGCAGTGCGCGAGGCCTCGTCCCGCACTTTGGGCATGCGCCACTTCGATGTCCAGCTCATGGGTGGCGCCGCACTTCACCTGGGCAACATCGCAGAGATGAAGACCGGTGAAGGCAAGACCCTCGTAGCCACGGCGCCTGCCTATCTGAACGCACTCACGGGCAAGGGCGTCCACGTGGTGACAGTGAACGACTACCTCGCCGAGTACCAGTCCGAACTGATGGGACGTGTCTACCGCTTCCTGGGCCTCACGAGCGGCTGCATCCTTTCCAACCAGGATCCTGCCGTGCGCCGGCAGCAATATGCGGCCGACATCACCTACGGCACAAACAACGAATTCGGCTTCGACTACCTGCGGGACAACATGGCATGGGATGCCAGTGAGCTTGTGCAGCGCGGGCACCACTTCGCAATCGTGGATGAGGTGGACTCCATCCTGATCGATGAAGCCCGTACGCCGCTCATCATCTCCGGCCCCGCCCAGGGCGACACGAACCGCTGGTACAGCGAATTCGCGAAGGTCGTCCTGAGGCTCCAGCCCGAAGTCGATTATGAAGTCGACGAAAAGAAGCGCACGGTCGGTGTCCTGGAATCCGGCATTGAAAAAGTGGAGGACTACCTCGGCATCCAGAACCTGTATGAGTCCGCCAACACCCCGTTGATCGGGTTCCTGAACAACGCCATCAAGGCCAAGGAACTGTTCAAGCGCGACAAAGACTACGTCATTCTCGACGGTGAGGTCCTGATCGTTGACGAGCACACCGGCCGTATCCTGGCCGGGCGCCGGTACAACGAAGGCATGCACCAGGCCATTGAGGCCAAGGAAAACGTCGAGATCAAGGCCGAAAACCAGACCTTGGCTACCGTGACACTCCAGAACTACTTCCGTATGTACTCGAAGCTCTCCGGCATGACCGGTACCGCCGAAACGGAAGCCGCCGAGTTCATGAGCACCTACAAACTCGGCGTTGTTCCGATCCCGACGAACAGGGATATGCAGCGGATCGACCAGCCGGACCTCGTCTACAAGAACGAGATCGTCAAGTTTGATGCCGTGGTCAAAGACATCGCCGAACGGCACGAAAAAGGCCAGCCTGTCCTTGTTGGCACAACCAGTGTTGAGAAGAGCGAGTACCTCTCCAAACTCCTGGCAAAGGAAGGCATCCGCCACGAAGTCCTGAACGCCAAGAACCACGCGCGGGAAGCGTCCATTGTTGCCCAGGCCGGTCGTAAGGGTGCGGTCACGGTGGCGACGAACATGGCCGGCCGCGGTACGGACATCATGCTGGGTGGCAACGCCGAATTTACCGCCATTGCGGAGCTTGCCAAGCGTGGCCTCGATCCTGAGGAAAACTCCGAAGAGTACGAAGCCGCCTGGCCCGCGGCCTTGTCGGCTGCCAAGCAGGCGGTCAAGGACGAACACGAGGAAGTCCTGGACCTTGGCGGGCTTTACGTGCTCGGCACCGAGCGCCACGAATCGCGACGCATCGACAACCAGTTGCGCGGCCGTTCCGGGCGCCAGGGCGACCCCGGGGAATCCCGTTTCTACCTTTCATTGACGGACGACCTGATGAGACTCTTCAACTCCGGCGCTGCAGAGCGGCTCATGAACAGCTCCGTTCCTGACGATGTCGCCTTGGAGTCGAAGCTCGTTTCGCGCGCCATCGCGTCGGCTCAAGGCCAGGTGGAGGGCCGCAACGCCGAGCAGCGCAAGAACGTCCTCAAATACGACGACGTCCTGAACCGGCAGCGTGAGGCTATTTACGGCGACCGCCGCCGGATCCTTGAAGGTGACGATCTCCACGAGAAAGTTCAGTTCTTCCTGGAAGACACCATCAACGCCCTCATCGATGCGGCAACGGCCGAGGGAACCGGCGACGACTGGGACTTCAACCAACTGTGGGCGAACTTGAAGACGCTGTACCCGGCCACCGTGACCGCGCAGGAGATCATCGACGAAGCCGGCGGCCAGTCGAAGGTCACACCCGAATTTCTCAGGGAAGAAATCCTTTCCGACGCACGGCTCGTATACCAAGCGCGGGAGGAAGCCATCGGCTCGGAGAGCATGCGTGAGCTTGAGCGCCGCGTCGTTCTTTCCGTGCTGGGGCGAAAGTGGCAGGAACATCTGTACGAGATGGACTATCTCAAGGAAGGCATCGGCCTTCGTGCAATGGCCCAGCGCGACCCTTTGGTGGAGTACCAGCGTGAAGGCTTCGTGATGTTCCAGAGCATGATGGAAGCGATCCGCGAGGAGAGTATTGGCTTCCTCTATAACCTTGAGGTTGAGGTCACTCCGGCCGAGGACGTGGTGGTTGCGGATGATACGCCTGCGGGCGCGCACACCGAGCACCACGATCCCCAAATCCGTGCCGCCGGCCTGGAAGCACCGGAAAAGCCTGCCCAGCTGCAGTACACCGCACCTGGAGAAGACGGCGCCAGCCAAACCCGCATTGAGGGACGGTCATCCGGTCGCTCCGGCAATCCAGCTAAAGCGGCTACTCAGGAGCAGAGAAGGTCTTCCAAGAAGAAGCGTCGCTGATTGGCGGGCCTTGGTTCCAGCTCTAGCCAATTTCCAGGGCGGTGACTTGCCAAAGGTCATCCCGACGCTCCAACCTCATGGCAATGGCCCGTGAGCGAAGTTCTTCCGAGACGACGATTGCGGCCTCGTAAACGGTCTCCGAGATGGAGCATGTACGCACAGAACGGACCATGGGGCTTCTGTGGATGTGTTGTGCTCCCCGGCTTCGAAGCGCATGCTCACGGGTGAGTGCCGCCCTGTGCTGGAGGGACAGAAAACATTCCGCATCCAACGATCGCGATAATTGCTGGATGGGGCGGGTGCCGGCGAGGACTTCCACTGTGGCCTGTGCGATGCTGCGTGCCACCAGCCGGATGTCGATGTTTGAAGCACCGGCTCCATAGGCCGTGACGGGACGTTTGGTCACGTTGCGGTTCGCAGGGCGGCGTGCAGTTCCAACTGTCATGGTCAATCCTCGTGAGTTCACGTTGCAAGCCGGCGCGGGCAACGCCTGGCTCACTGGCTGTGTCTGGGATGACTCTGGAGTTGGTTCGGGGCATGGACTCCGGCCCCTGAGCGGGCGAGGGGTCCTCGAAATTAAGTTTGTGCGGGGTTGCCGAATCAGCCAGGCGGGGGCGGCTGCAGGACTTGTCCCGGCAGAAGTGCTGCGGGGTTATCGCCGATCACCGATCTGTTGGCCGCAAACCACTGGGGCCAACTGAGCGCTACGTCGAGGTCTGTCGCCAGGGGTCCAAGCCTGGCCGCAGCGATGGACCAAAGTGTGTCGCCTTTCATGACAACCACAGCATCCGCGGATGGACCACCGAAGCCGGCAGCCCGGGAACTTTCGCGAGCCAATAGGCCAGGTTCGACGACGGGTGGCTGCGGGCGCCAGCCCGGCCCTGATTCTGCGGGATCGTGCTTTTCTGCTTCATTGAGCAGGTCCGGGACAG
This sequence comes from Paenarthrobacter sp. NPDC089322, assembly GCF_040684895.1. Lineage (NCBI taxonomy): Bacteria > Bacillati > Actinomycetota > Actinomycetes > Micrococcales > Micrococcaceae > Paenarthrobacter > Paenarthrobacter sp. NPDC089322. The sequence goes on from NZ_JBFBGW010000003.1 coordinate 89,048, forward strand.
AGGCAAGGAGGAGATGCTGAGCAGGAATATCGGTACTCACCTGCCACCCCGCCCCCGAAGCCGGGACGCTCAATGAAGGGGAGCCGGGACCCGGTTCCGGAGGCGCAGCTGCAAAGGCTGCGTTAAGGCCCACCAAGTTCAAACTGAGAGTTGCACATGCCAGCCGCAACATGAAGGACGGACTGAACTTGGCAACAGCGGTGGCGCTTTTGTCCCTGCCCGTACGCTTCAATGCTGCCGCGGCAAGCGCAAAGCCGAGTGTCAGCACCCACCAGGCCACGACGGCCAGCCCGGCACCACTCACCACAAGCCCGAGCAGGTGTTCGAAAATCAGGCCCTGTCCATCTGCCATAGCGGCACGCTGCTGGCTGAGCACTGCTTTTCCGATGATCAGAAGCAGCAGGCCAAGTCCGAGGAGCGTCACCGCCGTCCCACCATCGCGTCGAACTACTTGATCCCGGCCGCTCATGAAATCCCCCATTCATGCTCTTTGATGTCATTTGACATCGTTTGCCTATTCTGAGCAGTTTTGTGCCATCTTGTCCAATCCGTGCTCGTGGCCTGCCCCTGAACTTGGCTTAGCTTGCTTGTGAGCCTACCCTGACCATATGAGATGGGACTCTCTCTTCGATGATCTTGAGGCACAGTTTTTTTCCGAACGGGCTCTTCAGCGCGAATCGGAGATCTCTGAGCGTGCGCGCGTAGAACTGGCAGGACTCAGTGTCGGCGACCGGCTTCGTGGGGTGGGGGACGCGGAATTCGGTGTTGTCCTTGCCGTTGGACTGCGTTTGCGTGGGCCCGTGATTCACGTGGGTAGGGATTTCCTCGTGATACTCGAGGGCGGCTTCAGGCAGTGGCTGATCCCTTATGCGTCCGTGACCTATTACGAAGGTTTGGGAAGGGTGGCCCGGGCCCCCCGTTCGCCGATGGAGGGATCGTTGACGCTTGCCAGTGCGTCGCGGGGCCTGGCGCGGGACAGGGCGGAAGTTTCGGTGCACGTGGCGGGCGCCGGGGCAGACGCCCAATCCCTCCTGGGGGTCATAGACAGGGTTGGGCGTGACCACCTTGATCTGGCCATTACGCGAGGGGAAGCCAGGCGTGCCGGCAAAGTGGCGGCTGTTGCCACCATTCCTTTTACTTCGCTGGCGGCAATCTGCTCAAGCCGTGCCGGCCTCTAGCTTTCGCGCCCGGCCCGCGGTCTGGCCAGGGCATGGGTGGGTTATCGGGCCTTGAACGGGCTAACTGGGCTTGGCTTTTGACTTTTCGATCATGCGGCTGGCCTCGGCATAGCGCTCTTCTATGTACTGCTCCAGCATCTTCTCTTCAATGCGCCACTGGCCGCGACCGCCCACTTGGATTGCTTTAAGTTCACCGCTCCGGACGAGGGCGTAGGCCTGCGGTGAATTGATCTGTAGTTGTTCTGCCACATCGGCAAGAGTCAGGAATCGGGGCATGGCACCATTTTGCCACCGTCGCTGTTGTTTGGTGCAGTTATCCACAACTTGTGGTCGTTGGCTTTGGTTCGCGTCTTGCCGCCGGTGAGAATAAACGTGCAGGTCCGGGGAGGGCACTGCGATGCCGACCGGGGGAGCAAAACATATGGAGCCGACTACACCCGTTGCAGGTGTCAGGTTGAAAAAGCCGTCGTGGAAAGACCCCAGGCTTCTGGTGGGCCTTTTGCTGGTTCTTGCTTCAGTTTCCGGAGTAATCGCCGTTGTGGGGACCGCCGACAGGACCACGCAGGTTTATGCCGCCCGGGAAGACATTGCTGTTGGGCAGGAGGTCACGCCCAAAGACCTCATGGTGGTCAACGTCCGCCTGGACGATGTCGAGCCCGGGTACGTCACGGTGGAAAGCGGCCTCGATGAAGGCAAAGTCGCCCTGCATAGGGTCGGGAAAAATCAACTGGTCCCCAGGGCCAGCCTGGGGCAGGCGGCTGCCTTGAACCGCAAGCCTGTTTCCATCTCTGTGGCGGAGACGCTGCCGGCGCAGGCGGTTCCCGGGGCAAGGGTGGATGTTTGGGTGGCCATGCGCGGTTCGGGCTCAGCCTTTGATGAGCCCCAGCTACTTCTGCCAGGCGTGGAAATCTCCGAAATTGAGACAGGTTCCAGTGCCTTGGGCGCCTCGAAGTCCACCGTTGTGCTTGTGCTTGTAACCGACGAACAAATGCCGAAGCTACTGGGTGCCCAGGCCAACGAGGCAAAAATTTCCGTCGTTTGGAACCCGGCTGGTGTCACCCCGTGAGCATCCCGGTCGTCACGTTCGGACCCACGCAGGAGGCGGTGGTCAGCGGACTGGAGCGGCTCCATGGGCCGGTGACTGTGGTCCGTCGCTGTTCGGAACTCAATGAGTTGATGGCTGCCTGCCAAAGCGGGCTCGCCTTGGCCGCCGTCGTTGCCCATGGTTCCGAGGACTTGACCAGTACGTTGGTGGATCGGCTCGGCGCGGTAGGCGTCTCGATTGTCGCGTTGACCAACGACCCCGCGGAGGCCTTGCGACTCCAGACGATCGGTGCAGTTCCGGCTTCGGCTGACATCGAGCCGACCGCCCTCGCGGCCAGAATCGCCGAATCGGTAGGAAGAGGGCGTGGACTTGCGGGCTCTCGTTCCACCCTCGATGCGGGCTTCGCGGAGCTATCAGCGGAGGGGGACCCGGTTTGGGAACCCGCCCCAGTCGACGTGGACCCTCCTGGTAGCGGCCGAATAATTGCTGTGTGGGGGCCCACGGGTGCTCCCGGCCGAACGCTGGTGGCAGTCAATATAACTGCTGAGTTGGCAGCGGCCGGGAAATCCGTTCTGTTGGTGGATGCTGACAGCTATGGTGCGAGCGTGTCTGCCATGGTGGGATTGTTGGAAGAGTCAGCAGGATTGGCGCAGGCTTGCCGGCTGGCGGACCAAGGGCTGCTCGATGATGCTGCGTTGGCGCGGACGGCGACTCCGGTCTTCACGACAGGCGGCAGCTTCCGTGTTCTCACAGGCACCACGCGGGCTGACCGTTGGATCGAACTGAGGGCATCAGCCCTTTCGCTCGTACTGGAAAAGGCCAAACAAGCCGCAGAGACCGTGGTGGTGGACGTGGGGTTCTGTTTGGAAGCAGACGAGGAATTGAGCTTCGACACCATGGCTCCCCGCCGGAATGGAGCGGCGCTTCGGAGCCTGGAACTGGCTGACGAGGTTATTGCGGTGGGAGCTGCTGATGCAATCGGTGTACCGCGCCTCGTCCGTGGACTCGCGGACCTGGCGGCGGCCGTGCCGAACGCTGCCCCGCGCGTGGTACTGAACAAAGTCCGGCGGTCGTCCGTTGGGCGCTCTCCGCGTCGGCAATTGACTGAGGCGTGGGAACGATACGGACCTGGTTTAGCGGTTGATGCGTTCCTGCCCGCAGACCCCGATGCCTGTGACGCAGCGCTGCTGAACGGGGCCGTACTCCTCGAATCGTCCCCGGATTCACCCTTGCGTCTCGCCATTGCCAGTTTGGCCTGTGCACCCGTCCAGCAAAAACCAGAATCCATTAGTCGATCAACCAGAGCCTTCCGCTTCCTTAAGCGCTAGGCTCACGGTGTGGGCTGCAGAGTCGCAGCAATCAACATGTGATGGAGGCGTTTGTAGATGTCGTCAGGATCCAGCGTGGAGGATCGGTCCGGAACAACAATTGTCCGGGAGGGATTCTTCGGTGACTACTATGAGCACCTTGCTGAAGAAGACTCCAAGGGCTACTCGGCTGACTTGCTGGTCGCAAGGGCAAACAAGCACAAAGATCTGGCGCAGTCCCGCCGCCCCGGAAAAGCCGTTGTAGACGTCGTTGCCGAGGCGGACCGAAGCGTCGTGTACATCGTCACGGACGATATGCCCTTCCTGGTTGACTCGGTTAACGCTGAACTGGTCCGACAGAACTGCGCCATCCGCTTGGTAATGCACCCTTTGTTCGTCGTAACCCGGAACCGGGTTTCACATGAACTTGGCAGCGTAGCCCGCGTTCCCTCAAACATCGGTATCTCCAGCGGCGACACCGCGGCCTTGCCGAGCGTCGCCCACTTGCTCGGGGACGGTGACAACGCCTCCCACATGGAGTCCTGGATCGCCGTCGAAATTGACCGCGTCAGCGAGGAAGCCCGGGAAGAATTGATCACCGGACTCCAGCGCGTGCTGGGCGACGTCCGGGCCGCCGTCGAAGACTGGCCAAAGATGCGAAGCAAGGCGCTGGAACTCGCCGAGACACTCGGAAGCGTCTCCCACCCGGAGCAAATCGCCGAACTGCGCCAAGCGCAAGACCTCCTGCGATGGCTGGACAACGGTAACTTCACCTTCCTGGGCTACCGCGAATACGACCTTGTTAATGAAGACGGGGAAGACGTCCTTGAACTTCGCGAGGACAGCGGTTTGGGCTTGCTGCGCGCAGGGGACAGCACGCGGCAGATCCAGCACCTCACCGATGCCGGCCGCAAGCGTGCAAGGGAAAAGCGCGCACTGGTTATCACCAAGGCGAACTCACGCTCCACGGTCCATCGTCCGGCCTACTTGGACTACATCGGCGTCAAAAGCTTCGACGCAGCCGGCAACGTGAACGGCGAGCGGCGTTTCATCGGGTTGTTCGCAACGAGCGCCTACACGGGATCCGTGCGAAACATTCCCATCGTTCGAGACAAAGTGGATGCCGTCCTGCGGAACGCAGGTTTCCCCACTGACTCGCACTCCGGCAAGGACCTCCTCGGAATCCTGGAAACCTACCCCCGCGACGAGCTGTTCCAGATTGAAATTCCGGACCTGGCTGCCACGGCAACCGGGATCCAACGCCTTCAGGAGCGTCGTCGGACCAAGCTTTTCCTGCGCCCTGACATCTATGGACGGTTCATGTCCGCCGTGGTCTACCTGCCGCGTGACCGCTACACCACGAGCGTCCGGCTACGCATTGAGCAGGAACTGAGGGAGACGTTCCAGGCCGAGAGCATTGACTACGAGGCCCGGATCACCGAGTCGGCCCTGGCGCGTGTTTTCTTCAGGATCAGGCTGCCACGCACTGCTGAAATCGCGGACGTCAACGTGGAAGAACTTGAACATCGGTTGATGCGCGCCTCCAGGTCATGGAGCGAGGGCATTGCAGAGGTGCTGCGGGAGAACCGCCCCGCAGAGAGCGCCGAAGTGCTCTCAGCGCTGTGGGCCGAAGCCTTCCCCGCCGGCTACCGCGTTGATTATGAAGTCGAGGACGCGCTTGAGGACATCGAACGCTTCGAAAAGTACGGAGCCCAAGCAGAGCGGGCGGGGGAAGCCAGCAAGGAACTCCGCCCCGGCGTCCACGTCTACCTTCCCGAAGGTGCGGGTGAGTCGCTGGAGGAGGACGCGCGCGTCAAGCTCTACCTGATGGAGCCAAAGAGCCTGAGCCAAATTCTTCCCTATTTCCACAACCTCGGGCTTGAAGTCCTCGACGAGCGCCCCTTCGAAATCGAAACCGCCGATCACCGTGATTTCTTCCTGTACGACCTTGGGCTCAAGTTCCCGGCAGGCATCGATCCCCTCGCGACCGGTGACCTTTTGGCGGACTCGTTCGGTGCTGCCGTCACCGGAGCAGTTGAATCGGACAACTTCGACCGCCTGGTGCTGCGCGAAGGCATGCACTGGCGCCAGGTCGTGGTTCTCCGCGCCTATGCCAAATACATGCGGCAAATGGGCAATACGAACTCCTTCGGATTCATTGCCGACACACTCCTTTCCAACCCGGAAGTAGCCCGCGGGCTGATGGTCCTGTTCTCGGCACGCTTTGATCCCGCTGTAGAGGAAAGCCAGCGGCCGGAACGCCAGGCTGCCGCGCGGGTTGCACTCGCCGAAGCCATTGAGCAAGTGGCGACCCTGGATGCGGACCGTGTGCTGCGTACGTTCGTAAACCTCATCGAATCCACGCTGCGCACCAACTACTTCCAGAACAAGGGCTACCTCAGCTTCAAGTTGGATCCCACGAACATTGATGGTCTGCCCTTCCCGCGGCCAATGTATGAGATCTGGGTCTACTCTCCGAGGGTCGAAGGCGTCCACCTGCGCTTCGGCAAGGTCGCGCGCGGTGGTCTTCGCTGGTCTGACCGCCGTGAGGACTTCCGTACGGAAATTCTTGGCCTGGTGAAGGCGCAGACGGTCAAGAATGCCGTGATCGTTCCGACGGGCGCCAAGGGTGGATTCTTCGCGAAGAAACTTCCCAACCCGGCAGTGGATCGGGCCGCATGGATGGCCGAGGGGATCGAGAGCTACAAGACCTTCATCCGGGGCCTGCTCGACATCACCGACAACCTCGTCACGGCAGCTGACGGCGAAAGGCTCGTGCCTCCGTCGGACGTTGTTCGCCACGACGGTGACGACTCGTACCTTGTTGTCGCTGCGGACAAGGGCACCGCAACCTTCTCCGACACGGCCAACGGCCTGGCGGCGGAATACGGGTTCTGGCTGGGCGACGCTTTCGCCTCCGGCGGGTCCGTGGGCTATGACCACAAGGCGATGGGCATCACTGCCCGCGGCGCGTGGGAATCAGTCAAACGCCACTTCAGCGAACTGGACCTGGATACCCAGACGGAAGAGTTCACGGTTGTGGGCGTCGGGGATATGTCAGGTGACGTCTTCGGTAACGGCATGCTGCTGTCGCAACACATTCGCCTGGTGGCCGCCTTCGACCACCGCCACATCTTCCTGGACCCGACCCCGGACGCCGCGGCATCCTTCACGGAACGGCAGCGGCTCTTTGAGTTGCCGCGGTCTTCCTGGGACGACTACGACCGGAGCCTGATCAGCGAGGGCGGTGGAATCTACCCGCGCCAGGCAAAGACCATTCCGGTGTCCGAACAGGTGCGGAAGGCCTTGGGCTTGCCCGATGGAACCACTCAGCTGAGCCCGCCCGAGTTGCTCAAGGCCATCCTGTTGGCTCCGGCCGACTTGCTCTACAACGGCGGCATCGGGACCTATGTCAAGGCAAGCACTGAAACCCATGCTGCGGTCGGGGACAAGGCCAATGACGCCATCCGCGTCGACGGGCGGGACCTGCGCGTCAAGGTGGTAGGCGAGGGCGGCAACCTCGGGCTGACGCAGCGCGGGCGTATTGAAGCTGCACTTCAAGGAGTCATCCTCAACACCGACGCCATCGACAACTCGGCAGGCGTGGACTGCTCCGACCACGAGGTCAACATCAAGATCTTCGTTGACCGGATGGTAGCGGCCGGCAAGCTGGACGCTGCCGAACGGGCAGCCTTCCTTGCCGACATGACCGAGGAAGTGGGTCGCCTTGTCCTCCAGGACAACATCGACCAGAACATCCTGTTGCTCAATGACCGGACCCGTGTTGCGGACTGGAGTCCCAGCTATGAACGGCTCATGGATTGGTTGGAGAAGTCGGCCGACCTCAAGCGTGACCTTGAAGCGCTGCCCACCACAGAGACTCTGCGGCAACGCCTCGAACAGGGTCAGGGGCTGACCTCTCCTGAGCTCTCCGTCCTTGCTGCGTACGCCAAGATTGAACTCGGTGCCGCGCTGCGGGAAAGCAACCTGGCTGACGATCCGTGGTTCAAGGACACCATCCGCTCGTACTTCCCGAAGCAGTTGCGTGATCGGTTCGACGCCGAATTGGACACCCATCCGCTGCGGCGCGAAATCGTGGCCACGGTCGTGGCCAACGACATCATCAACCTCGGCGGCATCACCTTCGCCTTCCGGGCTATCGAAGAAACGTCGGCGAACGAGGTTGCAGTAGCAAAGGCGTTCGTGGCCTTGCGTGAAATCTACGACCTCGACCCCATGGTTGCCGAGCTGAATGCGCTGCCGGCATCGTTCCCGACCGAACACTGGAGTGAAGTCCATCTCGACATCAGGCGCCTCCTGGACCGGGCAGTCCGTTGGGTCCTTGGCCAAGGCATGGCGTCGCGGCCCATTGCGGATGTCGTGGACTCCTTTAAGCCGATGATGGCGCCATTGCGGGCCAAGCTCTTGGACTACCTTCGTGGCGACGACAAAGTCCGGATCACGGGATGGCTGGAAAAGGCCCGTGGCTGGCAACTGCCGGAGCACCTCGCACACAGGTGGGCCGAGCTCTTCGAGAGCTATGCACTGCTGGACATCGCACGGATCGCCCAGACAGGAAGCAACACCGTGGGGGACGTGGCCCACGTCTACTACACGGTATTCAACCGCTTCCATGTGGACTCGCTTCTTGAACGGATCAGCTCCCTGCCGCGTGACGACCGCTGGCAGGCCCTTGCCCGCGCCGCGCTTCGGGACGACCTGTACTCCACCGTTGCGGACATCACGACGTCGGTACTTGAGTCGAGCGATCCGGGCACCCCTGCTGAGGATCGCCTTAAGTCCTGGGAAAGCCAGAACGCCGAACAACTCGGACGGGCGAAGACGATGTTCGATGAGGTCAACGCGCTCGAAGCCGACGACATGGCTTCTCTCTCGGTAGCATTAAGGCTCTTGAGGTCAATCGTCCGACGCTAGGGCAATTCCCGCGTCGCAAATGGAGGTGCAGTGGCAATCTTTACGGACCCTATCAGGGAACACGCTGATTTCGGGCCGGGAGATGCCGAATGGCTGCACCTCCTGGTCGGCGACTGGCAAATGGTTGCCGACCTCGCATTCGCCGATCTTGCCTTGTGGTTTCCGCATCCGGAGCTGGGCTACATCGCCCTCGCCCACGTACGTCCGTCAACATCACACACGGTGTTTCACGCGGACTTCGTGGGCGAGGGGATCCGCTCAGATCTGCGGCCACTAGTGGAAAAGGCGTGGAACAGCCGTGCCATCGAGCGTTCCAGCGAAACGAGTTGGAGCAGCGAGATGGCGCTCCGCGTCGAAGCTGTTCCCATGGTGCGCAATGGTCGGACCCTCGCTGTGGTTACCTCGCATATGGACCTGTCCAGTTCCAGGATGCCGTCCCGGCTGGAACTGACCTACCGGCAATGTGCCTACGACCTCCTTCGGATGGGAACTTTGGGGCTGTGGCCCGACTTCGCTTCCCCGACGGGCTCGCGACGTGGCGCACCTCGCGTGGGTGATGGCCTTATCAGGCTGGATGCCGAGGGTGTGGTGCAGTACGCAAGCCCGAACGGGGTTTCGGCGTTCCGGCGTCTTGGCGAAGTCGAATCGCTGGAAGGCAGATCGTTGGCTGAGGTGACTGCCGGCCTGCTTAAGGATCGCCGCATGGTGGATGAGACCTTGCCGCTCGTGGTTACCGGACGCATGCCCTGGCGCAGTGAGATCGAATCCAGGGGTGTCAGTCTGTCCTTGCGGGCTATTCCCCTGAGGGATGAGCAGCACCGTTTCGGCGCCTTGGTCCTGTGCCGCGACGTCTCTGAACTCAGGCGGCGCGAGATGGAACTCGTGACCAAGGACGCAACCATCCGCGAGATTCACCACCGGGTCAAGAACAATCTGCAGACAGTGGCCGCCCTGCTCCGGATGCAGTCGCGCCGCATGGTGAGCGACGAAGCAAAGCAGGGCCTGGAGCAGGCCATGCGACGGGTTGCCACTATTGCGCTGGTTCATGAGACCTTGTCCCAGGGGCTGACACAGAGCGTCGATTTCGACGAACTCATCGGGCGCCAGTTCCGGTTGTCCGCGGAAGTCGCCTCGCCGTCACAGCACGTCAGAACAGAGCGTTCAGGCATGTTCGGTGAACTGCCAAGCGACTTTGCCACTCCTCTGGCCTTGGTCATCAACGAACTGGTCACCAACGCCGTGGAGCACGGTTTGGAGGGAAGGACAGGGACCGTGTGGTTGCTGGCAGATAGAGCATTGGGCGACGGGAATGACGAATTCCTGACTGTCACTATTGCGGACGACGGTGTCGGGCTTCCGGATGGCCAGTATACGGAGGGCTTGGGCCTGCAGATTGTGCGCACGCTCGTCACGAGTGAACTCGGGGGTTCCATACAGTGGCGGCCCCGTGACGGGGGTGGGACCGCTGTGGAGATCGTCCTGAACCTGGCGCGCGCCTAAGGTCAGCGGGATGATCCCAAGTGTCTGAAAAAGCGGAAGACCGCGGACCAATTGGTCCGCGGTCTTCCGCTTTGATGTTAGGAAGGCTCCTGCTGAGGAAGCTCCTGCTGAGGAAGCTCCTGCTTAGGAAGCGCGGCGTGCGCGTGCTGCGCGACGCTTGAGTGCTCGGCGCTCGTCTTCGCTCATGCCGCCCCACACGCCGGCATCCTGGCCGGATTCGAGTGCCCACTGGAGGCACGTATCCACGACGGGGCAGCGGCGGCAAACGCTCTTGGCTTCCTCAATCTGCAGAAGTGCTGGTCCCGTGTTGCCGACTGGGAAGAAGAGCTCCGGGTCCTTGTCGAGGCAGGCTGCGCGATTACGCCAATCCATGCTGATCAGTCACTCCATTCGTGAGAACTAGGTGGGCCTTTTGTGAAAACATTCACGAGAGGCTCCAAAGGAAAGGGGCCCGCATGGGCCCCCTTGGTCGTCTGAGTCAAGCGTTTCATGTTAACGCCTTGTAAACAAGGGGTATTAGTCCTCGAAATGCCCGGAATCCGTGAGCGATGCATCACATCAGCCGCCACTGCCCTCACTGCTAGATGACTATGTCCGGTAGTGTGCCAGTGTGTCAAGACCTCCTGTAAACCCTGCCCAACCCATCAGCAAACGGCCCCCCGGTATCGTGTTGATTTCAGTCGTTGTCCTCTTGGAGGCACTGGCGCTCCTTTGTGCTGCGGCTTGGTACGCGTACGAACTCGTGAGTGGAGCTCCCGTCCTCACCTTCTGGGGCGCCGTATTTACGCTGGGTCTCCTCTTGGTCTTCTCCGCCTGGCTGTTCGCAGTCGGCCATTTCCTGTTCCGCGGCTACAGGTGGACACGGGCGGCCGCGCTCGTCGCCCAGTTGTTCGTCATGACCATCGGGTTCCCCACGATGACCGGGGGTCTGGTCCTGCCCGGCCTGGCGATGATAATTCCCGCTGCCGCCGCGATCATCTTTCTCTTCAACAAAAGCGTCATCACATATGCCTCTCGTGTGGGCGGCGCCCAGGGTGCTCTTTAGTCCTGTGACATGACCGGGATGGTTCAGCGTCCGGACCTGTCCTCGGGAAATGCGGCACGGAAGGGAATTAGCGTGTTGCCGCAGACGAGGAACCCGCTTCCGGGAGCAGGGTTGACGTCCACCCGCACGCCCAGGATGTCTCCGTCCAGAGGGCTCCTGGGGGCGAGGACAAGGTCCGTGCCTGAAGCCTGGACTTCACGGGCAAGCGGCAACTGCTGGAGGAGGGCGTGGCCAGGAGTTGCGGTCATGATGATGCCCCGTACTTTCCCGACGAGATCTGCGAGCGCCCTCTGACCCTCGGTATCCAGGTAATCCGCGTCGTCTACCAAGAGGATGCTGTCCGGATTGAGGGTCCCTGCGGAGGCGGCCGCCGCGGCCTCCGCCCAGAATGCGCCGGGATTTGTCTCCCCACTGGGCAAAATCCAGGCAACGCCGGAGTTCATGGCTTGGAAGGTCGCCAGGAGTGAGCTCTTTCCTGATCGGTGACCGCCCAGGACAACGGTGACACCGCGCGGGCCGAAAGGGATACAGACTGGAGTTGCCTCATCGCCACCAACGCCGAACCAGAGCTTTCGATGTGCCGGCCCTGCTTGCGCGGAAACGCCGGCCGATATCCTGTCGCTGCATGGCGGGGAGTGCCCGGATACGTGCTCGGACATCGACCGTTCATGGGGAGCGGCAGCGAGCATGTCGCCAAGGTCGCCGTAGCTTAAACGCCGTGGAAGCGGTCTGACCCTGAACGGAGGCTCCGATGTAGGCGTGAGGGCGCCGAAGGGCCACTCGCCTGATTCCGGCGCCGCGCGAAATTGCGTGACCGCAGGCATGCCCTGAACGAAGCCGCCTTCCGCGAAGGCCCTTCCGGGCAGAGGCTCCATTCGGGGCAGCCTTGGCCAGCGGAAGCGGGACTCATCAGTAGATGCTGCCGGAAAGAACGCCCGGTTTGGTATCGAGGGAAAGAACCGCGAGCCCACAAGTTCGCGCTCTCCGGAGACTATGACCGTGATGCCCAGTTGCCTTCCGTCCCGGATGATGTCCTGGAAGAGTTCTTCCGCCCATGCAAAGCGACCGGAGCGCAGGGCAGCAGCCCATGAGCACCATCCGGCCACAATCAGGACCAGTTGCTGGTCGGTCGGCACACGTCCGCCTGCCACGCGTCGGCTGGTCATCTCTTCTGTGATGCGCTCGAGCACCCTCACGGCAAGGGCAAGTTGGTGCAGGCCGGCCATGGCGCCGTAGTGGCCCTGATGGGCTACTTCACCCAACGTCCCGGTTGCGTCCAAGATGTAAAGATGAGGTTTTGTTCCGTGTGTGGCGAGAAGTGCCGAGACAGCGCGGAAACACTCCGGCATGCCGCTTGAGCCACTGCCAATCATGGCAAGATGCCCATGTTGGGACGGTGACCACAGCAGGGATCCCAGGATTTGGTGTTCGGGCCTGTCGACTATTCCGATCGGGACGACGTCGTCTTGCCTGGCACGTGAATGAGGTTCCGGGGAGTCGTACGGCCCGCCCAGGGCCTCAAACTCATGCCATTCCAAGGATCCCGGGAGTGAGGGCGCTACAGGGCGCCGGGGCATGGGCCTGTCAAGGCAACGCCAAACGGTTTGGATAGCTGGCAGCAGATTGTCCATCGAGGTTCCGGCTGCGACCTCGACGGTGTCCCGTGCGGGTCCCGCTCCTTGGGGGCGCTGTAAAACATTCTGTATGGAGTCCACGACGCCAATGCCTGCAAAGGATTCGCCGGTGGTGACCTGTTGTGATGTGGTGCCGGCGGCTTTCGTCGATACGGAAGCGGTTTGAAATTCTTCCGGTTTGGCAGCGGCTTTGGCCAGGTATCCACGGCCAGGAACATCTACTCCAATCGATGACGCAATTTTCGAATTGATGATGTCCATCGACTCCGCATCCGACTGGACACGAAGTGCGATGCTCGCCGTAACGTTGGCGCGGATATCGGCAGTCAAGGCACCTTGTGGTCGTTGCGTCGCCATGACGAGATGCAGGCCGAGCGAGCGGCCAATGGCGGCAACGCGCATGAGCTCCCGGAGGGCGCCCGGAGCCTCGTCAACCAGCATGCGGAACTCATCGATGACGATAACCAAACGAGGGAGGACCTGCACGGCAGTTGAACGTTGGTAGGCGGGCAGATCGGACACACCGACCTCCGCAAACAGTTTCTCGCGGTACTGTATTTCGCTGCGTAAGGATGCCAGCGCCCGGTCAAGGTCGTGACTCCCCAGATCCGTCAGCATGCCGACACAGTGCGGCAGGCCTGCCAAGGGGCCCAGGCCCGAGCCGCCTTTGAAGTCAATGAACAGGAAGACCACGTGGTCCGGTGAATGATTCAGGGCCAAGGATGCCACCATTGTCCGCAGCAGCTCCGACTTACCGGACCCTGTGGTTCCGCCAACCAACAGGTGTGGACCATCTGCCTGGAAATCAAAGGTGATGGCTGCCGTGGCGTTTCTGCCCAGCACGGCCGTAGCCCCCACAGGCGGGACTTCGTTGGTGGCCCATCGGCGGAGGATGGCGCGGGGGCCGAAAGGAAGCAACTCGTCCAGGGAACAGTGCACAGGTAGCCCCGTGGGGGACGGTTCCGAGGCACACTTGTTCGCTGCTACCCTCCGGCAGAACTGATCGAAAACTAAATCCGGGACAAGATCCGGGACAAAGCGTTGCTGTCTGGCCGCTGACCGAAGGACACCAGACGTTCCTGATGGCTCCAGCTCAATGGCCGAAAGCGATTCTCCAGCACCGGGGGTGCCTTCGATGATTACTTGCCAGGAAGCGTCCAAGGCGACCTCGCGCAGGCTGCTTACGCTGTCAGGTCCACCCATTGGATCGTCGAGGACGATGAGCCATCCCTTGGACCGTCCTGCCAGCTGTTTCAGCATAGACAACGCCGGCTTGACGCTTGTCGCCAAGGTGACGTTGGACAGAAACCTGGCGCTGAGGGGCAAACGGCCGACGCTTCCCAGGATGAGGACGGGCATAGAGGACGCATCGGGGAAGCAGGCCAGTTGCATCACAATGAATCGGAGCATTCCGTCGACGTCTTGACGTCGGCCGTGAAGGTGCACGGTCGGGGTCAGCGGACCAACAGTTAAAGGGACGACTCCAACGGACGGCGGCACATGGCCGGCGTCGTCCGGTACCAAGCGGATGTTCGCAGGTGACGACGCTGTACCTACCCGAACCCATGTCCCTGCTTGGCCCTCCCTGGTGTCGGCCTGGCTGACGAGGGACTCCGGCCCCGCGGGCATCAGCGACCCGGCAGGTCCACCCGAGCCGTGTTTCGCCGTCGAAACACTGAGGAGGATTTCCGCCGCTGACGGCGAACAGCGAGCTCTCCGTTCGGTGTCGTCGCTGGTCGCCTTGGCCACGGCAATTTTGAATTCAAGACGTCTTTTCCTCCCGGCAAGCAAAGGAATAAGCAGGCTTACCGCGGAGACAGCGGTGAAGCCCAGAAACATCCACATGCCTGTGATGAGGGCCAGCCCAACTCCTGCCAATAGGGGCAAAACGGCTCCGGTGACCATGGCCATACGATTTCCGGAAAGCACGGGCCGGTGGACTTCGATCGGTTCTTCAACCGAGCGGCCTGCACGTGCCCCAATGACCGGCGTTGGACTGTTTGGACTGAGGATCGTAAAGGTAGTGTTGCCGCAGCGAATCACCGAGGACGAGGTCACGGTTCTCTCGCGTACGGGGTCGCCATCGACCCACACCGGGTTCCGGCTGTCCGTCTCGTCCTTGATGCTCAGGGCGGTGCCGGATACTTCCAGCAAAGCATGGTTGCGGGACATTCCGGGGTCGGGAACGGAGACCTCGACTGCGCCCCGGCCTATTCGATACCGGCCACGGCCGAGGTGAAAAGCAGAACCGGCTGCCGGGCCTGTGTGGACCAACAACACTAAAGGTGCGCGCAGCTCTGGCTTTTCGCGAGGACCGGCTTGCCCGTCGAGCAACACGGCTCCGTCAAGCAACACGGCTCCGTTGACCAGGGGAGGACAGCCAACCGTCAGGCTCGAAAGGTCGTGGCCTGCGACGGACAGCGGGCCGATGCTGCGGGCGTCTTGCAGCAGGCGCTGCAACTCGGCCCCTGGAGTTCCTCCCACTACGGCGATGCTCAACTCCTCGGGTGCCGCACGGTGAGCTGCCGCCGGACCGCGCACCAAGGTGCACTCGAAGGTCATAGCCGTTCCTCTCTCGCTGTTCAAGGCGTCCAGGACCGACGCTATGGAATCGAGGGGCAGTTGGCAGCCTATGAAAGCTGCTATGTGGACAACTTGCAGGCAAAGACGTGCCCGGCAGCGCTTGACGCGAGGCCATTGGGTCTCGGCTAAGATGAAACTCGTTGTCGCGTGTGCTCAATGAGGAAGGACCTTCACCGGTGATAGTGGTTGCAGAGAGCGCCGATGTTTCAGACGAGGCGCAGATTGGTGATGGATCCAAGATCTGGCACCTTGCCCAAGTCCGTGAGAAGGCCGAGTTGGGCGTAAATTGCATTGTTGGACGCGGCGCTTACATCGGCACCGGCGTCAAAATGGGGGACAACTGCAAGGTACAGAATTATGCCCTTGTCTATGAACCCGCCGAGCTGGAAGCCGGAGTCTTCATTGGGCCGGCAGTTGTCCTAACCAATGACACCTATCCACGCGCAGTGGGCCCCGACGGAAGCTTGAAGAGCGCCCACGATTGGGAGCCGGTGGGCGTCACTATCCGTGAGGGTGCTTCAATCGGTGCTCGAGCAGTTTGTGTCGCTCCTGTGACCATCGGACGGTGGGCTACGGTTGCGGCCGGAGCCGTCGTGGCAAAAGATGTCCCTGACTTTGCCCTCATGGTAGGCGTGCCGGCCAAACGGCACGGATGGGTTGGCAAGGCTGGATTTCCCCTCCAGCGCAATGGTGAGAACTGGGTTTGCCCGGAAACCGGTGCCACCTATGTTGAACAGAACGAAACCCTTCGAGAGGTAGAGGCATGAGCCCCGAATTCATTCCCCCCGCCAAGCCCATCATCGGTGATGACGAGCGTAAGGCAGTAGAGGCCGTCCTGGCTTCGGGCCAGCTTGCCCAGGGCTCGGAGGTCGCATCCTTCGAGCAGGAGTTCTCCCAGGTGCTCCTCGACGGCCGGGCCGCGGTCGCCGTCAACTCCGGTACTTCCGGCCTTCATCTTGGCTTGCTGGCAGCCGGCATAGGCGCCGGCGACGAAGTCATCGTTCCTTCGTTCACTTTTGCTGCCACGGCAAACTCCGTTGCCCTGACCGGGGCCACTCCCGTCTTCGCCGACGTAGACCCGGACCACTACACACTCGACCCTGCCTCCGTCGAGTCGAAGATCACGGATCGCACGGCAGCCATTATGCCTGTCCACCTGTACGGGCACCCTTTCAATGTCGACGCCATCGGAGCGCTGGCTGAAAAGCACGGCGTGAAGGTATTCGAAGACGCCGCCCAGGCGCATGGTGCTGCTGTCAACGGCCGGAAAGTCGGGACGTTTGGTGACTTCGCCATGTTCAGCCTGTATCCCACGAAGAACATGACGTCCGGCGAGGGCGGCATGGTCAGCACAGGCCTGGCGGATGTTGAACGCCGTCTGCGTCTTTTGCGCAATCAAGGCATGGAGCGGCAGTACGAAAACGAGCTGGTCGGTTTCAACGCCCGCATGACGAACATCCATGCTGCCATCGGCCGCGTCCAGTTGACGAAGGTCGAGGGCTGGACCAAGACCCGCCAGGAAAACGCAGCGTTCTTCGACGCAAACATCGAGGGCGTTGTAACCCCGAAGGTCGCCGAGGGCTATGAGCACGTCTATCACCAGTACACCATCCGCATCGCCGAGGACCGGGATGGATTTGCCAAGGCATTGCGCGAGGAATACAACGTCGGCTGTGGCGTGTACTACCCCATCCCGAACCACCGGCTTGCTCCCTTCCAGACCTCTGACGACCTGCCCGTCACCGAAGAGGCTGCAGCCAGTGTGCTTTCCCTTCCGGTTCACCCCTCGCTTAGCCAGGACGACCTCGACCGGATTGTCTCGGCGGTCAATGCGGTAGCAAAGGCAGGTAGCTAGTGGCGAATCTTCGCGCAGGCCTTATCGGACTGGGCATGATGGGGCGCCATCATGCCCGCGTTATCCGTGAACTCGAAGGCGTTGACCTGGTTGCTGTTGCGGATTCCTTTGGAGATCCGCACAACGTAGCCGATGGCCTGACCGTCTACAACACGGTTGAGGAGCTGATTGCCCAAGGCATCGACATGGCCGTGGCAGCCGTGCCCACCATCCTGCACGAGGAAGTGGCATTGCAGCTCGCCGAGGCCGGCATCCATTGCCTCGTTGAAAAGCCGATCGCCAATGACTCCGAGTCCGGCCGGCGCATTGCGCAGGCCTTCGAATCCAAAGGCCTTGTTGGGGCTGTTGGGCACATCGAGCGCTTCAACCCTTCGCTGCAGAGCCTTCGGGACCGCCTTGAGAATGGCGACCTCGGCGATGTCTACCAGATCAGCACGAGGCGGCAGGGACCTTTCCCTGCGCGCATCGCGGACGTTGGGGTGGTCAAGGACCTCGCAACGCACGACATCGACCTCACTGCATGGCTCGCGCAAAGCAACTTCGTCAACGTGGTGGCGCACACCACTTCCCGCAGCGGCCGTGAGCACGAGGACATGGTTACCGCGATCGGCCACTTGAAGAGTGGTGTCGTCACCAACCACATCGTGAACTGGTTGTCGCCAATGAAGGAACGCACAACGGTGGTTCTGGGTGAGAGGGGTGCCTTCATCGCGGATACGATCTCGGCCGACCTGACCTTCGTCGAAAACGGAACCTTCCAGACCGACTGGGATTCCATCGCTGCGTTCCGGGGCGTGTCCGAGGGGTCCTCGACGCGCTTCGCCTTAGCCAAGCGTGAACCCCTGAAGATGGAACACGAGGCATTCCGCGATGCCGTTCTGGGCAAGTCGATGAACATTGTCACCATGGCAGAGGGCCTGGAGACATTGCGGGTTGCAGAGGCTGTGTTGAATTCCGCCACGTCGGGTTCCGTCATCACTCTCTGAACCGCCAACTCGAGCAAGTTTGAGGGGGAGGCTGGCGATGTGCCAGCCTCCCTTCGCTGTTTTTCCAGGGCCCGTCGTCCTTGCCCCGGTGCGCCCCGGATACGGGGAACCCGCGTCTCGTCGGGTAGCCTTGACCAGTAGACGTGGGCACTTCTGTGCCCGCACGCCAATACACAGGAGAGTTTGTGAACGCTGATCTCGTCGTCGTCGGCTCGGGTTTCTTTGGCCTGACCATTGCAGAACGCGCCGCTACCGAGTTGGGGCTGAAGGTCGCGGTTCTTGATCGCCGCCACCATATTGGAGGAAACGCCTACAGCGAGAATGAAGAGAAGACCGGAATCGAGGTGCACCGCTACGGAGCGCACCTCTTCCACACATCGAATGAACGCGTTTGGGACTATGTGAACAAGTTCACGCAGTTCACCAACTACCAGCACAAGGTCTACACCAGCCATAAGGGCGAGGTGTACCCGATGCCCATCAACCTGGGCACCATCAACCAGTTCTTCCGTTCAGCGATGAGCCCGTCGGAAGCCCGTGCGCTGATCGCGGAGCAGGCTGGCGAATTGGCCGGCACGGATCCACAAAACCTGAACGACAAGGGCATCCAGCTGATCGGCCGCCCGCTTTACGAAGCTTTCATCAAGCACTACACCGGAAAGCAGTGGCAGACCGATCCCAAGGATCTGCCCGCCGAGATCATCTCCAGGCTCCCTGTCCGCTACAACTACGACAACCGCTATTTCAACGACACCTACGAAGGTCTCCCGGTTGACGGCTACACCGCCTGGATCGAGCGGATGGCGGACCACCCCAATATCGAGGTCATCCTCAACACGGACTTCTTCGAAGACGGTGAATTCGGCCGGTCTTCCGTCCTGGGCCAGGTGCCTGTTATTTATACGGGTCCTGTTGACCGTTACTTTGACTACGCCGAAGGCGACCTTTCGTGGCGCACCATCGACCTCGAAGAAGAAGTTCTGCCGATCGAAGACTTCCAGGGTTGCGCTGTCATGAACTACCCCGACGCCGATGCCGCCTTCACGCGCATCCACGAGTTCCGCCACTTCCATCCTGAGCGGGACTACACGAAGGACGCGACCGTCATCATGCGTGAATTCTCGCGCTTCGCGGAGAAGGGCGACGAGCCGTACTACCCCGTGAACACTGCGGACGACCGCACCAAATTGCTGGCGTACCGCGACCTCGCCCGCGGCGAGAAGTCGGTCTTGTTCGGCGGCCGCCTGGGAACCTACAAGTACTTGGACATGCACATGGCCATTGGTTCGGCCCTGTCCATGTTCGACAACAAGATCAAGCCGCACTTCTCGGGCGGCGCAAAGCTGGAGAGCGGTGGAGTGGACGCATGACCGCCACGACGAATCAAAGCCAGGAGACTGTCATGACGGCCACAACAGCCGCAGAAACACCAGCATCCACGAAAGACGACCTGCGGATTGTTCAGCGGGTGGTCTTCCCGGCGAACAGGGACCTCGACACCCTCCCGCTGTACGTGGACCCTGACACCAACAAAGTCCGGAAGCAGGACGATAACGGCGGCACGGTGGTCCAGGCCGTAGGCATGGCCAGGAAGCTGCACCCCGAGGACATCCTGGACCGTGGATCAGTCCAGGTCCGCCGCGGCGAACGGCTCTCCTTCGGTTCCTACTTCAACGCATTCCCTGCCAGCTATTGGCGTAAGTGGACGATTGCCACCAAGACGGTCCTTCACATCGAGACCGAGGGTGAAGGAACGGTCATCGTCTACAGGTCGAATGCCCGCGGTGCTGCGCAACGCGTTGATTCGATCCTGGTTGAAGGCAGCGCATCCAACGACTTTGAGCTCACGCTCGCACCGTTCGGCGACGGCGGCTGGTATTGGTTTGACTTGATTGCCGGCGGCGACGGAATGACCCTGCGGAGCGCCCACTGGGCTGTTCCCGATGAAGGCCGCCCCCAGGGCAAGGTGACGCTCGGCGTCACCACCTTCAACCGTGCCGACTACTGCCTTGAGACCATCAAGTCGATCGACGCCGATTCCGGTCTCCGCGAGATCCTCGCGGAACTGATCATTGTGGACCAAGGCAATAAGAAGGTGGCGGACGAGGAAGGCTTCGACGACGTCGCGGCTTCCATGGGGGAACAGCTCCGCATTATCAACCAAGGTAACCTCGGTGGCTCCGGCGGCTTCGCCAGGAACATGTACGAGATGGTGGTCACCGACAAGAGCGACTACGTCATGCTGCTCGATGACGACATCGAGTTGGAGACCGAAGGCGTCCTGCGGGCTGTGGCCTTCGCTGATCTCTGCCGCAAACCCACCATCGTGGGCGGGCATATGTTCGACATGTACAACAAGTCAGTCCTGCATGCCTATGCCGAGGTTGTGAACTTCTACCGCTTCCTGTGGGGACCGGTTGAAGGCCTGGGCAATCACGACTTCTCCGCCGAAGGCCTCCGCTCCACGCCGCAGTTGCACCGTCGTTGGGATGCCGATTACAACGGCTGGTGGATGTGCCTCATTCCGAAAACTGTGGTGGAAACCATTGGCTTGTCGTTGCCGGTCTTCATCAAGTGGGATGACGCCGAATACTCACTTCGCGGACGGGCCAATGGCTTCCCGACCGTGACTCTTCCCGGCGCTGCTGTATGGCACGTCTCCTGGGCCGACAAGGACGACTCCGTCGACTGGCAGGCGTACTACCATGAGCGCAACAGGCTCATCGCTACGCTCCTGCATTCGCCCTTCCCCAAGGGTGGCCGTATCTTCCGGGAGAGCCTGAACACGGACATCAAGCATCTCGTCTCCATGCAGTACTACCCGGAGCAGGCCCGCATCATGGCACTCCGGGACGTCCTTGAAGGTCCGGGCAAGCTTCACGAACAACTTCCGACCACCATGCCGAAGCTTCGAGCCATGCGTGACGAATTCGTTGATTCGCAGGTTAAGACGGATCCCGGGGCCTTTCCTGAGGTCTTCCGGAAACGTCCACCGAAGAAGCCCCAGACATACAAGCAACCAGGTGCCCTGGGTCTCCTTCCCTGGGCGGTGAAGACCGTCCTCAAGCAGACGCTGGCTCCCGTTCGGGACACCGCCAAATCCAACCCTGAAGCTCATGTTGCCCATCAGGACGGCAAATGGTGGAGTCTTGCCCACCTCGACAGTGCTGTTGTGTCCAACGCTGACGGCACTGGTGCCTCCTGGTACCAGCGCGACCCGAAGCTGGCACGCAGGCTTTTGGCCGAAACCGCCCAGCTCCACGCGCAGCTTTTCTCCAATTGGGAGACTCTTCGTGCCGAGTACCGTGCAGCGCTTCCCGACATTACGTCCATGGAGTCGTGGCAGGCAACGTTCGACGCTTCGGAGCCCCAAAAGTAGCGATGTCGAACTCTACTGATTCGTATGTTGTACCCGGGGTCGGTGCCGGTTTGCTGGATGTATTCCGGCGCCGGTACCTCCTCAAGCTGATTGTCCGCAAGGAACTCCGGGTCCGGTACCGGGGCTCTGTCCTTGGACTGGCTTGGTCCTATGTGAAGCCGCTCGTCCAGTACCTGGTTCTGTTCTTCGCGCTGGGTATCGTCCTTCGTGTTGGTGACCAGATCCCCAATTACGCCCTTTACATGTTCTCGGGCGTGATTGTGGTCAACTTTTTCACCGAAGCTTTCTCGAACGCCACGCGCTCCATAGTGTGGAATTCCGCATTGGTAAAGAAGATCTACCTTCCCAGGGAGCTCTTCCCGGTCGCTTCGGTCTGGGTGGCTGCTGTCCACTTCCTGCCCCAGCTGGTTGTTTTGCTGGCCGCTGCTCTTCTGAGCGGCTGGCGGCCGGATGCCATGCAGTTGGTGGGTGCGGCCTTGGGCTTCGTCATTGTGGCTATCACCGCCACCGGCCTTGGTCTTCTCGCAGGGGCGATCAACGTATTCTTCCGTGATGCCGAGAATATTGTCGACATGCTGATGATGGTTGTCACGTGGACTTCTCCGGTCCTGTACGACTGGACGATGATCCGCCGGCTCGCTCCTGACTGGGTCCTGACGATCTATCAGCTGAACCCCGTGACGGTGGCAGTGGAACTCTTCCACTGGGCTTTCTGGTATCCGACGGTGACGAGGCCCGTGGAGCTACCCCCGCACCTGATGTTGACCGGGCTCGCAGGGTTGGGCATGGCCGCTGTTTTCCTTATTATCGGCCAGCTGGTTTTCCGCCGGCTTGAAGGCCACTTTGCGCAGGAGGTCTAAGTGGGCGCCGCCGTCATAGTCAAGGGATTGAAGAAGACCTTCAACCTCCGTCACTCGCACTCACTCAAGGAAACGCTTGTGTGGCTCGTCAAGGGCCGCAAGGGTGAACTCACCAAGAAGTTCGATGCGTTGCACGACGTCAGCTTTGAGATCCAGCCGGGGGAGACCGTCGCACTTTTGGGCTTTAACGGCTCCGGAAAGTCCACCTTGCTGAAACTCATCTCAGGGGTCATCCTGCCGGACAAGGGCACCGTGCGGACCAAGGGCCGCGTGGCCGGGCTCATTGAAGTAGGCGCAGGATTCCATCCGGATTTGTCCGGGCGGGAGAACGTCTTCCTTAACGCGGCGATCCTCGGGATGACTGAACAGGAGATCAACGAGAAATTCGACGAGATCGTTGCCTTCTCCGAGATCGAGCAATTCATCGACACGGAAGTGAAGTTCTATTCGTCCGGCATGTTTCTGCGCCTTGCGTTTGCGGTAGCGGTTCATACCCAGCCGGATATCTTCCTGGTGGATGAGATTCTTGCCGTGGGCGACGAACCCTTCCAGCGGAAATGTTTGGCCAAGATCAAGCAACTCTCCGAAGAGGGCAGGACACTTGTGGTGGTCAGCCATGACCTGGACATGATCTCGCGAATCTGCGATCGGGGAGTGGTGCTGTCCTCCGGCACGGTCCAGTTCGAAGGTCCGGCGGACCAGGCTGTCGCTTGGTTGCGGGAACGCAACTAACCGGCATCCCCCTTGCAAGAGTGGTCCCGTCACGGACCGCTCGCAAAAGCATCTTAGAAAGGCGATCGTAGGAATGGGTATCGGCCCCCTGCTGTTGTGTGTACTCCTGATCGTTGTGTTGTGGTGGGGTCCTGGTTGGCTCCTCGGCGAGGCACTGGGGGTCCGCAGAACGCTCTTGCCTGTTGTGGCTCCTTTGCTGGGTATGGGAGCGTTGACGGTCATTGGAGTGATGGGAAACTCGCTGGGCCTCAGTTGGCAGTTGCTGCCTGTAACGGCAGTCCTTTTAGTGCTGGCCGGCATACTTTTCGGAGCCCGGATCCTTTTGCGCCGGTATTTCCCGGACAAGTTCGGGACGCCTGCCAGGAGCCAGCCAAGCATCTTCGGCAAGCACCGTTTTGCCGGCTCCTGGTGGATCCTGCTGGCCGGGCTCGTTGCCGGCGGGGCAGTGGCAGGAGTCTCATGGATTGTTGGTACTGAAGGCCTGCTGGGGATTAACCAGGATTGGGACATTCCGTGGCACGCCAACATGATCCGGCTCATTTCGGTCAATCATGAGTGGGACCCGGGCATCGCCGGAAACTTCGCGTACTACGACACCTCCATCCCGGATGCTCCCATCCGGAGCTACCCCATAGCGTTCCATGCAGTCTTGTCGTTGTTCTGGCCGCTGAGCAGCGTCAGCATCCCGGTCTTCCTTAATGTTTTTGTCCTGGTGATGATGGCGGTCCAGTTGCCCCTTAGCACGATGGCACTCACCATGCTGGTGACACGGCGCCCGATCGCCGTTGCCGCAGCGGCGGCGGTTTCAGGGTGGTTCACCGTGTACCCGTACGATCTCCTGTGGCGTGGCCCCTTGATCCCCTTTTTCGCGGGCATGCTGTTGGTGGGGCCCTTCGCCTTCCTGGCGGTCAAGGGCGCACTGGAACGACAAAAGTTCTGGGTTCTCGGCATAGCTTTCGGTGCGGTGGGCGTTATCGCCGTCCATCCTTCACTGGCCTTCGTGGTGTTGCCCGTACTTGTCTTCTGGTTGTTGTCGGCGCTGATACGACGCAAGGGCCGCATCCTTGGCATCACCGTTTATCTGGCCGTGTCCGGTGTCCTGGCAGCAATCATCGGCATGCCGATCATCGCGCAGATGCTGAAGGAGTCTGCCCGCGTTTCCAAGCAAGTGTGGGCAGCGGATACAGATCGGAACGGCGCGATCCAGAACATCGTGTTCCTCAATCATGGCTCCATGGCGATGCCGATCCTGACGGCGCTCGTTGCCCTGGGCTGCCTGGCAGTCGCCTTCCGGATCCGTATGTGGTGGTACTTCGGGCCCGTGCTGGCCTTCGCGTTCCTCTCCGTCTACACCATGGGGAGTGACAGCCCTCGCTTCATGACGCTGACGGCGCCTTTCTACGATGACCAATGGCGCATCTTCGGCATCCTGGTGATGCTGCTTGTGCCCCTTGCCGGCTTGGGTGTCGCACAGGCGGCAGAAGCAGTGGAGTGGGCAATCAGGAGGATCCGCAACCGTCCTGTCCGGTCCAACGCGCACGAAGGACGCAGGCCCAACCATGTAGTGACTGCTGCCGCGGCTGCCGCAGTACTTTTGGTCAGTGGCATCGCGGCGATTCCCTACTTCAAACAGAACGCGCAGCGCATCAACATCAATACAAAGGTTGACGGTGCCACCTTGAGCACCTCGGAAGTCGGGCTGCTGAGCAAGATCGACCAATACGTCCCGCAAGATGCCACCGTTCTCAATGATTCGTGCGACGGGTCTGTATGGATGTATGCCTTGGGCGACCGGATGCCCATGATCCGCCACTTCGAGATCCTTCCAACGAACCGGCAGTTGCTTGTCCTGCAAAAATTGCCGGAACTGGCTACGGACCCTGAAGTTCGCGAGGCCGCCGCTGAGCTGGGCATCGAGTGGGTCTACGTGGCCGACGGCCGGATCCGGGCCTGGGATGAACCCAAGGCCGGCTTGACGCAGCCTGATTCGATTCCTTTCCTTAAGCTTGTGGTGCGCGAAGGGAACGCAGCGCTCTACCAGATCGACTGGTCGCAGTTGCCTGGCGGCAAGGAAGCATTCGACGCCGCCGCCAAGGACCGTGTGCAGCTCGATGGAGTCCCTGGAATACTCGAAAACCGGAATC
This sequence comes from Paenarthrobacter sp. NPDC089322, assembly GCF_040684895.1. Lineage (NCBI taxonomy): Bacteria > Bacillati > Actinomycetota > Actinomycetes > Micrococcales > Micrococcaceae > Paenarthrobacter > Paenarthrobacter sp. NPDC089322. The sequence continues at coordinate 114,231 of NZ_JBFBGW010000003.1, forward strand.
CGGATGGCATTGCCCCGCTTGGAAGGATTTGCTGACCATGAAGGCATTCATCGCCAAGTTGCTGGCGTCCAGCCTGTTCCGTTTCCTTGTGGTGGGCGGCTTGAGCTTCCTTGTTGACCTGGGCCTGCTGGCCCTGTGCTTCCAAGTGTTCGGCTGGCCGCTGTGGCTGGCAACGGGCGCGGGCTTTTGGGGAAGCTTCTTCTTCAACTACTTCCTTCAACGCCACTTTGCCTTTGGCGGGGGAGGAACGGCCCTGGGCGGTGTGCTCCGGTATTCAGGCCTCTTGGCATTCAACACCGTGGCGGTCATGGGAATCGTTGAGCTTTTCCAATTCCTGGGTGCGGGATACGTCGTCGGTAAAGTAGTGGCGACGATCGTGACCATGGGATGGAACTACTTCATTTACAAGCACTGGATCTTCCCGCACAAGAAGCAACCGAAGAACGCCAGCGAACAGACTGAAGGCGCGTCAGGCACCGACGCGCCGGCACAAAAACTCACCCCTAACAGCAGCGAAGGATAATCGATGTATCGAGGCGTTCGAATTGCCGCGGTAGTACCGGCCTACAAAGAAGAAAACCACATCGCACAGGTCATCAAGACGATGCCTGATTTCGTCGACGACATCGTCATTGTTGATGACTGCAGCCCTGACGACACTTCGGGCGCCGCGCGCCGTGCTGACGATGGCAGGGTCACCCTGATCCGCCACGAGGTCAACCAGGGTGTTGGAGGAGCCGTGCTCACCGCACATAAGGCGGCCATGGAACTTGGTTCCGACATCAACGTTGTCATGGCCGGTGACGCGCAAATGGACCCGGAGTACCTGCCCCAGCTGTTGGATCCCGTAGTGGACGGCTACGGCTTCGCCAAGGCCAACCGCTTCTTCTCCGGCGAGTCCTTTGCCGGTATGCCCGGCTACCGTATCTTCGGCAACATTGTCTTGTCCTTCATGACGAAGCTTGCCTCTGGATATTGGCACATCTTCGACCCCCAGAATGGTTACACCGCCATCCGGACCGAAGTCCTGCGTCGCCTGCCCATGAACAAGGTCGCAGCGCGTTACAGCTTTGAAAACGACCTCCTGATCCACCTCAACATTCTTGATGTGCCGATCGTCGACGTGCCGATTCCGGCGGTCTACGGTAACGAGGTTTCCAGCATCAAGCTTCGGAAAGTCATTCCTGAGCTTCTTGCCATGCTCTTTGGTGGCTTCTGGCGCCGGGTGTGGTGGAAGTATATGGTGTGGTCCTTCTCGGCAGTTGCCCTGCTGCTGATCGCCGGGCTTGTCCTCATCCTCATGGGGCTCGTAGTTGGCGCCTGGGTCCTTGCGGCAAGTGTCGGTTCTCCCACGGCGGGGTCGGTGATGCTGGCCGTCGTGCCCTTTGTGCTGGGCGTACAAATGCTGCTTGTCTCGCTTCAATTGGACATTCAAGCCAGCCCCGACAGGCCAACCATGCATCCTATGAAGGAACGTGCCTGACAACACGGACTCACATAAGGGCCCGGACGCTGATGAAGCAGTCCGGGCCCTTGTGCCATATCAGGTTAGGGGAGTGACGTGAATCCGCCCCAGCCCCAGCCGACCTGGCTGCGCGAGAGCCATCCGGATGTCCCGTTGCCGGGGTACAGGAACAGGCTTCCGCCTGTGTCCCGGGCCAGGACGTCGTTCTTCCCGTCCCCGTTGAAATCGCCCGGGCCGATGATGGCGGTCATTGAGTTCCAGCCACTTCCCACCTGAACCCGGCTGAGCCAGCCGCCTGTGCCGTTGCCCGGGTAAAGCCACAGGAGACCCGACGTGTCCCTTGCCAGCACGTCTGTCTTACCGTCTCCGTTGAAGTCGCCTGTACTCAGGATGGCAGTCATCGCGTTCCAGCCGGTTCCGACTTGCGCGCTGGACGCAAAGCCCCCGGTACCGTTGCCCCGGTAGAGCAACAAAGCACCTGTGGAGTTGCGTGCAAGGACATCGGCCTTGCCGTCCCCGCTGAAGTCTCCCGGTCCAAGGATCAGCGTCATCCCTGCCCAACCGGTCGCGACTTGTACCCGGGTTTGAAGCCCTCCGGTGGCGTTGCCGGGGTACAACCAGAGGACGCCGTTCGTATCCCGTGCCAGGACATCGCTTCGTCCGTCCCCGTTGAAGTCCTTGGTGGGGACAATCGCATTCAGAGTGTTCCAGCCAGTGCCAATCGAACGCTGCGCGAGCCATCCGCCCGTGCCGTTTCCGGGATAGAGCCACAGCGTCCCGCCGTTGTCGCGTGCCACGACGTCGTTCTTGGCGTCGCCGTTGTAGTCCTTCCATGTGTTGGCCGGCGGCGCTGTCACGGTGTAGGCCTGCGTTCCGATTGCCGAACTGTTGTTCGAGGCGTCTACCGCGAAGTACTTCAGTGTCATCGCCGCTGTCAGCGTGATGGGGGTGGAGTACTTGTTGGCGGCTGTTGCCGTTGGGTTGGTTCCGTTGGTGGTGAAGTAGATGCTGGATCCCGCTTCGTTGGCCGAGAGCGTGATCTGTTGGTTGACCGGGTAGCTGCCGGCTGGCGGCGTCACCGTCACAACGGGCGCGGTGGTGTCCAGCACCGTGTACAGCCTGGTTGCTATCTGGGATACATTTCCGTAGGCATCCACAGCCAGTGCCTTGACCGTCGTGTTGGCCGTCAGTGCAAACGGGGCCGTGTAAGCCTTGGTGCTTCCGGTCGCGGTCGTGGCAGGGGTGGTGCCGTCGGTTGTGTAGAAGATGCTTCCGGCTTCACTGGAGGAGATGGTGACCAATTGACCCGAGGCGTAGCCGCCGGCCGCCGGCGTCACGGACACCGTGGGCGCGATGTTATCCAGCACATAGGTCTGCGTGGCGACTGCTGACGTGTTTCCCGCAGTGTCCCGGGCAAAATACTGCAGCGTCATGGACGTCAACGCAATCGGCCCCGAATAGACGGGACTGGACGTTGTGGGCGTCGAACCGTCGGTGGTGAAGTAGATCGTGGCTGCTTCATTGACCGAAAGGGCCACCGTCTTGTTGGCACCATAGGTTCCGCCGGCGGGGTCCACGGAAACAACCGGTGCTGCTGTATCAGGAGCGAAAACTGTCACGTTCCTGGTGGCAGTGGAGGTGTTGCCTGCAGCATCCCTCGCTTCCACCGTGAACGAGGCAGGACCGCTCGGGAGGTTCGTGTAGGACTTGGGTGATGTGCATGCCGTGAAGGCATTGGAGCCAAGCTTGCACCTGTAACCTGCTATGTCCGAAGACGTGGATGTGAAGGTGAACGATGCGGAGGTGCCCACTGTTGCGCCCTCGGCGGGAGCCGTAATGGAAACCTGCGGGGCCGTCAGGTCGGCAGTAACCGTAACGGACGCCACCGCGCTGACGTTGCCTGCCATGTCGGTAGCCCGCACCCTCAGGACGTGCTGGCCCGCGGTTGTGAGGTTGAAGACGTAGCCGTTGCTGCAGGCTGTAAACGCAGTAGTGGAATCTACCGAGCAAGACAGGGTGGAGTCCGCTTCCGAGGTGACGCCCAGAACCGGTGCCTTGTTGACCGTCGCCCCAGCCGCGGGCGAGGTGATCACCGGTGCGGCCGGAGCTGTGACGTCGACAGTGAAGGCCCTGGATACGGGGAGGCCCGAAGGTGCCGCCCTCACCGAGAATGTGTAGGCGCCGTTGGCCAGTGGAGTTGCGGGCGTATAGGTGCCGCTGGAGCATACCTGCCACACGGGCGTCGCGGTGCTCAGTTGGAGGCTGCAGTCGAGAGCCCCGCCAGGAGGCGTCGAGGCCACAGCAAAAGTAGGCGTCGGGTCATTGGTAAAGGCCGGGTTGGCAGCCTGGGTGCCGTCTGCCGCCGTCGGGCCGCTGACGATGGAGGGAACTACGCCGCCCAAGGTGAGCAGCCTGCCCTTCTGGCTTGGTTTGGCCGGGTCCAGCTGTCCCGGGTCTTCCATGACGAGCAGTTTCCCGTCCCTCATGGACAGCCCGCCCACCTTGCTGAAACCAAGTGCCCATTGGTTGTCCACGGTGTCGGTGCTGAGGTCGATGCGGGAAATCGTGTCCTTTCCGGCGTCTGCCGTGGTGGTTCCATTTCCCGTGCCCGTGTACAGGACCAGCGGTGAATGCCAGTCGTAGTAGATGGCGGTCGGCTTCCCTACGTTGTAGAGCGGTTGGGGCACGAAGTTGGTCAGGACGCCATCGGCGGGTGCGGTGAACACCGTCAACCCCGACGTTTCTGCCACATACACTACGACGTTGCCGGCGCTGTTGCGATGCGTAGCAGCGAGGCCGAGCGAACTGGAATTCACGGATGCAATGGATTCGATGCTTGGGTGGAGGGCAGTTGGGTTGACGATCTTCACGATCGACCGGGCGTTGGCGAACGAAAGGTAGATGTTGCCGTCCGGGCCGTCACTCACGGCATTTGGGCGCAGGTCGCCATCAAAGATGGTCAGCTCGCCGTCATAGACGAAGACACCATCGGACGGGTCCCAGAAAGCGCGTACGACGGCGGAACTTCCGACGGCGGCATCCGGAATGAACGCGAATTCGTCACCACTGCCGTGGCTGGCTGGTGACGGATCGATCAGGGCAGGGCTTCCAGCCAAGGCCGGGCCACCTTGGTGGCCCGGGAGGGTGCCGCCCAGGCAGGTTCCGGTTTCCAGCCCGCCAGGGGTGGTGCCGCTTGCTTCGGTCACCCGGCAGAACCCGGCCCGGGCATCCGAAACCCAGATCCTCCCGTCAGGGTCAACCAAGGACCCCGAGGCCTTGGTCAGTCCTACTGCCACGGTTTGACGGGCTTGGTCCGCTACTGCGGTACCTGCAGTGAGCAGGCCGGTCAGAGCTGCTGTGGCGAGGCTCGCGGAGGCCAGAAACGCTGTCAGTTTCTGGCGGCGTGGTCCGCCGGCCAACCCGCGGCGGGCATGCGGTTGGGCTTTTCCATGAGAGGTTCTTGAGCGACCGGCGAGGGCAAGACACGCCAAACCAAGCTGAAGAACACTGCGATTGCGCGTGTCCACCGAGGGATCCCCACTTCATTCGGATGCTCCCCAGCTCCGCATGCATTGGTTATTCGCCCCACGCCGTTGCCGGCTGCGTCTACGTACATCTTCCCCCAATTTTCACATTTGTCACTAGTGTGTTTTTCCGGAGCCGTAGTTTGACCGTGGAAACTGCGTCGGACATGGAGCTGCCCTTGACGTCTTGACCGGGCAATCCAGCCACCGCACGATTGAGGTGGAGGACACAATGCGCAGACTGATTCCGACGGTGGTGCCCATGTTGGTGATGCTGGCTGCGTGCACTGTTCCATCGCCGCAAGCGTCTCCGGGAGCGAGTACCTCTGTAACCAACACTTCCAGCGCCACAGCCGAACCCAGCCAATCGCCGTCGAACGTCCCGGGAGGCACCGGGACCGGCGAGCCGACCGCAGCAGCGGATGAGCCGGGTCGGTGGGCCTACCGCTGCTCCAGCCTGGATGCATCCCCGGAAGTCCAGTTGTCGAGCCTTGCGGAGGTGTGGGCTGCCACCAATTACACGCGAATGGACTCCTGCGAGGTGACATTCACCGGCGAAGAGCCGTACGAGCCAACGCCCCGGGAGGCTGAAGCTATCGGGATTGCCGACCCCCAGGGGACGGACAGCGGGCTGGACGTGATCGCGAACGTGCTCCGGCTTTGCACTCGGGTCAGCGACGAGACCGGTCCGGACGGTTTCCAGGACGCCGGTCGCGAAGAACTGCAGGCCGCCGCGTCGTACTGTCCGGATGCTCCCCAAGGCAAGATCATCGCGGCTTGGGCCGATGGCACGAGGGTGGGCGATGGAAGCCACGTTGCCGGCGAAGCCGTGGAACCGGGCACGTACCAGCTCGTCAAGCAAGGCCCGTCTGCCGCTGAATGCACGTGGTCCGTGGCAGGTTCAGGCGGGAGCGAGGCTGCCCGGGGCGGACTGTCCGAAGCGATGAACGGGACGCAGATCGGAACCGGCCAAAACTTTACTAGTGACAAATGCGGGATTTGGGGGAAGATGTACTAAGACGCAGCCGGAAACGGCTTGGGGCGAATAACCAATGCATGCGGAGCTGGGGAGCATCCGAATGAAGTGGGGATCCCTCGGTGGACATGCGCAGGCGCAGTGTTCTTCAGCTCGGTGTGGCGACACTTGCCCTTGCCGGTTGCTCAGGAACCAATGTAGAAACTTCCCGGACGTCGGCCCTTGATATGGCGCCTGTCGTTGCCAACGATGACAAAGTCCCCAAGGAACGGCCCGAGCCGCTCATCAGGTATCAGTTCACGTGCACGGCCGCCGATGGCAGCCTCATTGGCACGTTCTCGAGCCTTGAGGAAGTGTGGGCTTCGACGAGGTATATGCACATCACGGACTGCCGGGTGGCGTACGTGGGCAGTGGCCCGCATGTACTGACGGCCGAGGAGACGGCCGCCGTCAACGCGGCAGTGGCTGCCGGCGCCCCTTCCGGACAGCCTTCGGAACTGTGCCTCCGCATCATCCGGGCGAGTACGCGGACCGATCACCGCACCTTGGACGCTTCGCTTGCGGCATACGGGGTGCCGGTGGTTAAGGGGTCCTTGACGCTGGCGCCGTTGGCACCCCAAGCGGTCCTGCTCACGAGATGGCTCAAGACCGTAGCGCCCGGGCAATAACAACATGAATGGGCGCGGATCCAAGGATCCGCGCCCATTGCTTATCTGTTTCTTCGCTAGGCAAGCAATGAATTCATCGCATTGATAAGCGTCGTCTCAACGCCGTCTGAACCGCCTTTGAAATGGGCCAGATGGCCGTAAACGGTCATTGATCCGCCGGCAATTCCGGGAAAATCGGGTTCCCAACCGCCCTCATAGCTGCCAAGCGGCATGAAAGGCGGGAAGAATTCATTGCTGGGTATGTAGCAGCAGGATTCGTTTGCATATCCGCCCACGATAATTCCGTTGTTTCCGCCGTTCCGGCTACGGAAATAGGCTGCATATCCACTGACAAGTTCTCCGCCGATCATGGCAATTTTCAGCTGGGGACTGCCATTGAATTTCCACACCTGGAAGGGGGAGGGTACTGCTGTGTCGTAGCTGTTGCTGTCGATCCGCCCGATCATGACCTGGGCGTGCCGCTGGTACCACTGTGGCTGCCCGTTGGGGTTGGCCAGGCGGGAGACGTAGGCAGCACGAACCGCCGCCAGGTTACCGGCCGTGGGAGTGATATCGAGTGGCAGTTGGACCTCCTGGTAGCGCGTGACCATCGGGCCGCTGAGCGCCCGCCCCGCCGACTGCATGTTCGTGTGAACGGTGGCGCCCAGGGCATCGCCATGCCGGTCACGGAGTTCCCACCCGCGCACGCCGCCCGGGTCCTGGTCTCCAGCGGGTCCCTGGATGAACATCGCGAAGCAATTCGGGTTGCGGTTCTCGATGTAGTTGCAGGCGCCTGCGGCGAAGTCCCCGTCGAAGAGCGTCCGCAAGCCGGCGCTGATCGGATGGCAGCCGTAACTGAAAATGACGGCAGCGGGAGTACCGTTTCCCCTTCGTGCGACGAGGATCGGCACCGCAGTTTCCGTGTAAGGCAGACCCACCCTGTTCGCGGAAAAGTTTTGGGTTGACACTTTGTAGTCGAATGTCACCGAGACTTCGTCGGCATCCAAGGCGGCCTGCGCCAGGTCCACCACTGTGTCCTCCAGGTCCGCGCTGTAGGACTGTACCAATCCGAGGTCTGACAACCCGTACGCCATATAGGGGTGCAGCGTGTCGATCAGGGCGGGTCCATTGTGCGTGTGTGTGGCCTGGATCAGGATGTCGCTGCTTGTCCAATCCGCCAGGCCGATGATCCTGTCGCGGATTCTTTGGTGCATGGCCCTCGGCAGCGCCAGGACGTCCAGGCTGATGATGATGTGGGGGTGTGCGTCTTCCCAGATGAGGATTGCCCGAGCATAGAGGGGCTCGAACGGTGAACTGCTGGTGGCCTCGCGACCGCCGTCGGTGGACCCGTATCCTGCCATGTACGGATTGGTGCTCAGCGACGGCGTAATGTCAGTGCTGGCAGTTCCAACTCTAAACGCCATATAAGATCACTCCTTGATTGCGCGCAATGGGTGATCTTCTTCGCTTGCCCCCAAACAAAGTACGTTTCCCGAATGCGCCGAACAGCCAATACGTGAGACCACCTTCATTAGACCATGTGATCCCGCAATTTAGGGGCGCCCGGGGGAATTTAATTGTGGACCCGGCAAGCGCCGATGGGTGCGGCAAAGCAATCGCCGGCCTGTTCCCGAAGATTTCCGGTGGGCAGGCCCGTGACGGGTGGAGTGCCGGTTTTCGCGAGGACCTATGGTGCGGCCGGGGCCAGGATCGTGAGCCCGTTCCAGCCCGTTCCTATCTTGCTTGCATTTCCCCAGGTCCTGTTGGATAAGACCGGGTAATAGCGCAGTTCACCGATGGTTGTGCGGGCGATGATGCCGGAGGAACCGGAACCGGCGAAACCGCGTACTGCACCCATGCTCGAAATGACATTCCATCCCGTACCGACAACGCCGGGGGCCTCCTGCACGAAATTGCCGCTTCCATTGGAGCGGTACAGCTTGAGGTCGCCTGTGCTTGTTTTCGCGAGGAGGTCGGCGTTGGAGTCCTTGTCGAAATCCATCTGGACAATGTCGAGGCCCGCCCAACCGGCTCCGATGGCAACCCCCGTGGAAACCGTCCTGCCGTTGGGGTTGCTGAAGTAGTACAGGCGGCCGTTCGAGTCGTAGCCGACGATTCCGGGATGGGCGTCGGACTTCTTCCATGTACCGACGCTCAGTGTCCACGCCCTCCAGTTGGTGCCGAGGGATATCGGTGCACCGAAGCCGCTACCGGTCCTGCCCGGGTAGACGTTCAACCTGCCATCCGACCACTGGGCCACTATGTCGAGGGCGCCGTCGTCGTTCCAATCCGTGACGAAGCCTGCTTTTAGTCCCGCCCATCCCGTTCCGATGAGGTCCTCCGGCAGGAGCGCCGTGGTGCCTGTTCCCGGATACCTGTACAGATTGGCGTCGGGCCGGATCGCCAGGAGGTCCTCTTGGTCAATGCCCAGCGTCGTTTCAACATCAAGGGGCGCGCCGCTGATCAGGCTTGCATCGTTCCACCCCAGTCCGACCAGGCTGCGGTTGCCCCAGTTTCCCGAAACTATCGGGTAGTAGAGGAGGTCCCCGCTACCCGCGCGTGCCAGGAGTCCCTGCGAGGCTGCGCCGTGGAAATTGGTTGCGGAAGCGACCGCGGTCATGCTGTCCCAACCGGTCCCGATGACACGGGCGGATTCGTTGTAGAAGCTGCCTACCCCGTTGGAACGGTAGAGACGGAGCGTGCCGTCGCCCGTCCGTGTGACCATGTCCTGGTTGCCATCTGAGTCAAGGTCTAGTTGGTTGAGCTGGTGGCCGCTGAAGCCTGTTCCGATCAGGACGCCGTTCCCCAGGGCTCCACCGGCGGTGTTTGGATATCGGTACAGATTGCCGCGGTAGTCCTGCCCGATCACGCCCGGATATGCGTCCTTGTAGTTCCACCAACCGACCGTCAGTGACATTTCCTGCCACCCCGAGCCGACCTGGATGGGCGAGTAGAAGCTCCCGCCGGGCGCACCCCGGAAGACCTTCAATGTTCCGTCCTGCCATTGGGACAATATGTCCTGGACGCCGTCCTGGTTCCAGTCAACGACGTACAGCGACTTTGCCCCTGCCCAGCCGGAACCAATGGCTACAGGGCCGGTGATGCGTCCGCTCCCGTTCGCTGGAAAGACGTCCAGCCGACCGGAGGAGCTGGTGGTCAGGACGTCGGCGGGCGACTTGATGGAGGGATTCGAGGGGTAGGAAACCCCGCGGGCGAAGGTCCGCAGTTGGTCATAACTGCCGTTGAAGATATTGGAGTCGCCTTGGAACGGCCCGGTGCTGCTGTACTGCCACATGGTGTAGTTGCCCCAGCTGGCGGGCATTGAACCTGGGGAATTGGTGGGATTGGTCCAGTAGGAGGCGAGCCACAGAGGGTAGCTGCCGAACGTCGAGTTTCCTACGCAGGTGTTCCACCAGTCCGTGGTGCTGTAGATGACCGGGAAGCGGCCGGTGAGGGCTTTGACTGTGTTGCCGAAATCAGCGGCCCACTGCCCAAGTTGCGCCTTGGACATGTTGTAGCACGTGTTGCCGAAGTAGAAGCCGTTGATGGTTCTTCCGGCGTAGGGGTTGTACTCGATGTCAAGGACGGGTGGGAGAGTGTAGCCGTCGGCTGTCCAGCCGCCGCCGTTGGCCACGAAGTAGCGGGCCTGGTCTGCGCCGGAAGACCAGTTGGGTATGGCGAAATGGTACGCGCCGCGAACCATGCCCACATTGCGGGAGCCGTCATATTGCTGGGTGTAGTTCTCGTTGAGGTAGTAATTGCCCTCCGACGCCTTGACGTAGGCCCATCGCGAACCCTGGTTCCACTGGCTTTGCCAGTCGACGTTGCCTTGGTGCGCGCTGACGTCCTGCCCGTGGACTCCGATCGTCGGGCGCCAGTGTCCTACATCGGTTGCCATCGGGACGATCCGGCTTACTCCGCGTGAGCCCGCGGTTGCGGAACCGCCCTTGTCATTCTTGGCGGCCATGACCCTGGGGGAGCGCTGCCCCATTTCGGCCCCGCCGGCCGGGATGGCTGCACGCATTGCCGCTTTCATCGCCTCTGCGTTGGGAGCGTCTCCGGGCTTGGCCGGTGATGACGGATCGTTCGGCGAGGGCTCGGGGACAGGCCCCGTGGCCGGCGCGGGGCCGGAAGGCTCGACGGCGGCAGTCGGCTCGGGCTGCCCCGTCAGCGCCGGGGCGGATGGCGCCGGGGCAGGCGATTGGCCGGCACCCGGAACCGCAGGTGGGTACTGGGGAGCCTGTGCAGGGGCGGCCTCACCGCTCACCGACGGGGGAGCTGGCCGCGGTCCGGAGTCTTCTGCCCATGCTATGGCGCTTGGAAAGGTGCCGGCAACGAGAACAATGGCAAGGCCAATCCCGGCCTTGGCCAGGAATCCGGGTCCGACCGTCGCAGCTGAGTATCTTGTCATATCCAAATCCGGCCCTGCGCCGCGGCTCAGCGGGGCATGGTGTGGCTTGCGGACAAGCTCCGGGGCGGGCGCCTGCGCATGAGACCAAAGGCCAGCTCCTAACGGCCTTTACCCTAACATTCTGAAACAGGAGTGACTAGTGGGACGAGCGAGACGAAGGTGACCTTTGTTTCGCACTTATCCACAGGCCGCTGCGGCCCTCTTTGTCGGGCCCCTCCCGCTCGCCTAGCGTAAGTAACTCGAGATGCGCCTCTCGTTTACGGACACGCAGGTTATTGGGGGAATCATGGAGGCATTACGGATCGTTGAGGGCGAAGTCCGGGAACTCATCCGGCGCCGCGGCCTGGATCCGCTGGAACAGCCCGCCGACGTCAGGCGTTTGGTCGAAGCCGCTGTCAGCGACTACGACGAACGCGCGCTCCTGGGGCCTCTTCCCCCAATCGGGTCGCTGGAAACGGCCCGGCAGTATGTGTTTGACGCGGTCGCTGGCTTCGGGCCGTTGCAGCCGCTACTGGACGACCCCAACGTTGAAGAACTATGGATCAACGCGCCGCACGAGGTCTACGTAGCCCGCAACGGCGAATCGGAATTGACGACTGTTGGCTTGAGCGAGCAGCAGGTTCGGGACCTCGTCGAACGGATGCTGAAAAGCTCCGGGCGACGGCTGGATCTATCGTCCCCGTTTGTGGATGCTGCGCTCCCCGACGGTTCCCGCCTGCATGTGGCCATACCCGACGTCACCAAGAGGCACTGGGCCGTCAACATCCGCAAATTCATCGCCAGGGCCAGCCGGCTCGAGCACCTTGTGGAACTGGGCAGCCTGACGCCCCAGGCGGCAAGGTTTCTTGGGGCGGCAGTAGCAAGCGGACTCAACATCCTGGTATCCGGCGCCACGCAGGCAGGGAAGACCACCATGTTGAACTGTCTTGCAGCAGGGATCGGCCCTCGCGAGCGGGTCATCACAGTCGAAGAGATCTTTGAGTTGCAACTCCCCTTGCGGGACGTCGTGGGGCTGCAATGCCGCCAGCCCAATCTGGAGGGCGGGGGCGAAATCCCGCTGCGGAGACTCGTCAAGGAAGCACTTCGCATGAGGCCTGACAGGTTGATCGTGGGGGAGGTCCGTGAAGCAGAAAGCCTCGATATGCTCATCGCACTTAATTCGGGGCTCCCCGGGATGTGCACCGTGCACGCCAACTCCGCGCATGACGCCGTCACCAAGATCTGCACGCTCCCTTTGCTCGCGGGAGCAAATATTTCCAACGCCTTCGTTCTGCCCACAGTCGCCTCATGCATTGATCTGGTGGTGCATTGCAGCCGTCACTCAACCGGCCGCAGGCAGGTCACTGAGATTCTCTCTCTCGGCCGACGCGTAGAGAACGGTGTCATAGAGTCCTCAACAGTATTCCGGATGGTTGAAGGCCAACTGCAGCCCACAGCGAATTCAATGCCTGCCTCCGGGAAGTTTTCCCGGGCAGGTTTTGATGTTGCCGCGCTGCTGGAGTTGAACTGATGGCGCCGTTGCTGGGCATCATCTGTGGCGCCGGCGTTTTCCTCATCTGGTGGTCCGCATGGGACAACCCCTCCAAGGATGCAAGGAAGAGCAGGTCCCGGCCCTTGGAACTGCTGCTGTTGTCTGCCGGGATCGAGAAAGTCTCGGGTGGCGGCCTCCTTCTGAGTTGCGCAGGTTCCGGGCTCCTTGCCATGCTCGTGTTTTTCGTACTGACCGGCTCGCTGCCGGTGGCCCTGTGTTTTGGCGTTTTCGGCGGATGGGCCCCGTTTGCCCTCGTTCGTCGGACGGCGCGTAAGCGACGAATCACACTCCGCCAGCTGTGGCCGGACGTCGTCGACCACCTCCGCTCGGCGATTCGTGCCGGCCTGGCTCTGCCTGAGGCCCTGATCCAGCTCGGACACAACGGGCCCGAAGAGCTACGGAGCTTGTTTCACGATTTCGGTGCCGACTATAGGTCCGGGGGCAACTTCGAGTCTGCACTGAACAAACTTAAGGAGCGACTGGCCGACCCTGTGGCGGACCGGATCATCGAAGCCTTACGGATGACACGTGAAGTGGGTGGCTCCGATCTTGGCCTGATGCTGGGCACTCTGGCAGGTTTCCTGAGGGACAGCTCCCGAACCCGAAGTGAGCTGGAAGCCCGGCAATCCTGGACGGTCAATGCTGCACGGCTGGCCGTGACTGCTCCCTGGGTAGTCCTTGTGGTCATGGCCGGCCGGCCTGAAGCGATGCTGGCCTACAACTCGGGAGTTGGCGCCGTTGTCCTCATCGGCGGCCTGCTGATATCGGTTGTCTGCTACTCCGTGATGCTCAGGGTCGGAGCCTTGCCCGAAGATGAGCGGGTGCTCAGGTGAGGACACCTTCCGCGGCCGCTGTGCTCCTGGGCCTGCTGCTGGGGGCCGGCTCATGGTTGATTCTGGTTCGGCTCCCCTTCATGCGTGGGATGACGTTTGCAGAGCGGGTTGACCCGCAACTGAAATCGCATAACCTCGAATCCCGTCTGCTGCGTACGCCGACAAACAATCTCACTCCCTTCGGCCCGCTTGAGCGAATAGTGCGCCCGGTCATTCGGGACGGAATCAAGTACCTGGGGCGCTTTCACCTCGGAGGTGCCGCCTTGGGAAAGCGCCTGGCGAGGGCGGGAACAGCGAAGTCGCCCTTGGACTTCCGCGCGGAGCAACTGCTGTGGGCCTCAGCCGGGTTCCTCTGCGCCCTGGCCGCTGTCGCTATCAGTGCGGCGTCAGGCCGGTTCAGTCCGGTACTTTCGCTGGCGGGTGTTGCCCTGGGCTCCCTGTGCGGGTACCTGCTGCCCGACTTCATGTTGGGCCGACGCATCAAGCGACGGGAGTCGGCGTTGCTCGCGGAGTTTCCCGGCCTTGCAGAACTGATGGCACTGGCAGTAGCAGCAGGCGAGAGTGCGATGGGAGCAATGGACAGGGTGTGCAGGAGTTCCAACGGTGAGCTCGCCACGGAATTTTCGACTGTCCTTGCTGATACCCGTTCCGGGAAGGCGCTCGCGGAAGCACTTCAGGCATTCTCGGCGCGAACAGAACTTGCGCCGCTTGTGCGGTTCGTCGACGGATTAGTGGTGGCAGTCGAGCGGGGAACACCCTTGGCCGACGTCCTTCGGGCGCAGGCCGCTGATGTCCGCGACGCCGCCAAACGCGAACTCATGGAATCAGCAGGCCGCAAGGAGATCGGAATGATGGTTCCCCTCGTGTTCGGGGTCTTGCCGCTGACGGTCATCTTCGCAGCTTTCCCGGCAGTTGCCGCCCTGGAAATGACGCTATGACTCCACTTCATCAGCCACACCACACACACCATTGGGGAGAAAAATGAAATCACCAGCACACCCGCTGCTTACAGCTGCAACCTTGTACCTCGGCCTGCCTGCCCTGTTCGTCAGGGGAGCGGGAGCAACCCGGAAGTTCCTGGCATCGCAGGAAGACGCTGAGCGGGGCGACGTCCCCGGATGGGTGATGATCACCCTAATGTCCGCGATCCTCGTCGCCGGGCTGCTGGCCATCGCCTCGCCCGCACTCGAGGACCTCTTCGAACAAGCCATGGCCAAAGTGGGCAACTGAGCGTGCCTCGGGCACAGCACGGCATGCGGTCCGGGGAGGAGGGCTCGGCTGTTGTCGACTTCGTGCTGGTTGCTGCGCTGCTGACCGTGTTCTGCATGTCAATCGTTCAGCTCATGCTGGTGCTCCATGTCAGGAACACCCTCATTGATGCTGCAGCGTCCGGAGCCCGGCATGGCGCGCTCGCCGACCGCACGGCCTCGGATGCCCGGGGCAGGGCTACCGAACTGATCACTACGGCGCTCAACGGCGGTTTCGCTGAGGACGTAACAGCTACTGAGATCAGCTACGACGGGATGAATGCCCTCGAGGTTACCGTCAGGGCGCCCCTGCCGTTGGTCGGGATGCTGGGCCCCCGGGGACTTCTGGAGGTGAAAGGGCATGCGATCCTGCCGTGATACGAGTCCGGGCCAAGTCCAGGAGCACGGACGGAGCGAAGAGGGCAGCGCGGTTGTTGAGTTCACTTTTCTGGCTTTGCTGCTCATGGTGCCCGTGGTCTATTTCGTGGTCACTGTGGGGCAAATCCAGGGTGGTTCCTTCGCCGTCGTCGGTGCGGCGGACCAAGCCGCCAAAGTCTTTGTGTCGCAGGCGGAACCAGATGCAGCAACCAAGGCCGCGGAACAATCAGCCGTCATGGCTCTGGAGGACCACGGATTTTCCGCCGCGATGGCCGACGTTGAGATTATCTGCGATCCCGCTGACTGCTCGTCGGCTGGAACCGCCGTCACCGCCGTGGTCCGCCTGACGGTCCCGCTGCCGATGGTCCCGTTTGGAGATGTCTTGCAACTGGACGCCGCACGGTTGACTGCATCTGCCACACAAGTACAAGGGCGATTCCATTGACGCTGCGTCATATGGCACGGCAGCGGCGGGCGCCCGGCGGCCGAAGCGATGGACAAATGAGCGTTCTGATCGTCGGTTTCGTTCTCCTGCTCCTCCTGCTGGCCTCGGTGGTCTTCGCGGCATCAGCCCTTTACCTGGAACGCAAAAAACTGTTGTCCGCGGCTGATGGGGCAGCGCTGGCCGCCGCTGACACCTACCTGGCGACGGATATCCAAGGAACGAATGCTCCCATGGCGTCCTTGACCAATGATCGTGTGCAAAGCGCGGCCGTCAGCTTCCTGGTTGACACCGATGCATACCAGGAGCACGAACAACTACAACTGGGACCTGGAACGGGGAGCGCTCCAGGTGGAACTGCCGTTGTGGTGCTGAGTGCCGTTGCCCGTCCGCCGTTGATCAGTTTCCTGCTTCCGGAAGGGGTCGTCATCGAAGTCCGTTCCACCGCAAGGTCTCGTCTGACGCAATGATGACGCCGCCGCGGGGGCACCACGGCGGATAGCGTAGGCTGGAATGACCATGGCTGATATTGATTTTCCCGCAGAAATCCGCGGACTTCGCGCTACTTACGGCTCCATCGAGAATGTCACGGACATCGAATCCTTGAAGGCTGAGATCGCAGAACTGAGCGAACAGGCCGGAGCGCCGGACCTCTGGGACGATCCCGCGTCCGCCCAAGTGGTGACCTCGCGGCTGTCGCACAAGCAAGCGGAGGTCGAGCGTCTTACCAAGCTCGGTGCTCGCATCGATGACCTCGAAGTACTCGTCGAACTGGGCCAGGATGAGGGCGACGAAGCCTCAATGGCCGAGGCCGCCAACGAACTTTCGTCCATTCGCAAGGCCCTCGCGGAACTTGAAGTCGTCACCCTGTTGTCGGGCGAATACGACGAACGCGAGGCCGTGGTAACTATCAGGGCGGGGGCCGGTGGAGTGGACGCGGCCGACTTCGCGGAGATGCTGTTGCGGATGTACCTGCGCTGGGCGGAACGGCACGGTTACCCCACCACGGTGATGGACACCTCTTATGCCGAAGAAGCAGGTTTGAAGTCCGCAACGTTCGAGGTCAAGGCGCCCTACGCGTTTGGAACACTGAGCGTCGAGGCCGGTACGCACCGCCTGGTTCGGATCAGTCCCTTCGACAACCAAGGCCGCCGTCAGACATCGTTCGCTGCGGTCGAGGTCATCCCGCTGATCGAGCAGACCGATTCCATCGACATCCCCGACAACGAGATCCGTGTGGACGTCTTCCGCTCTTCGGGGCCCGGTGGCCAGTCCGTGAACACAACGGACTCCGCAGTACGCCTGACCCACATCCCCACAGGGATCGTGGTGTCGATGCAGAACGAAAAGTCACAGCTCCAGAACCGGGCCGCTGCCCTGCGGGTGCTTCAATCGCGCTTGCTGTTGCTCAAGAAGGAGCAGCAGGACGCCGAAAAGAAAGCACTGGCAGGGGACGTTAAGGCTTCCTGGGGTGACCAAATGCGGTCCTACGTCCTCAACCCCTACCAAATGGTCAAGGACCTGCGCACGGAACACGAGGTGGGCAATACCTCGGCTGTGCTCGACGGCGACATCGATGACTTCATTGACGCCGGAATTCGCTGGCGTACCGGCAACCGCAACGCGGCAAGCTAGGAAAGGGCCCGCGAGCGACGGGAGGAGCTCGCCGCGCGGGGCAGGGCAGGGCTGATGCCCGCGGATTCAGCGACACGCCCCTGAAACCCCGGGAATCCCGGGTTTCTCGTGCGTATAGTCGAGGAGCCGGTGCTCTCACTTCCCCCATCGAAAGCCCGCGCTCCGGCTGTTGGACTGGGCGAGTACGTCAGGTCCGGCGGGGTTCCAAAAGGGCCATGATCAGATTTGAGAATGTCACCAAGGTCTATGAGCAGAATGCCCGACCGGCGCTCGATTCTGTCAGCCTTGAGATCAACCGCGGTGAATTCACCTTCCTTGTTGGGGCTTCGGGCTCAGGCAAGTCCACGTTCCTGCGGTTGATCCTGAAGGAAGACAAGGCTTCCTCGGGTGCTGTTTACGTTGCCGGGCAAAACGTGGCCAACATCTCCAGTTGGCGAGTGCCCAAACTCCGGCGCGGAATCGGCGTAGTTTTCCAGGATTTTCGGCTCCTGCCGCAAAAGAATGTCTTCGCGAACGTCGCCTTTGCCATGCAGGTGATTGGTAAGAGCCGCTCCATCATCCGGGAAACGGTCCCGGAAGTACTTAAGACTGTGGGCCTGGAAGGCAAGGAGCGCAGGATGCCCCACGAGCTTTCCGGTGGTGAGCAGCAGCGGGTGGCCATCGCCCGGGCGGTCGTGAACCGGCCAGGCATCCTCCTTGCGGACGAACCCACAGGAAACCTGGACCCCATCACCTCCATGGGCATCATGGGTGTCCTGGACAAGATCAACCAGAACGGCACCACTGTTGTCATGGCGACCCACGATGACGACATCGTTAATGAAATGCGCCGCCGGGTCGTGGAACTGGAAAACGGCAAGGTCATCCGTGACGAGGCGAAGGCGCTTTACACGTCGATGATCCCCGTGGTGGGCGCCTCACGGCGGCTGCGGGACGCCAGCGGCGAGGAAATCAACCGCGCGCAGGGGGCCCAGCTGTGAGGCTCCTTTTTATCCTTGGAGAAATCGGCAGCGGCTTGCGGCGCAACCTGTCCATGGTGATTTCCGTGGTCCTCGTGACCTTCGTTTCGCTGACGTTCGTTGGCGCAGCGGGCATGTTGCAGATGCAGATCAACCAGATGAAGGGCTACTGGTACGACAAAGTCCAGGTGGCCGTTTTCCTTTGCAACGAGGGTTCGACGGCGGTCGGTTGCGCTTCGGGGGCTGTGACCCAGGAACAGCAGGACAACCTTCAGTCGATGCTTGAGTCTCCCGCTGTAAAGCAGTACATCAACGATTTCCAATTCGAATCGCAAGCTGAGGCGTACAAACACTTCAAGGAGCAGTTCTCCAACTCACCGATTGTTGACTCGGTCTCCGAGGACCAATTGCCGGCCTCTTTCCGCATCAACATGAAGAATCCGGAAAAGTACCAGATCATCAGCGAAACGTTTTCTTCCCAGCCCGGCGTGGAAACGGTCAGTGACCAGCGCCAGGTGCTTGAAAGAATCTTTTCCTGGATGAACGGGGCTTCTGTTGCCGCCATGGGTGTAGCTGCCGTCATGATCTTCTGCGCTGTACTGCTGATAACCACCACTATCCGGTTGTCTGCTTTCAGTCGCCGCAGGGAAACGGGAATCATGCGGCTGGTAGGTGCCTCCAAGGCAGTAATCCAGTTGCCCTTCATCCTGGAAGGTGTGATTGCCGCCGTCCTTGGCGCCCTGTTGGCATCCACAACCTTGTGGCTGATGGCACATTTCTGGCTCAATGGCGACCTTTCAAGGCAGTTCCTTAACACACCTTTCATCTCGTCGACCCAGGTGCTTGTGATCGCCCCTGTGCTTATTGGGCTGGGTGGGGGCTTGGCCGGGATATCCTCCTTGTTGACCCTCCGGCGCTACTTGAAGGTTTAGCGATGAACCATCAACGCCGACGTGCAACCGTGCTGACAAGCGAAAAAGGACTCATGATGACCACGTTGGACCAGAATTCCCTGCGGCGGCGCCTTGCGTCCGGCCAAGCCCGGATTCTTGGCGCCGTACTCGCGGTGGGTCTCGCTGTCAGCCTCCTTTCCGGAGCTCCTGCGGCCCAAGCCGATGAACTCGATGACCAGCAAGCTGCCCTGGAAGCTGAAGCTGCACGCGTGCAAGCGTCCCTTGAATTCGTTGACTCGAAGATTGCCAAGGCGGCCGGCGACCTGGTGATCTACCAAGGCCGGCTCCCTGGAGCCCAACAGGCCCTTCTTGAGGCCCAAGGACGTGTAGCCAGCGCTGTTAAGGAAGTAGAAGCGTTGGCTGCAAGGGTGGAACTTGCCCAGCAGAACAAAGCCAAGATCACGGAGCAGTTGGAGAGCGACAAGCAGAAAATCAACGACACCAAAAAGCTGATCGGGCAGATCGCATCTCAGGCCTACAAGTCCGGTGGTGTGCCTACGAACATCGCCCTCCTGTTTGGGTCGAATGAATCCGGGAGCCTGACGGAGTCCATGGACCTGGCCGACCAGGCCATGCGAAGCCAGAACGCGGCCATGACCAAATTGACCCAGCAGAATGCAACCAACGTCAATTCCCAGGCGAGGCTTGCGGCCGTTGAAGCGGAGATCCAGGACCTGAAAGCAAAAGCTGACGCCGCCCTGGAACGAGAGAAGGCTGCGCGTGACGAGGCAGCCAGCAAGAAAGCCGAAGTAGACAAGCTCATCGAGGACACCACGCGCCTGAACGGCCAGCTCCAAGCCGCACGGCCCGTCATTGAAGCCGATCTTGCCCGTGTGAAGGCTGAGCAGGACTCCGTGGCAGCGGAAATCGTCGAACGGGACCGGAAGCTTCGAGAGGCATGGGAAGCCGAACAGCGACGCTTGGCAGCGGAGGCCGCTGCAGCTGCGGCCGCCGCAGCGGCAGCACAGGGGAGGCCGGCGCCGCCGGAAGTGCCCTACGTGCCGCCTGTTGGTTCGCCTTCGGCTTTTGGTTTGCGCCATCCCTTCGCCAGCTACGTACCCATCACGTCAGGATTCGGCTGGCGGGCGACACCGCCTGGCACCATCGATTTCTACGGAACGGGCGGATACATGCACACCGGTATCGACTTCGGCGCCGCTTGTGGAACTCCCGTGTATGCCGCTGCGGCCGGCACGGTTTTCAACTCGGGTTGGAACTCCGCGGACGGTGGGGGCTGGCGGGTCAAGCTGTCACATGGCGTTGTGCAAGGTAATTCGCTCACCACGATCTACTACCACAACAGCAGCATCGTGGTTGCCAACGGCCAACACGTATCGCAGGGGCAATTGATTGCCTATTCGGGGAGCACCGGCAACTCTACAGGCTGCCATGCGCACTTCGAGACGTGGCTCAACAGCGCCGCCGTCGACCCCATGACCCTGCTTTAGGGAATCAGTCGACGCCACGCGCGGTTTCACCGCCGTGCTGGCGTACACTGGTTGGAATCCGCAACCAACAAGGAGTTCTACCGTGCCCAAGGAAAGTGGCCGTAAGGTAGTGGCCACCAATCGGAAGGCCCGGCATAACTACCATGTCCTGGATACCTACGAAGCAGGCATTGCGCTTATGGGTACGGAGGTCAAGTCGCTCCGCGAAGGCCACGCCTCAATGGTGGATGGCTTTTGCACCTTCTACAACGATGAGTTGTGGATGGAGGGAATCCACATTCCCGAGTACAACCAAGGGAGCTGGACCAACCACGCTGCCCGCCGTCGTCGTAAGCTCCTCCTCCATCGGGAAGAACTGGACAAGATTTCGCATAAAATCCGCGAGTCCGGCTTTACTGTGGTGCCCCTGCAGCTTTACTTCCTGGACGGGCGGGCCAAGGTCGAAATCGCCATTGCCCGCGGCAAGAAGGATTACGACAAACGCCAAACGCTCCGCGAGCAGCAGGACAAGCGTGAATCGCTGCGTGAACTGCGGGAGCGGAACCGCCGCTAACCCGGCAGCGGATTATGGGCAACATAGCTCGTGTCCCGGGAATGATCGACACGGAACATGCGTTATGATGGATAGTCCGGTAGGAATTCGATGGTTCGATCCGCCTGCCGGTTTGGTAACAAAATACGGGGATGATCGGTTTCGACGATGTTAGTCGCGACAGGTGAAGCGGGCCGAGGATGCAGAATTATCTCGTAAACGCTGTCTGCAAACCAATAAGTGCCGAATCTAAGCGCACTGACTTCGCTCTTGCTGCCTAAGCAGTAAGACAGTCCGTCAGCCCGGGGTTGCTATCGCCCCGGTTCCTGGCGTCATTTAGATAGCCACTGCTGTTTGCCTTCGTCATTGAGGTAAACGGGACTCTTAGATGACTGGGCCCGGATCAGCCACCTGTTTGCAGGATGGCTGGGGCCGAGAAAATCCGACGCAAACTGCGCCCGGAGAAGCCCTGACAACACGACATCGGACGGGGGTTCAATTCCCCCCATCTCCACCCTGAAGACCCTCGGATCCTTGTGATCCGGGGGTTTTCTTTTATCCGGCAGCCGGCGTTCACCCACGGCGTAGGCGAATCCGGACTAGCGTCCCCTTGAAAGTCGTTGTATTCGATAAGCACTGTACGAAGACCAGTGACGGGATGCATGGCGGTGGCAGGAGGCATGTGATGAGCACCGAGCCGGATTTTGAACTACCTGAGGATCTGCCTTCGCCGTTGGCGCGGGGGGAAGACGTATCAGGTTCGTACGCTGATGATGATGCGGCGATGGACGCCTATTCGACCATCGTCATCCGTGTGGCAGAATCCGTCACGCCCCACGTGGCCGCGATTGAAATGACGAGCACACGCCGTGGACAGGTGCGGATGGGCAGCGGTTCGGCTGTGGTCTTCACTGGTGATGGCTATATGTTGACCAACGCGCACGTAGTGGCAGGCATCCAGTCGGGCCGCGCCGTGTTCGCAAACGGCAAAAACAGCGACGTAGAGTTGGTTGGTGCCGATCCGCTCTCCGATCTGGCAGTCGTCCGTGGTCTGCGGTCCACGCCTCCGCCAGCCATCCTGGGGAACGCCGATTCCCTGCGGGTTGGGCAATTGGTGATCGCGGTGGGCAACCCGCTCGGCTTGGCGGGATCGGTGACCGCCGGCGTCGTCAGTGGTTTGGGGCGTTCCATTCCCGTACGGGCGGGGGAGCACAGGCGTGTCATAGAAGACGTCATCCAAACGGATGCAGCACTGAACCCGGGAAACTCCGGGGGCGCGTTGGCTGACACCCGGGGACGGATCGTCGGTATCAACACAGCGGTGGCGGGACTGGGCCTCGGATTGGCTGTCCCCATCAACAAGACCACGCAGCGCATCATTGCGTCCCTCCTCAAGGATGGCAGGGTTCGACGCGCCTACCTGGGCTTGGTGAGTACACCCATCCCGCTTGACGCCAGCGCTGTGGTCCGGACCGGGCAGAAAGAGGGCCTCCGGGTGGTGGAAGTCATCGCCGGCTCACCGGCAGAATCATCCGGACTCCAACCAGGGGATTTGGTCCTCCGCGCGCTGGGACGTGCGGTTTCCAGCGCGGAAAGTCTCCAGAAACTCTTGTTCGCCGAGGCGATCGGCGAGCCGTTCCTACTGACGGTGCTCCGGGAGGGGAAGATACTGCAGCTCATGGCGGTACCTTCCGAGATGAGCCAACCGCGCTGATACGGGCTAGGACTGCTCCTTGGGGACGTCCACGATGCCTACGAACCGGCTGCCGATGCCGTCGTATTCGCTGCGGACATCTCCCGGGAAGAGCTCCGGCAACTCGTTGTTCCGATGATGTCCGCAGAACACGAAGGAGAAGTCAGGCCACCATTTCTTTGGCCGCACCGCCTCCGAGTATCCGCACACTGCACACGTCAGGTGGATCCAGACCGGTCGTTTACCCGTTCGGTTGGCACGTGACTGGAGCAGCCAGGCCGGCGGATTTTCCTGGAGCTCGCGGAACTCCGCATCGGAAACGCGCGGTGGGATCCCGTGGCGCTGGGCCATTTCCATGGAAATATCGAGGGCCAGGGCTGCGTCACGTCTACTCATCACCATTCAACGATACGGGACCGGACGCGCCGGGGCAGCTTGTCAGCGGGCCGGGAGAATACAGCCCTCGTGGACTTCGCCGCTCTGTACCCAGAGGGCTGACGTGACTTCATCGGCGAGATCGAATTCACGTCGCCGTGTTCCACTCCCGATCCGCACCACGAGCGCCCCGCCGAACGGCTTGCGCCCCACAACCTCGACAGGTGAGTCGAGGGCGATCTCTTCGGCGGCGAGGTACCGGAGAAGGTCGGGGTTTTCGTCGCTGATGCGGGTTATCCGGCCGGAGTGTCCCTCATCCAGTTCAATCATGCGGTAGGCATGCGGTAGGTCGACTGAGCCGTCGGCTGCCGGAATGGGATCGCCGTGCGGATCCCGCACGGGGTGGCCAAGCTTTGCTGCCATGCGCTCGATGAAGGTATCCGAGACTGCATGTTCCAACATCTCGGCTTCGTCGTGGACTTCATCCCAGCTGTATCCCAGTTCCTCAACCAGGTAGGTCTCAATGAGACGGTGGCGCCGGACCATCGCCAACGCCAGGCGCATGCCTTCCGGCGTCAACCGAATGGCACTGTAGGGTTGGTGGTCCACCAAACCTTGGTCCTTGAGTTTTCGCACCATCTCGGACACCGACGAGTTGGCAACACCCAGCCGCTGGGCCAGTTGGGATGACGTGATGGGCTTGTCCTGCCACTCCGTGTAGGAGTAAATGACCTTGACGTAGTCCTCGATCGAGGAGGAGGGCGTACTGGTCTTCACAGTCCAAGCCTACCGTGGCCGCGGGATTCAGGCCTTGCGGGCCCGCCAGGTCTGCGTGAGGTAGGGCAATCCGAGAAGCTCTCCCGGCGCATGGCCAAGATGCTCGTACAAGTACCACTCAAGGTTGGCCATGACCTTCGCGCGGGTAGTGTCATTGGCGCGGAGGTAATAACTGCGGGACTTGGTCAGTTCCATGACATCTTCCGGCGAAACCGTGTCCGTCCACGTCGTGAGGTGGCTCTCTGCGTCCTTGAATTCCGGGCCGATGACCGGCCGGAAACCCGGTTTGTGGACGTCGCCGGCATGCATGATGCGTGAAAGGCGGTGGACCCAAGGTACAGAGGTATCCAGTTGGTTCCAGATCAGGCCCAGAACCCCTTGCGGACTGAGGATACGGGCCAGCTCCGTGCTCGCCTCGAGCGGGTCACACCAGTGCCACGCCTGGGCAACGCTGACGACGTCGAATGCTGAGTCCGCCAGTCCGGTCGCCTCGGCCGTTCCCTCCAGTGCAATGACGTGCGGATAGGACTTTCGCAATTGTTCCAGCATGTCGTTGGAAGGATCGACGGCGGTCACCGCCAAGTTACGCTTAACCAGAAGTGCAGTGAACTTTCCTGTGCCCGCACCAACGTCAACGGCGGACATTGCACCGGGGGGAATCAACCAATCGGCGGAGTCTGCCGGGTAGCCCGGGCGCACGCGGTCATAATGCTCCCCGCCGTCCTGGAAGCTCTGGCCAAGTTCGTGCCGGCGCCGGGCATGGAGCCGGGGGCCGCCGCCCCTGCCCATACGGCCGGAGACTCCAGTTGAACGCATGGCCACGCACAAACTCCTTTTGCCGCAAACGCCGTGGGATACCTACGAATCTACCGCAGGATCCGGAACGAATACGTCAGTGGACTACCGGACGCTCCCGTGGGTCAGTGCTCGGCAGGTGGGCTCCTGCTTAGTCGACTGTGCAGGGTGCAGCGCCGGCGGTACCTGGAGTGTTCGGTGCCCATTCGGGGTAGCTGCGGTGATCGTTGGCGGGAACCCAACGGCCCTCGTCCACGACGTAGTCCCAGCCAAGTCCGGTGCGCTTCAACTCCTCGATACCGGCGAGCAAGCGGGCCGCGTCCTCCAACCGGGAGCCGACGCCGAAGCTTGCACGCAAGGACCCCGAAGGCAGCCCGAGGCGCTTGAGGAGGGGGTGAGCGCAGAAGCGGCCGTCACGGAGACCGACGCCGTGCTCAGCTGCAAGGTAGGCCGCGACCAGTCCGGCGTCGAATCCCTCCACCGAGAAATTGACCACGCCTATGGTGTCCACGGAATCGCTGAAAATCTGGTGGACGGTCACACCATCGATTGCCCGTAAACCTTCAACCAGATAGGAGCGGATGCCTGCCTCGTGATCATGCCACGCCTGGGGGTCAAGCGCGGACAGTACTTGAGTGGCGCGAGCCAGGGTCGCGGCGCCGAGAACGTTGGGTGAACCGCCCTCGTGGCGTGCCGGACCCGTAGCCCAGCTGACGGAATCCAGACGTGCTTCGCGGACCGCGCCACCGCCGGCAAGGTGCGGAGTGCCGGCGTCGAGCCAGTCCGGGCGGCCGACCACGACGCCCGCACCGAACGGTGCGTAGAGCTTGTGGCCGGAGAAGACCACGTAGTCGACATCGGCTTCGGCGATGTTGATGCGGCGGTGCGGGGCGAGTTGCGCGGCATCCACCACAATGCGTGCACCGTACTCGTGCGCGAGTGCTGCGAGTTCGGCGATAGGCAGGATCTCGCCCGTTACGTTGGATGCGCCTGTGACGGCCAGCAAGGAGACCCCACCCTGGCTGAGTTCGTCACGCAGCTTGGCCACGGTGCCGGTCAAGGTGGATTGGGCGACGACACTGCGATGCGGGACTCCTTGCCAAGGAAGGAGGTTCGCGTGGTGCTCGATGTCCAGGTACAGGACCTCACCAGTGTGCTTCCCGGCCAGTTGAGGCAGGCAGCCGGCCAGCAGGTTCAGGGAATCGGTGGTGTTCCGCGTGAAAATGACCGAGTCATCGGGCCTGCCGCCGACGAACTCGCGGACCACGTTGCGGGAGTTCTCATAAACGGAGGTGCTGATCTGTGAGGCGTATCCGGCGCCGCGGTGGACGCTCGCGTAGTACGGGAGAATCTCGTTCAGATATGCGGACACGATCGTCAAGGCCGGTGCGGACGCTCCGTAGTCCAGGTTTGCGTAGCGGACGTGTCCGCCCTGGATCAGGGGAGCTTGCAGTTCGGCACCGGTAACTGCGGCCAGGGGACGGCCTGCGGCGGCTTCGCGCACCGATTCTTCGGCGGCCAGGGACGGCAGGATGGTGGAGTTGAACGTAGCAGTGCTCATTGGACCTCACTCAAGAGGGATCCCCAAGGGATCCGCGCTTGCCGCATCCGTTCCGGACCGGCCAGGTCGTCACCCGGGGCACCCCACCGCGAATGGAGGGTTGCCGGCCAGCAAACCGGGGTTTTGCGCTGGCACTCGTGACCTGTAAAGAGGTTAGGGCACTCTCCGCGCCCGTTCCAAAGCCGGATCCTTTGTTAAGCACATTGTTACGGCGGATTGGAAAATCCTCGTTTTGACGAAGAAAAAACGGCGGAAGCCCCC
The DNA here is from genome assembly GCF_040684895.1 of Paenarthrobacter sp. NPDC089322. Taxonomy (NCBI): domain Bacteria; kingdom Bacillati; phylum Actinomycetota; class Actinomycetes; order Micrococcales; family Micrococcaceae; genus Paenarthrobacter; species Paenarthrobacter sp. NPDC089322. The sequence continues at coordinate 140,674 of NZ_JBFBGW010000003.1, forward strand.
GGAAGGGGGCATCCGCCGTCGAAAATTCTGCAAACCGGCCGTGAAGTCGCGTGCCGGGCTGTGTCAGAGGAGATCGTCCAGTCCAGGATTCAGTTGCTTCAGGACTTCGGAGTGCAGGATGGAATTGGTGGCGAGGGCATTGCCTCCGAAGGGACCGTCCTCGCCCTCCAGGGATGTAAAGCGACCCCCCGCTTCCGTGACGATCGGCACTAGTGCGGCCATATCGTAGAGGTTGAGTTCGGGCTCGCAGGCTATGTCCACCGCGCCCTCGGCGACGAGGCAATAGGACCAGAAATCGCCATAGGCACGGGTCCGCCACACGTCTTCCGTGAGGCCAAGGAACTCGTCAAGGTTGCCACGCTCTTTCCAGCCGGAGAGGCTCGAATAGGACAATGAGGCGTCGGCGAGTCGTGACACGTTGGAAACCTTGAGCCGCGTGGCCGAGGCAAGTGAACGTCCCGTGTACGCGCCCATGCCCTTGGCCGCCCACCAACGCTTGCCCAGTGCCGGTGCGCTCACTACGCCAACCACGGGTTCGCCCTCGTCGACGAGCGCGATCAACGTGGCCCACACCGGCACGCCGCGCACGAAGTTCTTGGTGCCGTCGATGGGATCGATGATCCAGCGACGCGAACCATGACCGCTGCTGCCGAACTCCTCGCCAAGGACGGCATCACGGGGACGTGAGCGGGACAACTGGCCACGGATCGCCTCTTCTGCTGCCTTGTCGGCGTCGGTGACGGGGGTCAGGTCGGGCTTGGTCTCGATCTGCAGGTCCAATGCCTTGAAGCGGTCCATGGTCTGTGCATCCACGGAATCTGCCAGGACATGGGCCAGGCGCAGGTCGTCGTTGTAGCTGGAAACGGGTTGGGTCATGCCACCAAGTTATCGTGAATCGTTCTGTGCACGGGGACGTGAAGATGGGTCGTCTAGTTGACTGTGCCCAGTTCTTTGGTCTCTTTGGCTTCCAGCCGCGGGTCGGCTCCGAGCAGCCTGCGCAGCGAGGACAGGCGGGCTACGCCTGACGGGCCGGCATGACCCTCGGTGACCCACGCGTCCAGGCCGCAGTTGACGGCACCGGCGTCATGCTTGCAGCCCCGCTCGCAGGCTTCCGTACCCGGCTCGAGGTCCGGGAAGGAATGCAGGATACGGTCGGGATCCACGTGGGCCAATCCAAAGGAGCGGATGCCCGGGGTGTCGATGATCCAACTGCCGGATGGGGCATCGGCCAGTTTCAGTGCCAGGGCCGATGATGATGTATGCCGACCGCGGCCCGTCACTGCGTTGACCCCGCCCGTGGCGCGCTCGGCACCTGTCAACGCGTTCACCATGGTCGACTTTCCGACGCCGGAGTGGCCCAACATGACGGTTACTTTCCCGTCCAGGTGTGCCCGCAACCGCGATACGGCGTCGCTGTCGAGACGGGCGGAAAGTCCATCATCCGAGCGGGCATCGATTCCGGAGGCTTCAGCGTCGGCCGTGCGGCTGATGATCACCGGGAAGTCCAGGCTGAGGTAATTCGACAACAACTCAGCGGGATCCCTGACGTCCGCTTTGGTGACGAGCAGCAGTGGCTCGATACCGGCGTCGTAAGCTGCCACCAAGGCGCGGTCGATAAAACCGGTACGCGGTTCCGGGTTGGCGGCGGCGACCACCACAACGAGTTGGTCTGCGTTGGCCACCACCACCCTTTCGATGGGATCGGTGTCGTCGGCGCTGCGGCGAAGAAGGGTCTTGCGTTCCTCAACGCGGACCAGCCTGGCAAGTGTGTCCGGCCCGCCGGAGACGTCGCCGACCAAGGCAACGAAGTCACCGGGGACCACGGGGCTCCTCCGTAACTCACGCGCACGGGCCGCAATGACGATGCGCTCGTTGGCGGAGTCCTCATCCACAATCGCGGTGTAACGTCCGCGGTCCACGGTGATGATCCTGCCGATGACGGCGTCATCGTGGCTTGGCCGGTCCTTGGTACGGGGCCTTGAACCCTTTTTGTTGGGACGGATCCGGACGTCGGATTCGTCCCAGGAACGTGCGTCGCGGCCCATGGTCAGCTGCTGGCCTCGTCGGTGTCCCGGGACTGCTCGAGCATTGCTTCCCACATCCGCGGGAATTCGGGCATGGTCTTGGATGTCGTGGCGATGTCCTCCACCTGGACTCCTTCGACGGCGAGCCCCAGGATGGCGCCGGCCGTGGCCATACGGTGGTCCGCGTAGCTGTGGAAGACTCCGGCGTGGAGCGTGGCAGGACGGATGATCAAACCATCCGCGGTCTCCTCAACGTTGCCACCAAGCCCGTTGATCTCGGCGACCAATGCAGCCAACCGGTCTGTTTCGTGGCCCCGGAGGTGTGCGATGCCCGTTAGCCGGGAAGGCCCGTTTGCCAATGCACACAGCGCCGCCACGGTGGGGGCAAGCTCACTGGTCTCATCGAAATCCGCGCCTTTGATCTCCGGACCGCCGGTGACTGTGAGGGTGCCGTTCTCCAAGGTCACTGTGGCACCCATCGCAGCGAGGATGGTGCGCCAGAGATCGCCGACCTGGGTGGTCCCGGTGGGCCAATTGGGGATCCTTACAGTTCCGCCCGTCGCGAGCGCGGCGGCAAGGAACGGGCCCGCGTTGGAGAGGTCCTGCTCTATCCTCTGGTCGAAAGCGCGGATCGGACCCGGCGCAACCCGCCAATGGTTCGGCACGGAATCGTCCACGGTGACGCCAACGCTGCGGAGGACGGCCACCGTCATATTGATGTGGTCCAGGCTCGGGACGGGCTTACCGACGTGTTCAAGGTGCAGCCCCTCAGTGAAACGCGCGCCCACCAGGAGGAGGGCCGAGACGAACTGCGATGACGCGCTGGCGTCGATGACCAGGTGGCCGCCCCGGACCTCCCCGGTTCCGTCCACTGTGAACGGAAGGGCCGACGGCGTCCTGCCGCCTTCGCTGGCGACCGGCACCCCGAGGGCAATCAGCGCCTCAATGATGGTTCCCATGGGCCGCTTGCGGGCATGCGGGTCGCCGTCGAAGAGCGTGGAACCATTGCGCAACGCGGCCAGCGGCGGGACGAAGCGCATCACTGTTCCCGCAAGGCCGCAGTCGATGGCTGTTTCTGCTGTCTGCGCCGCCGGGTCCAGTGGAGTGATCTCAAGGTCCGGGCCAAATGTACCGTCACCGGGTACCTCCGTCACGGTGGCGCCCAATTGACGGAGGGCTTGGACCATCAATGCGGAGTCGCGTGAGTGCAGGGGAGCGCGGAGGCGCGAGGGGCCGTCGGCCAATGCCGCGAGCACCAGGAAACGGTTGGTGAGGGACTTGGACCCGGGCACCGTCACTGTGGCGTCTATCGGGGACTTTGCGTGGGGGGCCGGCCACAGCGGCAGTGCCTTGCTGCTGTTCATTGAGTCCGTGCTGGCGGCGGTGGTACCTGTCATGCTTCCTTATGCTCCAACTGCTGTGTCTACGGCCTTGCGTACTGCTTTGTCGGCGCGCTTGATCTGCTTGCCCGTCGCCTTCCTGGCGTCAGCCGCCAGGTGCTCGGCGCGCCAAGCCAGGCTGGGGCGGCCGGCCGTATCCACGGCGGCAAGCAACACTCCGCCCGTCAACGAGATGTTCCGGAGGAGCTGCGCGCGCCTGGCTGCCCGGCCTTCCTTGGTGCTGATGTCCGCCGACCGCCATTCAACATAGGAGTTCAAAGCCGAGGTCAGGGCCAGCACAGTAGCAGCAAAGCGGGACATCTTTCCCAGGCCAAGGAGGGCTCCTGCACCCAGTTGCGCGCCGCCGATGACCCGCGCGAGGACCTTCTCGTCTGCCGGGAACGGAAGGGATTCCGAGGCGCGGCGGAGCACGGGGGACAGTTGCTTCGCAGTGTCGTCCGCATTCTTGAGCTTGTCCAAACCTGCAACAACGAAGCTGGTCGCGAGCATTGGTCGTGCGAGGAAACGGATAACAGACATGTCTTGCCTCCTGGATGGCTTGCCACAATAGTCAATGAGTGTTGTGTTCAAGGGGTGCAGTCTGCTCTAGTCTTGCACCTTTGCGGAATATTTACCCAGCGCCCGCAGTTGTGAACATCAGGCGCGGTGAAGACCGGGCCGCGGCATGGTGTTGCCGCAGTGCTGAACGGAGTTGGTTTTTTGACCTTGGTAAGGGACCGTGTTGGTCTACTGGAGCCAGGGCTTCCGGCGCAGCCGGATTCCCGGAAACTGACAGTAGACTTGGCAACGATGAGCACCATTGAACCGCCCACAGCGGCCATATACGAGGCAACCGGCCTGTCCCCTGAAGAAGACAGTGCTGCCGGCGCGGGCATCGACGTCGATGTCACAACGGAAACTGCCGAACAGCGGCGGGAACGCTTCGAGCGTGACGCAATGCAGTATGTGGATCAGCTGTACTCGGCTGCAATGAGGATGGCCCGGAATCCCTCGGATGCTGAAGACCTCGTCCAAGAGGCGTATACCAAAGCGTTTTCGGCCTTCCACCAGTACAAGCCGGGGACAAACCTGAAGGCGTGGCTGTACAGGATCCTGACGAATACCTACATCAACCTCTATCGGAAGCGCCAGCGCGAGCCGCTGCAGTCCAATTCCGACACCATCGAGGACTGGCAGTTGGCCAAGGCCGAGTCACACACATCGTCGGGGCTCCGTTCGGCTGAGGCCGAGGCCTTGGACCACTTGCCGGACTCTGACGTCAAGAACGCCTTGCAGGCCATTCCGGAGGAATTCAGGTTGGCGGTTTACTTCGCGGACGTCGAAGGATATGCCTACAAGCAAATTTCCGAGATCATGAACACCCCGATCGGCACGGTTATGTCGCGGCTTCACCGCGGCAGGAAGATGCTGCGGGACATGCTGGCGGACTACGCCGCAGAACGGGGCTTCAGGGCCCAGACCGAAGACCAGGCCACGGCCGGGAGCAACAATCAGGAGAAAGAGCAATGAGCGACTGCCAGGGATTGGGCGATTGCGACGATACGCGGATGCAGCGGATCTACGAGTACCTCGATGGCGCCTTGACCCGCGAGGACCTCACCGAGATCAAGCAGCACCTGGACACCTGTGATGAGTGCACGGAGCAGTACGACCTCGAGTGCCTCATTAGAACCATGGTCAAGCGGTCATGCACGGAGTCCGCGCCCGAGAACCTCAAAACGTCGATTCTTGACCGGATCCACTCCATGAAGCCTGTGGACGCCTAGGTCCGCTGCCCACGAGCGGGCGTTTGACGCCAAAGGCCCCGGAAACCGCATGGTTTCCGGGGCCTTCGCTGTTAAGCCTTGAACGCTAAGCCGCTGGCTTAGGTGTTGGGACGCTTGCCGTGGTTCGCGCCGCCGCGCTTGCGGTCACGACGCTTACGTGCACGCTTGCTCATAGCTGGCCTCCTTCAATGATCGATACTCAATAGAGCTGCCCTCCAGTTTCGCACATTCAGCCGCTGGGTCGCGAACCGGAAGGTCCGTGCTCAATTCTGAAGCGAATTGCGGATGGAAATGCGGGCCTGGTCCAAAACGGCCCGCACCGTCTCGAGCGTCACCGGCGTTAACTCGTGCGCTGCACCGTGCTGGCGCAACTCGACCCGGATGTCGTCCCTGAAGGTCTGCACCATGAGTTCGGCCTCTTTGAGGATGCGTTGGCCTTCGGCGGAGTAGCCCTTCGTCCGGCTCTGGAAGGTGGCTGCCGTTGCGTGAGCGCGGGCGGCTTCCGCGGTGGCAGCAAGGTCGGCCCGCAGCCCGCGCATGTTGGTGCGGATGTCGCTGCGCAAGTTATCGGCCAGTCGGCGCACGGACTCCGAGATATTGTTTTCGACGTCGGCGAGCTCTTCGCGCCGCCTGTCCAGTTCCGCCCTGCCGGCGTCCGTGACGAGGTACTTGGTGCGCCTGCCTTCCAACTCAGTGGCCACGAGGCCTTCTTCCTCCAGCTTTTGGAGCCGCGGATAGATGGTTCCGGCGCTGGGGGAGTAGGTTCCCCCAAAGCGGTCCCCCAAGGCTTTGATGAGTTCGTACCCGTGCTTTGGCCCGGATTCGAGCAGCGCCAGGAGGTAGAGGCGCAGTGCACCATGGGCGAAGACCGGAGGCATCAGAGACCTGCTTCGCCGGGAAACGGGTGGCCGTTATCAGCCGTGGGAGCACTCCCGTGCATGATGTAGGTCTTGCCGGAAACGGTGTTGGTCCGTACCAGCATCAGCTTTTCGTCAGGACCCACAATGGTGTGCACGTTGCTGCCGGGCTGGGTGTACATCTGGTCGTCGATGACTACTGTGCCACTCGCCGATTTCGCCACGATGTCGAGGCCTACATCGTGCGGCAGTCGTATGGTCAGGTCGCCGGAGACGGAGTTGGCACCAAAATCGTTGGTGTAGCTGTGCAGGTCGAAGCTGAGGTCGCCGCTCACGGTGGTCGCGCGGATGTTGGAGAACTTGCCCGACGCCGTTACTTCCCCTGAGACGCTCTTGGCGGTCAGGACGCCGTCGTGGTTTCTGGCGATGACCTCACCGCTGACGGTGTTGACGTGGAGTTCGCCGCTGGTGGCATCAGCCATGACCGAACCGGAAACGGTGTTCAGCCGCGTGCGGCCGTGGGTTCGGGAAACCATGCCGTCGCCGCTCACCGTTCCTGCTTCGACATCGACGCCGGGTGGCAGCGCGACACCGACCACCACCGAGTTGGTGCTGCTGTTGTTAACCGTTCCCATCAGGTTGCGGAACCACCCTTGTGGCCCCTGGAGCTGATGGCGGATCTCAAGCCGCCCATCCACCAAGGTGACGGTGAGGGGGTCGCCGGAGATCTCGCTGATTTCGATCCGGGCGAAAGGTTCATCGTGGGTTACGACGTCGAAACGGCCCTTCACGATTCCCAGCTTGAGTGAGCGGACGTCCTCGACGTCAATGGTTTGTGGGCCTGTTACAGTCCAGAGTTCGTCTGACATGATCCCTCCAATTGCGATATATCGCGTTATGGAAAACACGATATATCTCGAACGGAGGAAGCGCAATAGCTCACACCGACTGCGGTTCTCTCAGCTTGCGGTTACTCGGGCTGGGCGATGTTAAGCCACTGGAACCAGCCACGGTGCAGTACGAGCCACGCAATGAGTCCGTAGCCGGCTTGTCCGGGTGTTCCGCCGTTTGCTGCGAGGTCCGTTCGCCACTGCTCATGGTTGAGCAACGGCGAAAAGGTGTCGACGTAGTGGTGGTTCCGACGGGTGGTGACATCGGCGAAGGCCGTGTTGAGTTCAGCCAAGCGTTTGTTCCGGGCTGGATCCAACGTGGGCGGCGGACCAACCACGAAGACCTCAACACCGCTGTGGGATGCGCCGTCGAGGATGTTCGCGAGGTTCAGCCGGCTACGTGCGGTGGAAAGGCCGAACTCCAAATCCCTTCCGGAAAGGCCGATCACCAGGCGGTTCTCGTGCGTTTCACTGAAACGCCTGCTCGCTTCATCCTGCCATCGTGACGCGAGGCCCTCGGTTCCTTCCATGGGGCAGGGGAGTGAGAAGCTTTCCACCACGACCGCGTCCTGGGGGGTCCGGGCCAGCACGCGTCCGAGCCAACCCAATGCGCGGGGGTCGCCCAAGCCCGCCAGCAATTCATCTCCAACAGCTGCGATACGCAGCTTCCTGTCTTCCACGGTTACCTCTTCACACTCGTTACGGTCCTTGCACGGCATCAGGATCAGCGCCGGTCTTTGAACCGGGTATCTGTCCCATTAAACAGAACTGCCCGGCTGGAGGCGCGGACATCGCTCCTCCAGCCGGGCAGTTTTGTTTTTACTTGCGTTCGAACGCCTGCTTGATCAGGGTGTCCTGCTCGGCTGCGTGGCGCTTCATCGACCCGGCGGCCGTTGACGCGGATGCCGGACGCGACACCAGGCGGACCTTGCGGTCCAGCTCAGGAGCCAGGTTCAGGCCCATGAACGGCCACGGACCCTGGTTGGCGGGCTCGTCCTGCGCCCAAACGATGTCTGCGTTCGGGTACTTGGCGAGCTCGGCCTCGATCTCGGCCTTCGGCAACGGGTACAGCTGCTCCACGCGGATAATCGCAGTGGACGTGTCGCCGGACTTCTGACGGTTCGACAGGAGGTCGTAGTACAAACGACCGGAAACCAGGATGACGCGGTCCACGGTTGCAGGCTGCAGTTCGTGTTCCCCGATGACCGGCTTGAAGCCGCCCGTGGTGAAGTCCTCGACGGCGGAAGCGGCCCCCTTCAGACGGAGCAGCTGCTTCGGCGTGAAGATGATCAACGGCTTGCGGGGGCGGCTGTAGGCCTGACGGCGCAAGAGGTGGAAGTGGGAAGCGGCCGTCGTGGGGTTGGCCACGATCATGTTGTCCTCGGCGCACAGCTGGAGGAAGCGCTCAATACGGGCCGAGGAGTGGTCCGGGCCCTGGCCTTCGTAGCCATGCGGGAGCATGAGCACGAGCGAAGAACGCTGACCCCACTTTTGCTCAGCCGAGGAGATGAACTCATCAATGATGGTCTGCGCGCCGTTGACGAAGTCGCCGAATTGGGCTTCCCACAGCACCAAGGCGTCGGGACGCTCCACGGAGTAGCCGTATTCGAAGCCCATGGCCGCGTATTCGGACAGCAAGGAGTCGTAGATCCACAGCTTGGCCTGATTGTCCGAGAGGTTGCCCAAGGGCAGCCATTCGTTGCCGTTGGCGCGGTCGTGGAAGACGGCGTGGCGCTGGACAAACGTGCCGCGGCGGGAGTCCTGGCCTGCGAGCCGGACGGGGACGCCCTCCATGATCAGCGAGCCGAAGGCTGCGATCTCGCCAAAGCCCCAGTCGATTCCACCTTCGCGGGACATCTGCTCGCGCTTCTCGAGGAGCTGCTTGAGCTTGGAGTGCACCGTGAAGCCCTCGGGGATCTCCAGGTGGGCCTTGCCGATGCGCGCAAGGGTTTCAGCCGAGATGGCCGTGGACGTCGGGGAATTGGTCCCGAAATCCGCCTGCTGGGCGATGGGCCGTTCGATGTCCGAAACAGCTGCGGAGTCCGCAGTGATGATCGGGATCGGCGACGTCTGGGCTGCGTGCGTTTCGGCGAAGACACGCTCAAGGCGTTCCTGGTAGTCGCGGAGCAGCTGCTCTGCTTCTTCCTCGGTGATATCGCCACGGCCAATCAGGGATTCCGTGTACAGCTTACGGACCGAGCGCTTGGCTTCGATCAGGTTGTACATCAATGGCTGCGTCATCGAGGGGTCGTCGCCCTCGTTGTGCCCGCGGCGGCGGTAGCAAACCATGTCGATGACGACATCCTTGTGGAAGCGCTGGCGGAACTGGTACGCGAGCTGCGCTACGCGGACCACGGCCTCGGGGTCGTCACCATTCACGTGGAAGACCGGTGCCTGGATCATCTTCGCAACGTCCGTGGAGTACGTGGACGAACGGGAAGAAGAAGGAGCCGTGGTGAAGCCGACCTGGTTGTTGACGATCACGTGGATCGTACCGCCGGTGCGGTAGCCACGGAGCTGCGAAAGGTTCAGGGTTTCCGCCACGACACCCTGGCCGGCAAACGCGGCGTCACCGTGCACCATGATGGGCAGGACGGGGAAGGATTCGCCCTGGTCCAGGCGGTCCTGCTTGGCGCGGACGATGCCTTCCAGGACGGAGTCCACAGCTTCAAGGTGCGACGGGTTAGCGGCCAGGTACACCTTGGTCTGCTTGCCGTTGTCCGACGTGAACGTGCCTTCAGTGCCGAGGTGGTACTTGACGTCACCGGAGCCCTGGACCGAGCGGGGGTCCTGGGTTCCTTCGAATTCGCGGAACACCTGTGCGTAGGTCTTGCCTGCGATGTTCGTCAGGACGTTGAGGCGGCCGCGGTGGGCCATGCCGATTGCGACTTCGTCCAGGCCGTCATCGGCTGCGTCCGAGATCACGGCATCGAGCAGCGGAATCAACGACTCGCCGCCCTCGAGGGAGAAGCGCTTCTGTCCCACGAACTTGGTCTGCAGGAAGGTTTCGAAAGCCTCGGCTGCATTGAGCTTGGACACAATGCGCAGCTGCTCTTCACGGCTTGGCTTGGAGTACGGGTGTTCAAGCTCGTCCTGGAACCACTTGCGCTCCGCAGGCTCCTGGATGTGCATGTACTCGATGCCTGTGGTGCGGCAGTAAGCATCACGCAGCACGCCGAGGATGTCACGGAACTTCAGCTGGGGCTTGCCGCCGAACCCACCCGTGGGCCATTCGCGGTCCAGGTCCCAGAGCGTGAGGCCATAGGTGAGGACGTCGAGGTCCGGGTGCTTCCGCTGGACGTACTCCAGGGGGTCGGTGTCGGCCATGAGGTGGCCGCGCACGCGGTAGGAGTGGATCAGCTGTTGGATCCGCGCCACCTTGTTGATCTCGTCAGCGGGATCGACCTGGAGGTCGGGGCTCCAGCGGACGGGCTCGTACGGAATGCGCAGGGCTTCGAAGATTTCGTCGTAGAAGTTCTGCGCGCCGAGGAGCAGTTGGTGGACGAGCTTGAGGAACTCGCCGCTGCCGGCTCCCTGGATGACACGGTGGTCGTACGTGGAGGTCAGGGTGAGGATCTTGCTGATGGCATTCTGGGCAATGATCTTCTCGCTCGCGCCCTGGAACTCGGCGGGGTAGTCAAGTGCTCCCACCCCGATAATGGCGGCTTGGCCCTTGGACAGGCGCGGTACGGAGTGAACCGTGCCGATGCCGCCCGGGTTGGTCAGCGAAACAGTGGTGCCGGCGTGGTCGTCGGCAGTCAGCTTACCGTTGCGGGCGCGCTTGATGAGGTCCTCGTAGGTGTGCCAGAACTCGGCGAAGTCCATGGTCTCGGCCTTCTTGATGTTGGGAACCATCAGGAGGCGCGTGCCATCGGGCTTGGGCATGTCAATGGCGATGCCGAAGTTGACGTGGGCAGGCTGGACAGCGCTGGGCTTGCCGTCGATTTCGTCGTAGTAGACATTCATTGACGGGAACTGCGACAACGCGCGGACAACGGCGTAACCGATAAGGTGCGTGAAGGACACCTTGCCACCGCGGGCACGGGCAAGGTTGGAGTTGATGACCACGCGGTTGTCGATCAGCAGTTTGGCGGGGACTGCCCGTACACTCGTGGCCGTGGGGACCTCGAGGCTGGTCACCATGTTGGAGGCGATGGCCTTGGCCGGACCGCGGAGGACCGATACGACGTCCTCTTCCGGTGCGGTGGGCGCCTTGGTGCTCTTCGGGAGCTGGGCCGGAATCGGCTGTGCTGCGTTGCCGCCGGCGGGCTTCTTTGCTCCGTCCTTGGCAACCGTGGCAGGTGCTTTCTTCGCCGGGGCCTGGGCTGCCGCGTCAGCAGCAGGGGCCGGTGCAGCGGCCGGGGCAGCTGCGGGAGCGGCCGGCGCCGGTGCCGGAGCCGCTGCAGCGGGAGCTACCACGGGAAGTACTTGGGTGGGGGGATTGGCAGCCGTCGGGGCTGCGGAGGTTCCGTTGGAAGAAGTGCCGTCACCGGTATCGAAAGACTCGAAGAGCGGCCACCACTTGGCGTCGACCGAATTCTTGTCCTGCTGGTACCGCTCGTACAGTTCGTCAACGAGCCACTCGTTTCCGCCAAATTCCTCTGGTAGACGGTGGCTGGGCTGCTCTGGCACTTGAAATACGCCTCTTCCATGAGTGTTGATTTCCCGCTGGCCAAGGTTGCTTTTCCACAACAATGCGCCAGGGTCCGGGTCCCGCGAACTCAGACCTTTGCCAGTCTAGTTAGGATCGTTGGTTAACTGCCAATAGTGGTGACCTAAATCATGTTGCGGCTCCCGTATTGCTTCTCTGCGTCATTTTCCCGCGGCGCACTGCTGCCTCAGAAGGGGCTCCGGCCGGGCTCCCTGTAGACTGAAATCCTTATGGACAGTAAATCTAGGTGCCGGCCTGGGTACTGTCGGGGGAGCCGAACTGGCCACTCCGCACAGCGTGCCCCGCGAGCCGGCAACACCCGTTCACATGCCCATCACGCGCCGGCGTTCCAAGCCGGTGGTGCCGCAGACCATGCGTCTGAGGGACCTGACCAGCCTCCGCCGGGGCGAGCGCCCGTATCTGTGGCCACCACTCCATTGCGAGCTCCTGAACTGAGAACTCTTGAGCCTGGGGGAACGCGCTAAATGGAATGGATTCTTCTCCTTGCCGGTTTTGCCCTGATCCTGGGGACCGGATTCTTTGTAGCAGTCGAGTTTTCCCTGGTTGCCTTGGACCAGGCAACCGTTCAGCGGGCGGTTGATGACGGCGACCACGCTGCGCGGCCCCTGCTGAAATGCCTCAAGTCCCTCTCCACCCAGCTGTCCAGTTGCCAGCTTGGTATTACGTTGACCACCCTGCTGACCGGTTTCGTCATGGAACCATCGGTCGGCCAGCTCCTCTCGGGCCCGCTTGGACTATTGGGCCTCGGTCCAGAGGTTGCACACTCCGTGGCACTGGTTGTCGCAATGGTTCTTGCGACGCTCCTATCGATGCTGATCGGTGAGCTGGTTCCCAAGAACATGGCCATCGCGTTGGCGTTCCCCCTGGGGCGGCGCCTGGCACGTCCGCAGTTGCTGTTCACCGCGGTTTTCAAGCCGGCCATCATTGTGCTCAACGGCTTTTCGAACAAGGTCCTGAATTTGTTCGGCCTTGAGGCAAAGGAGGAAATTTCCGGCGCCCGGACCCCGGCTGAACTGGCATCCTTGGTGCGGCGCTCCGCGGAGCTGGGCACCCTCGATCCCGGCACCGCAAACTTCGTCGCCCGGACCCTGAACTTTTCCGGGCGCACTGCCGCCGACGTGATGACTCCACGTATCCGGATGGAAACGATCGACGCCGACCAGCCGGTGGTCGATATCCTTGACGCCGCGCGGCGGACCGGTTATTCGCGTTTTCCTGTCATCGGGGATTCGGCTGACGATATCCGGGGCGTCGTCCATATCAAGAAGGCTGTCGCCGTTCCTTCGGACCGCCGGGCAAAGCTCGAGGCCGGCGCCATCATGACAGACGTGCTGCGCGTCCCCGAGACCATCCACCTGGATGCCCTTCTATCCGCGCTCCGCGAGGGAAACCTGCAGCTCGCCGTCGTGCTTGACGAATATGGCGGCACCGCGGGAATCACGACCTTGGAGGACCTCGTCGAAGAAATCGTCGGTGAGGTGGCGGATGAGCACGACAAAGTACGTCCGGGCCTGCTGCAGAGCGCGTCCGGGGACTGGTTCTTCCCGGGCCTGCTGAGGCCGGACGAAGTGTCCGAGCAGATTCCCAACCTGGTGGTTCCTGACGAATCGGCCTACGAGACCGTGGGCGGGTACGTCATGAGCAAGCTGGGCCGGATTGCCAAAGTGGGGGACACCGTGGATGCCGGGGGCGGCACGTTGACAGTAACGAGGATGGACGGACGCAGGATCGACCGGATCTGCTTCCACCACGTTGCAGGGACCGATGCCGTGCTGGCAGATGACGACAACGGCCGACACGAGGCAGGTGCGCGATGAGTGACTGGGCAGGGATTGTCTGGTTGGTGATCCTCCTGATCGGCAACGCATTCTTCGTTGGCGCCGAGTTCGCCGTCATGTCCGCCCGCCGCAGCCAGATAGAACCGCTGGCTGAGCAAGGCTCCAAGAGGGCGCAGACAACGCTGCGCGCCATGGAGAACGTCTCCTTGATGCTCGCGTGTGCGCAGTTGGGCATCACGGTGTGTTCCCTCTTGATCCTCCAGGTTGCAGAGCCTGCGATCCACCACCTCCTGGCTGAGCCGCTGGAGGCTGTTGGAATGCCGGTGGAATTGGCGGATGTCATCGCTTTTGCGATCGCACTGTTGTTTGTCACGTTCCTGCACGTCACCTTTGGCGAAATGGTCCCGAAGAACATTTCGGTGTCTGTCGCAGACAAGGCGGCACTCCTTCTGGCACCGCCACTCGTGTTCATTTCCCGTGTGGTGAACCCGGTGATCTGGACCCTGAACTGGCTTGCGAACCACATCCTGCGCCTGATGAAGATCGAGCCCAAGGACGAGGTTTCGTCATCGTTCACCCTGGAGGAAGTGCAGTCCATCGTCCAGGAGTCCACCCGCCATGGCCTGGTGGACGACGAAGCCGGCCTGCTGAGCGGAGCTCTGGAGTTCTCGGAACACACAGCCTCAAGCATCATGGTTCCGTTGGACAAGTTGGTGGTGCTCAAGACTGCATCCACCCCCGTGGAGGTGGAAAAAGCGGTCAGCCGCACCGGCTTCTCGCGTTTCCCCATGGTGGACGACGACGGCGAACTCGCCGGATACCTGCACGTCAAGGACATCCTGTCCATCCCTGAAGAGGGGCGAAAGCACCCGATCGCCGAAGGGCGTATCCGTTCCCTGGCCAACCTTTCCCCGGAGGACGAGATAGAACAGGCGTTGTCGGTGATGCAGCGGACCGGCTCGCACTTGGCGCGCGTGGTGGGGCCTGGGGGAGCAACCACCGGAGTCTTGTTCCTTGAGGACGTCATTGAGCAGTTGGTAGGAGAAATCCGGGACGCCACGCAGGCCACAGGAATCCGGCGCTACGGCGGTTCCCAGGCTGTGTGATCCACGGTCCAAAGCTGGCGCCTGCCCTGTAAGGCCAGGCGCCAGCGGCCCTAAATAGGAATCATTCCCATTTAGGGCTACACTGGAGCCACCCAGTAATTGTGTTTGATTCTCATTTTGAGTAGATCCGAGGTCTCCGTGCGTCGTCCCGCCGCCCGCCTGTCCCTGGCCGCTTCTGCCGGTCTTGCCGCCCTGTTGCTTTCCTCCTGCTCCGGTTCCGCCGGCGCCGGAAACGGGAATTCGACAACTGCTTCATCGTCAACGGCGATCGAAGTGGTAACGTCCACCAACGTCTACGGGGATGTAGTCAAGGCCATTGGCGGGGATAAGGTCAACGTCAGCGCCATCATCACCAAGACCAGCCAGGACCCGCACTCCTATGAAGCGAGCGCGCAGGACAAGCTGGTTATTTCCAAGGCCAAGCTCGTTGTGGAGAACGGTGGGGGCTACGACGAGTTCCTCCACAAGATCGCGGACGAGACGAAAGTCGGCCACGACAACATGATCAGTGCCGTCGAAGTTTCCGGCCTCGCCCCGGAGGAAGAGAGCCATAGCGAGGAGTCCCACTCCGAAGAGGGCCACACCCACAACCATGGCGAGTTCAATGAGCACGTTTGGTACAGCCTGGAGACAATGACCAAGTTGGCGGATGCGGTGGCAAGCAAGCTCGGCAGCCTTGACGCCGCGTCGGCTTCCACCTTTACGGCAAATGCTGACGCCTTCAAGGCTAAGTTGGGTGAGTTGACGGGAAAGCTTGACGCCGTCAAGGCTGCCAACGAGCACGCGCCCGTAGCCATTACGGAGCCCGTTCCGCTGTACCTGCTGGAAGCGGCGGGGCTGGAGAACAAGACGCCCGAGGCTTACAGTGCCGCCATCGAAGAAGGGACGGACGTCCCTGCCTCTGTCCTCAAGGAGACCACGGACCTGGTCAGTGCCAAGACCGTGCGGTTGCTCGCCTACAACGAGCAGACCGAGGGACCCCAGACCGAGTCTGTCAAAAAAGCGGCAGAGACCGCAGGCGTCCCTGTAGTGAACTTCACCGAAACGCTGCCGGACGGCAAGGACTACGTCCAATGGATGACCGAGAACGTGGAATCCATCTCGGCAGCCCTCGCAAAGTAGCTTTCTGAAACCACATTGGCAGTGAAGGGCCCCGCCAGCGTCCTAAGATATTGAGGGTGGCTGCGGGGCCTTCTGCCTGCCGCCACCATGGGCGCATAGCCCTGCGCCATGAAAACAATCGCGCTGCACGGCAGTGCGTGGATCGAGGACAACTTTTGACACCGGTAGTGAGCCTCCGCGGAGCGAGCCTGCAGTTCGGCAAGAGGACACTGTGGCGAAATCTCGATCTCGACATCAACCCGGGGGAGTTCTTCGCTGTTCTTGGCCCGAACGGCAGCGGCAAGACCAGCTTCCTCAAAGTCCTCCTCGGACTCCAGGAACTGCACTCCGGAACGGTGACGTTGGCCGGCCACCCGGTGGAACGCGGAAGTAAACGGATCGGTTACATCCCACAGCAAAAATCGTTTGCCTCGGATACCCCGCTGCGGGCCCGGGACCTTGTTGCCTTGGGCATTGACGGTCACCGCTGGGGCATGCGCTTGGGGTCCCGAACGGTCAACAGGCGGATTGATGAACTGCTTGAACTCGTGGGTGCTTCCGACTACGCCAAAGTACCGATAGGGCAACTCTCCGGCGGCGAGCAACAACGGCTCAGGGTGGCACAGGCTTTGGCCACGGAACCGGAGGTGCTCCTCTGTGACGAGCCGTTGCTTTCCCTCGACCTGCATCACCAACAGGGCGTCAGCTCGCTCATCAACGAGCAGTGCCACGCCCAGAACAGCGCGGTGGTGTTCGTGACGCACGAAATCAACCCCGTGATCGACTACGTGGATCGCGTCCTCTACCTGGCCGGAGGGCAATTCCGGGTGGGGACGCCGCAGGAGGTCATGACCACGGAAGTTCTTTCCGAGCTGTACAACAGCCATGTTGAGGTCATCCACACCAACGGAAGGATCGTCGTCGTCGGCTTGCCCGACGCAACCACGCACTTCCATGACGATGCGCACGCCAACGCCGGGGAGGAATACTAGATGGACCTCGCGAGCATCCTGCAGACCATTTTCAACTTCGAAAACTACGGCGAATTGCTGGTCCTGGTCCAGAACTCCATTTGGGCCGGAGCTGTCCTGGGGCTGCTTGGAGGCCTGGTAGGAACTTTCGTGATGAAAAGGGATCTCGCCTTCGCAGTCCACGGCATCTCGGAATTGTCTTTTGCCGGTGCGGCTTTTGCCCTTTTGATCGGTGCAGACATCATCTTCGGTTCCCTGGTGGGCTCCGTGGCTGCGGCGGTGCTGCTGGGATTCATGGGCGTGCGGGCGCGGGACAAGAACTCCATCATCGGTGTGATCATGCCGTTCGGCCTTGGCCTGGGTATCCTCTTCCTTGCTCTTTACGAAGGCCGCGCGGCCAACAAGTTCGGCTTGTTGACCGGTCAGATCGTGTCCGTCGACACCGTCCAGCTGCAAGCCCTCGCCGGGACGGCAGTTGCAGTGATGATCGCACTGGTCGCCATTTGGAGGCCGCTGAGTTTCGCGAGCGTGGATCCCGAGATGGCTGAGGCCCGGGGAGTGCCCGTCCGCGGGTTGGCCATCGGCTTCATGGTGTTGTTGGGCATCAGCGTCGCCCTCTCCATCCAGATTGTTGGCGCGTTGCTGGTCCTGGCACTGCTGATTACACCGGCCGCTGCTGCCTTGAAGGTCACCACGTCACCGCGGCTTGTTGTGCTGTTGAGCGTCCTGTTTGCGACGACGGCGACCGTGGGCGGAATCCTGCTGGCGCTCGGCAGCCGCATTCCCATCAGCCCCTACGTCACCACGTTGTCCTTCCTTATTTACGTGGCATGCAGGATCATCGGGCGGATCAGGGCAAACCGTGGCCTCAACGGCAGGGTGTCCCGGGACCAGCCGGCGGGCGCCCTGTAGCCGGAGCCCCCGTAAGGCCAAGAAGGACGCTGGAAACCCTAGAGCTTTCCGGCAGCCTTCTTCGCAGTGCACTCCGGGCACAGCCCGAAGATCTCCACCGTGTGGGCGACTTCGGTGAAGCCGTGGTCCGTCGCGGTCCGGGCTGCCCACGTTTCTACAGCGGGCGCCTCCACCTCTACCGCCTTTCCGCAGTTGCGGCACAGCAGGTGGTGGTGGTGTCCCGTGACAGCACACCGGCGGTAGACGGCCTCGCCTTCACCGTTGCGCAGGACGTCAATCAGGCCATCGTCGGCAAGGGATTGAAGAATGCGGTAGGCCGTGGCCAATGACACGGAAATGCCCTTGTTCTGCAGCAGGCGGTACAACTCCTGGGTGCTGACGAAGTCGTCCAATTCATCCAGGGCGGCGCTTACAGCCAAGCGCTGCTTGGTGACGCGCTGCTCCTTGACGCCGCTGGTGGCCGGCGCGGCTGGGCCGGTCGTGGCGGAATTGGTGCCCTGTGGCATTGACAAACTCACTTCCCTGGGGACGCTGGCAAACCCCAATTTTACCAGCCGGGGAAGCTTGGACACTGTCGGAGGCCGCCCCTAGGCTGTCAGCATGAAGCTCACCAAGTACACGCACGCCTGTGTCCGCCTCGAAAAAGCGCAAAGGGTCCTGGTGATTGATCCGGGAACCTTCTCAGAGGCGGAGGAAGCCTTGGCCGGGGCCCATGCGGTACTGGTTACCCATGAGCATAACGATCACATAGATCGGCCGGCGGTGCTTACGGCGCTGCGCAGCGACGCTTCCCTGCAGGTTTACGCTCCGGCCGGTGTAGCCACCGCATTGAAGGAAGCTGCGCTGAAGGAAACTGCCCGGGAAGAAGATGTGGCACGGCGGATCCATGCGGTGGAACCGGGGTCTGAGTTCGAGGTTGCGGGCTTCCATGTCCGGACGTTTGGTGGCCAGCATGCAGTAATCCACGCCCAGATCCCGGTGGTGGCGAACATCGGGTACCTCGTGGATGCAAATGTCTTCCACCCGGGTGACTCGTTCGTGGTTCCGGACGGCATCACGGTCAGTACGCTTCTGGTACCCATCCACGCGCCCTGGTCCAAGGTTGGCGAGGTGGTGGACTTTGTCATTTCCGTGCGTGCTCCCAAAGCATTTCCCGTCCACGACGGCTTGCTCAATGAACTTGGACGCGGAATCGTGGAGGGCCACGTCACCCGGATTGGTGCGCGTTATGGCACCACCTACGAGCGCCTCTCTCCCCGGGAGTCCGTAGACGTCTAGCCGGTCCAGATGCCCGTCTCGTGGAATTGTTCCAGGACAACCTCGTATGGAGCCGGGTCCAGTCCTTTCGCAACCAGCCATTCGTCGTTGTTATAGCTGCCTGCGTAACGATCGCCGGCATCGCACATCAACGAAACGATGCTGCCCTGCCGTCCCTCCGAAACCATGCCGGCCACCAATTGCCAGACGCCCCACAGATTGGTGCCGGTGGAGGGGCCGGCGTGCAGTCCCGTGAGTCGTCGCAGGTGCCGCATCGCCGCCACGGACGCGGCGTCCGGCACCTGGATCATGTGGTCGATCACTGCCGGGACAAAGCTCGGTTCGGCACGCGGCCGGCCGATGCCTTCGATGCGCGAAGGAAGTCCGGTGGCAGCTTCTGCGTTGCCTTCCTTCCACGCCGGGTAGAACGCAGAGTTCTCGGGATCAACCACCGCGAGGCAGGTGCTGTGCCGGTTATAGCGCAGGTAGCGTCCAATGGTTGCGCTGGTCCCTCCGGTTCCGGCACCCACCACGATCCAGTCGGGAACCGGATGTTCTTCAAGCGCCAGTTGCTCGAAGATCGATTCGGCAATGTTGTTGTTGCCCCGCCAATCGGTGGCACGCTCAGCGAAGGTGAACTGGTCCATGTAATAGCCGCCGGATGTCCTTGCGGTTGCTTCCGCTACGGCGTACACCTCGGAAGCGTGGTCGACGAAAAGACACGCACCGCCGAACTCTTCAATGAGCGCGATCTTCTCCGGGCTGGTGGTTTTGGTCATGACCGCGATGAACGGCAAACCGATGAGGCGGGCGAAATACGCTTCGGACACGGCTGTGCTGCCGCTTGAGGCCTCCACAATGGTGGTTCCCTCCGTGATCCAGCCGTTGACCAGTCCGTAGAGGAACAAGGAGCGGGCCAGGCGGTGTTTGAGGCTGCCGGAACGGTGCGTCGACTCGTCCTTCAGGTACAGTTGGACGCCCCAATGCTCCGGCAGCGGAACGGCGTAGAGGTGGGTGTCTGCCGAGCGGTTGTTTTCCGCTTCGATCTTTCGGATGGCCTCGTTGGCCCACGCCCTGTCCTGGATACACGAATTGCTCACCTGACCAGCCTACCGGCGGTGCCGGTGGCCCGGGCTAGGCTGGAAGCCGGGCGCGGAGTTGCGCTGGTCGAGCGAAGGAGAATTGATGGCAACGCTGATGGACGCAGCCGAACTGCACCGCCGCCTGGAGGCCGGGGAGCGCACCGTAATCCTGGATGTCCGCTGGGTGTTGGGGCGCACGGACGGGCGCGACCAATATCTGGCGGGCCATCTTCCCGGCGCTGTGTTTGTCGATCTTCCCAACGAACTTGCAGACCATGCGCGGCCGGAACTGGGCAGGCACCCGATGCCTTCCCGTGAGAAGTTCCAGGAGGTGGCGCGACGTTGGGGCATCAACAACGGCGACACGATCGTTGCTTACGACGACAGCGGGAGCATGGCTGCCGCCCGGGTTTGGTGGATGCTGAGGAACGCCGGGATTGGGTCTGTTCACCTGCTCGACGGCGGCCTGGCCGCCTGGCGGGCGGAGGGTCACCGCGTGGAGGCAGGCGAGGTGCGTCCCGCCGTCGGGGATGTCACCTTGGGCGACGGACATCTGCCAACGATCACCCAAAAGGAAGCCGGGGCATGGCATAGCCGCGGCATTTTGTTGGATGCGCGGGCGGGGGAGCGCTACCGCGGGGAAATTGAACCCGTGGATCCCCGTGCAGGCCACATACCGGGTGCCGTCAGCGCGCCGACTACCGAAAACGTCAGCAGCGACGGTTTTTTCCTGCCGCCTGAGCAGCTTCGGGCACGGTTTGCTCAATTGGGTGTCGGGGAGTCGGCCGACGTCGCCGTCTACTGTGGTTCCGGTGTCACGGCTGCGCACCAGATCGTGGCACTTGAACTTGCTGGTTACCGCGCAGCCCTTTATCCGGGCTCCTTCTCGCAATGGTCGAACACCGCGGGGAATCCCGTGGTGGTGGGCAGCGAGCCGTTCGAAGCAGGTCCGGGAAACGGCCCAAGTGGCACCACCGCCGCTGCCGGGAGTAGCGTCAGAGCATGACGCCCGGACGCCCTGTGCCCCCGCCCCTTGCCAAACCGATCCCCGCCGAACCCGCCACCATCCAAAAGCCTGAAGAATCCGACACAGGCACACTTGCCGCCGCGTACGGTGCGACATCCCCGGACAGCGGCTTGCAGCCCCTGACGGTGGCGCGACGTGCACCCAAAGAGGACGACGTAGAGATCGCCATCGAATTTTGCGGACTGTGCCACTCGGACGTCCATGCAACCCGTGGGGAGTGGCGCTTGCCTCCCTACCCATTGGTTCCCGGGCACGAGATCGTCGGCCGGGTAACCCGCGTAGGTGCCGGCGTGAAAACTTTCAGCCCCGGGGACCGGGTGGGAGTTGGCTGCCTGGTGGACTCCTGCCGGGAATGCGAAAGCTGCCTTGAAGGCCTGGAGCAGTACTGCGAGCGCGGGAACATTGGCACGTATGGGGCCAAGGACCCGCGTAACGGCGACGCGATCACGCAGGGCGGCTACTCGACGTCGGTAGTCGTTGACCGCCGCTTCGTTCTTCGTGTCCCGGAAACCCTGGACGCTGCTGCTGCAGCGCCGCTGTTGTGCGCCGGCATCACAACCTACTCGCCGTTGCGGTACTTCGAGGTCGAGGACGGCGATTCCGTAGGGGTCGTGGGGCTCGGCGGCCTGGGGCATATGGCGGTCAAAATAGCCAAGGCCATGGGCGCCGACGTCACGGTCTTCACCACGTCCGAGTCCAAGTTCGACGCTGCGCGCGAACTTGGTGCCGACCACGTGGTGCTGTCCAAGGACCCGGAGGCCATGGAGGCCGCGAACCGCAGCATCGACATCATTATTGACACTGTTGCGGCGCCGCACGACCTCAACCCCTACTTCCGGACACTCCGTCTCGACGGAGCGCTGTTCCAGTTGGGGCTTCCCGCGGAGGACATGCCTCCCGTCAGCCCCGGGCTGCTTATCCGTCGCCGGCTGGCGTATGCCGGCTCGCTGATTGGCGGGATCGAGGAAACGCAGGAAATGCTGGACTTCTGCGCGGAGCATGGAGTGACCAGCGACGTCGAGGTGGTCAGTGCGGATCAGCTGAACGAAGCGTATGACCGCATGGTGGCGGGCGACGTCAAGTACCGATTCGTGTTGGACACCTCCACACTTCAGGAACCGTCAGAAAGGGCAGACGCATGAGCACGCTGTTCACCAGGATCATCAACGGGGAGATCCCCGGCCGCTTCGTCTGGAAGGACGACGACGTCGTGGCCTTCCTGACGATCGCCCCTATTACTCCAGGACACACCTTGGTGGTACCACGTGAGGAAGTCGACTCGTGGACGCACGCCAGCCCGGAATTGCTGGCCAAGGTCATGGACGTCGCACAGCGCATCGGCAAGGTCCAGGAAGAGCTCTTCGCGGCCAAGAGGGTCGGCGTACTGATGGAAGGATTCGAAGTGGACCACCTGCACGTGCATGTGTGGCCGGCCTACTCCCTGGCGGATTTCGAAGTGCACAACGTGGACCGTAACCCGGACCCCGCAGTCATGGATGCCACGGCCGTCAAGCTGCGGGCAGCTTTGAGGTCTGCCGGCCATGCTGCGTTTGTGCCCGAGGACTAGTCGTTTCATGAGTTAACCCGGCGGTGCTTCATCAGCACCGCCGGGTTCCGTTCAGCTGCTTAGGCAGGCGCCAAGGCTTGGTTGAGAACGGTTCGAATACGCTTCTCGGAGACCGAGTAGGCGGTGCCAAGTTCCCCTGCGAAGAGGCTGACCCGCAGTTCCTCGATCATCCAGCGCACCCGGGTTAACTCCGTCCCGGCCCGGCGACCCGGGAGCAACGCCGAAACGGCGTCATCGTAGTCGTCCTCAAGGGCTTGGATCACAGCCATGTTCAACCCATCCCGTTGGACGTTGCCCGGAAGCTTCTCGAGCCGCTTTTCAATCGCCTGCAGATACCTCGGCAGCTGACTCAGCTGTGCGTAGCCCGTCTGTGCCACAAAGCCCGGGAAGACCAGCTGCTCCAACTGGCTCTTCATGTCGTTAAGGGCGCTGATGAGGGCAAGGCTGGCGTTCGACTTCAGCTGCTTCTGGATGCGCCGGGTACTCGCCAGGATGCGCTCGACGACGGCCGTCACGGTGAAAACTGTATCGATAAGGTCTGCGCGGACTACTTCATACAACGCGTCGAAGGCCTCTTGGTCCCACGGCAGGGCTACCGGCGTGAGTTTGTCGATGGCGGCAAGCGCGCAGTCCGCGATCAGGGCTGCCACGGAGCCGTGCGGGTTCTGGCTGAAGGTCAGTTTCTCCGTATTGCTCAAGTGCTCCAACACGTAACGGTCCGGCGAGGGAATCCGCAGCGCAAGGAGGCGGATCACTCCAGTGCGCATGGCGGCTTCCTGCTCCTGCCGGGTCTGGAAGACCCGAAGGGCGACGGACTTTCCCTCGTCAACAAGGGCGGGGAAACCTGTGACGGCGTGGCCCTTGACCGTTCGGGTAACCTGCCGCTCGATGGTACCGACGTCCCATTGGGTGATTCCTGTACGTTCGGCAACCGCACCGTTAGCGGAGCCCGCGACATCCGCGCCGGAGCTGGCCGGCGTCGGAGTTTGAACTTGTGCAGGGCCGGATGCTCCGGAGTCCTTGCCCTTCTTGGGGCGCGTCGTCGTCGCCGGTGTGGCCCCGAGGGATTCAGCAATGGCGCGACGCGTAGCGGGGGCCAGTTTCTCCTGGAGTCCGGCGAGATCCTTACCTTCGTCCAGGACCTTGCCGCTGCTGTCGACTACTTTGAAACTTACGCGCAGGTGTGGAGGCACTGCGTCCCAGTTCCACGATCCAGGCGGGATGATATGTCCGCGGAGGCGGCGGAGGACCAACTCCAAGGATGGTTCGAGTTCGTCCGTAGCGGGATCGAAATCCGCCGCGAGGGCGGCCGTCGCCTGCCGTGCTACGTCCGGAGCGGGAACGAAGTTCTTCCTCACCTGTTTTGGCAACGATTTGATGAGTGCCGTCACGAGCTCCGTGCGTTGGCCGGGGATCTGCCACCGGAAAGGCGCGTCATCCAGCTGGTTCAGGAACAGCACCGGAACTTCGGCCGTAACACCGTCGGACGGGTTCGGGGCGGAACCGGGAGCTACCGGATGGAATTCATAGCTAAGGGGGAGTTCAAATCCCTTGTGCAACCAGGTCTTCGGGTAGGCCGAATCGTCCAAGGCTTCGGCATCCTCGCTCATCAAGAGCGACTGGTCGAAGTCCAGCAGATGCGGGTCGGATTGGCGGGCCTCCTTCCACCACTTGTCGAAATGCCGCTCTGAGACGACGTCCTTGCCCACCCGGGCGTCATAGAACTCGAAGAGTGTCTGGTCATCCACCAGGATGTCGCGACGACGCATCCGGGTTTCCAGTTCCTCGATTTCCTGAAGAAGGGCACGGTTCCGGTGGAAGAACTTGTGGTGGGTCCGCCACTCGCCCTCCACCAGGGCATGGCGGATAAACAGTTCCCGTGACAATTCGGGATCGATACGGCCGTAGTTGACCCGTCGGTTGGGGATGATCGGCACACCGTACAGCGTGACTTTCTCGTGGGCCATGACGGAACCTTGGCGCGAGGACCAGTGCGGTTCGCTGTAGGAGCGCTTGACCAGGTCCGGGGCAACCTGTTCGGCCCATAGGGGATCGAACCTGGCAGCGACCCGAGCCCACAAGCGGCTGGTTTCCACCAGTTCGGCAGCCATGACGAAGGCCGGAGATTTCTTGAACAAGGCCGAGCCGGGGAAGATGGCGAACCGGGTTCCGCGGGCGCCCGCATATTCACGCTTTCGCTCGTCCAGGAGTCCGATGTGGCTCAGCAGTCCGGACAGCAGGCTGATATGGATGCCCTCATGGTTGCCGACCGGATCGGCCTCGCGCTTGTTGTCAAGCGTGATACCCAGCGGCTTGGCCAGTTGACGCAGTTGCGTAAAAAGGTCCTGCCACTCGCGGATCCGGAGGTAGTTGATGAATTCGTTACGGCAAAGCCTGCGAAATTGCGTCGAGGAGAGTTCCCGCTGCTTTTCCTGGACGTAGTTCCACAGGTTGAGGTACCCGGTGAAGTCGGAGTTCTCGTCCCGGAACCGTGCGTGCTTCTCCGCTGCCAGTTGCTGCTTATCCGTTGGACGTTCGCGCGGATCCTGGATAGTGAGGGCGGCAGCCAGGATCATGACCTCGCGGACACAACCCCGTTTGCCCGCTTCGACGATCATGCGGCCGAGTCTTGGGTCCACCGGCAGCTGGGCAAGTTTCTGCCCGACGGCGGTCAGGCCGCTGCCGGTCCGGGCCTGGTTGCTGCGTGCTTTCCCCGTTGTCCCACCCGGGCCCTCCCGTTGTGCCGTTCCCTGTGGTTGGGTGGCTGTTAGTGCCCCGAGTTCACGGAGGAGTGTGACGCCGTCGTTGATGGCCCGCGAGTCGGGTGGCTCAACAAAGGGAAAGTTCTCCACGTCCTTCGGTCCGCGGGCAACGCCCATGGCCGTCATCTGCAGGATGACGGCAGCGAGGTTGGTCCGCAGAATCTCCGGATCGGTGAACTGCGGTCGGGATTCGTAGTCCTCTTCCGAGTAAAGGCGTATTGCGATGCCTTCCGAAACGCGGCCGCAACGGCCTGAACGCTGATTGGCCGATGCCTGTGACACCCGTTCAATCGGCAAACGCTGCACTTTGGTGCGGTGCGAATACCTGGAGATGCGGGCCGTGCCGGTGTCGATCACATATTTGATGCCCGGGACCGTCAAGGAGGTCTCCGCTACGTTGGTGGCCAGGATGATTCGCCGCTTGCCCCCGGGATTGAAGACACGGTGCTGCTCCTGCAGGCTGAGGCGGGCAAAGAGCGGCAGGACTTCCGTACCGGCAAGTCTGCGGTTGGCCTGTATGCGGCCGTTAATGGCCTCGGCCGCGTCACGGATTTCGCGCTCCCCGGAGAAGAACACGAGGATGTCGCCGGGCGCCTCCTTGGCGAGTTCATCCACGGCGTCGCACACAGCATCCAGCGGGTCGCGGTCTTCTTCCAGTTCGTCGTCTGAACCGTCTTCGTCGGGGTCGGCCGGCTGCGAGAGGGGACGATAACGGATCTCCACGGGGTAGGTCCGGCCGGAGACCTCAAGGATCGGAGCCGGGGATTCCTCGGTTCCGAAGTGTTTGGCAAAGCGCCCGGGGTCGATCGTGGCCGAGGTAATGATGACTTTCAGGTCCGGGCGCTGGGGAAGGATCCGCTTGAGGTAGCCAAGGATGAAGTCGATGTTGAGGCTGCGCTCGTGGGCCTCGTCGATGATGATGGTGCTGTATTTCCTGAGGAGCCTGTCCCGCTGGATTTCGGCCAGGAGGATGCCGTCGGTCATGAGTTTGATCTTGGTGGAAGCGCTCACTTCACCGGTGAAACGGACTTGGAAACCGACTTCCTGGCCGATTTCGACGCCGAGCTCGGATGCGATGCGTTCGGCTACTGTCCTTGCAGCCAGACGGCGGGGCTGGGTGTGGCCGATGAGGCCTTGCTCGCCCAAGCCGAGTTCCAAGCACATCTTGGGGATCTGTGTGGTCTTTCCGGAGCCTGTTTCGCCCGCGATGATGGTCACTTGGTTTGCGGCAATGGCCGCCATCAGGTCCTCGCGGCGCTCCGAAACGGGCAGCTCGGCGGGGTAGGAAATATGAAGTGTCATGGCTGCTGCCAGTCTACTGTGGCTTTCGTTATGAGTCCCCTGCCTCCGTCGCACCACGCGCCGCGGCACTTAGTCGGTGGGAGAGGTGGCGGGCGAAGGATTTGAATTCGGCCGGCTCAAGAATTTCGAAGTCCATGTCCAGGGCGGCCAGTTGTGCGGCCGGCGCCGCGAGGTTGTCCCAACCGGCGCGAAGGATAGTGGCGGTGGGCCCGTCCGGGGACAGGGAAGCGATATGAGGCCCGACGACGGCAGCCACCTCGGCGAGCGGCGCGCGGAGCCGCACCACGACGTCGAACCTGTACGGCGAGCGGGTGATGGACTGCTGAACGTAGGCAGCGAGGTCCTCGGCAGGCAGCGGGCGCGGCACATACTTCTTGCGTTCCGACGGTAAAGACGCGATCCGGTCCGCGCGGAACGTCCGCCAGTCTTCCCTGTCTACGTCCCACGCTACGAGGTACCAGCGCCGGCCGGTATCCACCAACCTGTAGGGCTCCACCAACCGGCGCGCAGAGGCGCCATCGGACTTGACGTAGTCAAAGGAGACTTGGCGGCGGTCCGAGATGGCAGCCGACATGACAGTGAGCTGCTGTGGGTCCACGGATGCAGCGTTGCTGGGAAGAGTGGTGACGGCAGCCTTCAGCATGGCGAACTTGGGCCGAAGCCTGGACGGCAGGACCTGTTCGAGCTTGGCCAACGCGCGGACCGATGCCTCGCCGATCCCGGCGACGGGTCCGGCCGCCACGGCGTTCAGGCCGAGTGCGACCGCCAATGCCTCGTTGTCGTCCAGGAGAAGGGGAGGCAGTTGGGCACCCGCTCCCAATTGATAGCCTCCGGCAATGCCGGGGGAGGCATGTATGGGGTATCCAAGGTTGCGCAGTTTGTCGATGTCCCGCCGGACAGTCCGCTCCGTGACTCCCATTCGGTCGGCAAGGGCAGGGCCTGTCCATTCCCGTCTGACCTGCAACAGGGAGAGAAGCTGGAGGAGGCGGGCGGACGTCTGGATCATGCTGATGAATCTAGCCCACGGAGCAGGGCCCGGAGAACGGACGCTACAGAACGGTAGTGACGGAACATAAGAAGGTCCGCCGATCGCGGAAATCATGGTGGATTCCGTGAACCGGCGGACGTCCGTTGGATGGGCTTGGCACGATCCTTCCCGATTGTCCGGCCTTCGGCTAGTAGATACGGGGATTCCAGTAAGGGGCGCTCGGAGCGTCCAGGGCACTCCAAGGTTCCTTGGAGTTGATGGGTGGATTGTGTCCGCGCCCGTCTTTGAGCAGTGCTGTGACGGTCGCGGCGACGGCGGTGATGAGGACGATGAAGAGGATGATTCCGAAGATTTCCATGGCTCCATCCTTCTCTTGCGGTCCCCCAAGAAACAGTGGCAGAAATGCCCCATTTAGATAATTTTCTGCCACACTGGAGTTATGTTGAAATCAGTAGCCGTGATTGTTGTCCCCAACTTCTCGATCTTTGAGTTCGGCACTGCGTTCGAGGTCTTCGGAATCGATAGATCGGACAGGGGGTCGGGCGTTCCAGCCTTCGACTTCCGGGTGGTTGCTCCCGAACCGGGCGATGTCCGCATGAAATCAGGGCTTTCCCTGCATGTCAGCCAAGGGCTTGAGGCGGCAGCCGATGCGGACCTCGTGATCATGGCACCTTTCGGCAGGGACCAGGAGGTTCCCGAGTCCGTTATGGATGCCCTCCGGGCAGCCCACGCCAGGGGAGCCTGGGTGATGTCGATTTGTTCCGGGGCCTACGCCTTGGCGCGGGCCGGACTCCTGGATGGCCGCAGGTGTACCACCCACTGGCACTACTCGCAGGACCTCGCCCGCCGGTACCCGCAGGCAATCGTGGATGAAAACGTCCTCTATGTCCAGGACGGAACCATCATCACGAGCGCCGGAACCGCGGCAGGGATCGACGCGTGCCTGCACCTCGTCCGCGTGGAGCTTGGAGCCAACGTGGCTGCGGCCATCGCACGGGACATGGTGGTCCCGCCGCATCGCGACGGCGGCCAGGCCCAGTTCATCGACCGGCCCATGCCCCGCTGCGGTTCAGCGCCCATGGAAGAACTCCTTCGCTGGATGGTGGAGCACCTTGACCAAGAGCACAGCGTGAATGAGCTCGCTGCCCGGCTGCATATGTCGCCCAGGACTTTTGCGCGGCGCTTCAGGGCGGAAACGGGCACAACCCCTGCGGCCTGGCTCAACTCCCAGCGGGTGTTGCGCGCGCAGGAACTGCTGGAAACCACGGAACTGAACATCGACGAAATTGCGCGGGAAGCGGGATTCGGTCAATCGGTGCTGCTCCGCCACCACTTCGCCAAAGTGCTGAATACAAGTCCGCAGAGTTACCGCCGTGCGTTCCGGGGCCAGCTGGCGGAAGCGATTTAGCGGCGGGGTCCGATGCGCCCGCGGGTCTCCGATCCCTCAGCTTTGGCGCATTCCACTAGTTCCTGCCAAGGCCCGGTGACGGCGCGGTCCGGCAAGGTGGCGCGGCGTTGTCCTGCCCGGATGGAGTACATGAATTGGTCGGGGTGATTGATTGACCTGGCTTGGTTCTTCGCCTCGTCCCAGGGGCATGCCTCGACCATCGGCAGCCACCGCTCCTTCTCATCGGACGACACGGCGTCGACGATCCATACGCGGGTCATCGCGGCGACGCCCCCGCTGCGTTGGACGGTGATCTTCATGGCGGCTGCTAACGACCTTCCGCGGGATCCAGGCGGGGGAGCATCCGGTCCGGGCCTCCGCCCACTGGTGTTAAACCTTGACCTTCACAGTCTCCCACGCCTTGAGGACGGCGTCATGCTCGGCCGAGCCTGCGCCGAAAAGCTCCTCGGCCGTAGCCACAGTGGTTTTGGCGAACTTGCCAAAAGTGCACGCTACGGGCAAGGCCCCGCTGGTCAACGTTCCGTACCAGATCTGCCCCGGAGCCTCCCACGCATTGCCGCCCAGCTCGGATGCGACCACATAGAAAGCCCTGTTCGGGATGCCGGAATTGATATGGACCCCGCCATTGTCCGCGCTGGTACGGACGTAGGTGTCCATGGAATCAGGCTGGGGATCCTTACCGAGGACATCGTCATCGTAGGCGGTGCCGGGGGCTTTCATTGAGCGCAGGGCCTCGCCTTGGACCTGGTCCGTGAAAAGACCCTCTCCGATGAGCCAGGTGGCCTGCGCTGCAGTCTCCTTCTTGAGGTATTGCTCCACGAGGACGCCGAAGACATCCGACATGGATTCGTTCAACGCCCCGGCCTGGTTCCGGTACGCGAGGTTCGCAGTGTATTGAGTCACGCCATGGGCAAGCTCATGTCCGATGACGCTGACGGACTTGGTGAAGCGCTGGAAGATTTGCCCATCGCCATCGCCGAAGACCATCTGGCTGCCATCCCAGAAGGCATTGTCGTAGAGCTTCCCGTAGTGGACTGTCGCGTCCAGCGCCAGGCCGGCGTCGTCAATTGAATCGCGGCCGAAGATGTCAGCGTACAGGCGATGTGTACCGCCCAGGGCATCGTATGCTTCGTCGGCGGCGGCATCCCCGACGGGAGGCGCCCCTTCCTTCCTGACTACGCGTCCTGGCAGGGTTTCCGAACCGTCGGCATCGAAGACAGTGCGCTTGGGCGGTCCTGGCTTGGCTTGCCTGGCGCTGGGCGGGGCAGCCGGGACCGGGGTGGCGCGGATGGCCTGCAGATCCTTGATGTGCAGGAGCGATTCTTTGGCCGCGCGTGCTACGGCGCGCAACGCGGGTTCATTTTGTGCAGCGATCCTGCGCAGCATGTAAGGCGGAACGATGGAACAGATCACGGCATACCCCTTTTGCTCTCTGCGGCCGCTAACTGACTTCAGCCTAGGAGCGGGGTACGACATTATTGCCTTCCCCTCCCGGCAAGCCCCGAAGTGATAGTGGCAATTCGGGACCTGCGGGAACATCGGGAAAACAAAAAATACCCCGCCAGCTGGACTGGCGGGGTATTGCTTGTGCCCTCGATAGGATTCGAACCTACGGCCTTCTGCTCCGGAGGCAGACGCTCTATCCCCTGAGCTACGAGGGCATCCGGGGTTCCCTCCGTTGCCGGTGGGACGTCCTAGAGCTTAGCAGCCACACAGCCACAAAAGAAAACGCGGCATGGCTTCGAGGGACCAGGATGGAGGTATCCAACAGGTGCCGTGATCTCTTCCGGGCAGGACGCGCGGTTCCGGCCCGTTTCCAGGTTCAGTATCCCGGGTCAGTATCCTGCGAACGAGTCGACGTGTACGCGCCGTGCACCCGCGCCCCTGGCAGCGGCACGCAATGAATCGACGCTGGCCGGAGAACCCGAAACATACACGTCGCGGCTCCCGATATCCGGCACGAGTTCTTTGAGCCGCGCTGAATCTATCCGCGCGGTCCCGGCGTCGTCCATGAAATCCGGTGGAGTGGAACCGTCGGCGAGCCGGGCGATCACCTTTGCCCCGGACGCTTGGAGTTCCTCGCAGGCGGCGAGTTCACTCCGCCCCGAAGCAAGGTAAAGCAACACCGCGTCCCTCGCTGCTGCTTCTGAGGCGAGGTGGGACAGGAAGGGCGTGATCCCGATGCCGGCGGCGATCAGCAGGACCGGTCTTCCGGTGTCGCGTGGTAAGAGAAAGTCCCCGCCCACTGCGGTGGCGGAAACCTTGTCGCCCGGCCTCAGGGCAAGGAGTGTTTTCTTCGCCGTGGAGAGCGGTTCGGCCGTCCCCACACCGAACGTCACCTCGGGAGCGCCCGGCGCGCTGGTGATGCTGAAGACGCGGCGCCTGCCCTTGCCGTCGGAGTGGCTGTGGGGAAGGTTGAGTTCCATGAACTGGCCGGCCGAATACCGGACGGGCCGGCTTGGCTCAAAGCGGAACTCCCGGCTTCCCGGCGTCAGGGCGCGTGAGCCTTTGAAGGTCAACATGACGCCGCCACGCTGGCCCAGGAAGAAGGCCAGGAGATTACCCAGCAAGAGGGCAAGCTCAGGGGAGTTGGCAACGAAGCCAAGGTTGTACGGCACCGCGAAGACCACGCCCACGACGGCCGCCAGCGCCAACTGCTGCCAACGTCGCGGGGGCAACGTGAGCGGCTCCGACAGCATGAAGCCCACGAAGAACAGCAATGGACGCTGGGCGAGCGGCTGCCACAGGGCCTGGCCGACCGACATTCCACGGCTCAGCAGTTCGACGAAAATAATACTTGTGGAAACCACCAGGAAGACCGTGGCCATGAGCATCTTCCGCGTGCGGTACAAAACCGCCAGGACACCCGGCACGAGCAGCCAGAGCATGGCAGGCGTGGCAGCCCACCACGTGGCAATGTTCAAGCCGGTCAGTCCCGTAATGAAGGCCCCGGCGGCTGCCGGGTTAAAAATGTGGCGGCCGCGGAATGCGAGTGCGTACTTGGAAACACTTGCCAGGACACATGCCAATGCCACCCCCGCCACGTCAGCGGGAACGAACGTTGGCCAGAAGAGGAAATACAACAGGAGACCGGTGATGAGTGAGGACTCCGAGTGCGGCGTGGTCCGGAACAGGAGTGCCAGGAGGCGATTCGACGCGTAGGTGGCGCCCAGGCACAAGGCGAGGTGCACCAGCATCTGGGGGATTCCGAAAGTCAGCCATCCCAGGGCGTTCAGGAGGAGGCTGTAGCCCACCAGCACGCCGAGCACCCACAGGATGAGCCGGTACATGGTGAATCGTCCGAGCCACGTGTCCAATCGCGATTTCGCTGCGTTCATGTGAACAGTTTCCCCTCAAAGCCGTCCGAAAATGTGGCAGCGCCGCTTGACACCACGCGCAGCCACGAGAAGTCGAACTCTGCTTCCAGCGTTGCCGGTTCCACCATGAAAAGAGCGGTGGCCAGGGCATCGGCAACCATGGCGCTCGCCGCCATCGTCCAGGTGGCGATGGTGGTCCGGATCGGCCGTCCCGTGCTTCCGTCCAGAACATGGTGCAGGCCATCCCCCCAGGCACGGCGGTTGGTCGAGGACGCACAGAGAGCCGAATTCTGCAGTTCGAGAATCCCGATGGCCTGCGCAGTGTTGTAGGGATGCTCCAACGCGACGGTGACGGGTTGGTTTCCGGCGTGCAGCATGTCGCCGCTGCCATCCACAAGGAAGTCGGAATGACCGGCAGAGCGCAGGATGCTTCCCAGCAGGTCGACGAGTTGGCCCTTGCCTGCAGCTCCGATGTCCAGGACCAGCGGTTCCTTGGCGACGAGTGCAGTACCACTCCAATCCAGGGCATCCTCCCATCGTGGCGGGGCCTCTGCCGGGCCCGAGGGGGCCAGCGAATATGCGGCGTCATAGCCCAGCCGTGACAGGCTGCTGCCGATCAGTGGTGTGACTGCGCCATTGCTGAGCCGGTACAAAGCCTCGTAGATGTTGCGGAGCGCGGCAGCGTGCCCGGGCAGTTCGACGCGGCCCGGCTTGGTCGCCAGCCCGGACACCAACGAATCCTGCCTGAACCGTGAATACGTTTGGTCGTATTCCTCTACGGCGTCCAGCAGTTGGCGCCGCACTCCCGTATCCAGCCCGGCCGCCGTCGAAATCTCCCACCGGGTCCCGATCCCGTCGAAGCTGAAGCTGCTCCAGCCCGGGTGCGGCATCGCTGCTACTTCGCCTGGGACTTGATTTGCTGGACGGCGTCGTTGAAGCCGCCGGACGTCAACGACGAGCCGGCCACTTTGGAAACGTTGAGTTCGTCGATGTTCTTGCCGACGATCTGTGCCGAGATGCCGCCGGCAAACTCGCCCTGGAACTTCTTGGTGTTGGGGTTGGACGGGTGGACAGTGATGTTCACTGCCGAGACCGTGCCGCCGGCGAGCGTAAGCTCAACCCCCACTGTTTCCTGGCCGTTGGGAGAGGTATACGTTCCGTCAGCGCTGTACGTGCCGTCCTTGTACGTCGACGTTCCGCTTGTTCCGGCAGTAGTGGATGAAGGGCTGCTGGTTGAAGCCTGTCCGCCGTTTTCGGTAGCGGGCGTCTGCGTGGACGGCTGCGACGTGGGGGCGCAGGCCGCCGCCGCTCCCATGATGGAAAGGCCGGCGATACCGACGAAAAGGCTCTTGCGGAGTGGCGTAGTCATGGTTCTGCTCGTTTCAAGTGGGCGCTTCGACTGGGACATAGGGTGATGGGATTTCGACTGAATCATGGACTGGGACTGAAACACGGACAGGGACACTGGACGGCCGTCAAGGCCACTTCCTACGTGTTCACAACGTTGGATTCAGCGTAATGGTTCAGCCTGTGCCCGAAGACAGCCATTCCTGTGCCCCGGCTGTGCACGGTTTTTCCACATGGACGACCTCGAATTCCGCGTCTTTGCAGGCCCCCGGTAGGCTAGATGCGTGACTCCCGAAGAACTCTCTGCTGCCATATCCACCTGCCTCAAGGACGCCGTGTCTGCCGGCGAAATCGCCTTGGCGGAATCTGCCGTACCCGACGACGTCCGGGTGGAGCGACCCAAGAACAGGGATCACGGAGACTGGGCCACCAACATCGCGCTGCAGCTGGCCAAGCAGGCCGGTACCAACCCGCGCGAGTTTGCTGGAATCCTCAGCAATCACCTGCAGGGAATCCCGGGCGTGACCGGCGTGGAAATCGCAGGGCCCGGGTTCCTGAACATCACAGTGGATGCCGCTACGGCCGGAGCGCTCGCCAAGGTGATCGTCGAGGCAGGGTCCGCCTACGGCACCAACCAAGCGCTCGCAGGCCACGTGGTCAACATGGAGTTCGTCTCGGCAAACCCCACCGGCCCCCTGCACATCGGCCACACTCGCTGGGCCGCCCTGGGCGACGCCATTGCCAGGGTGCTGCGGGCTTCCGGTGCCGACGTCACGGCCGAGTACTACATCAACGACGCCGGTTCGCAGATGAACGTCTTTGCCAACTCGGTCCTTTCCCGGCTCCACGGCCGTGCCGTTCCCGAGGGCGGTTACCCCGGGGAATACATCCGTGAGCTTGGTGACGAAGTCCTCAAGGCGCATCCGGACATCCGCGAACTCACTGACGAAGCCGCGCTTCCTGTCATCCGCGCCGCCGCCTATGAAGCGCAGATGATCGACATCAAGAACACCCTGGCCGATTTCGACGTCGAGTTCGATGTCTTCTTCTCCGAGCAGGAACTGCACGACGCCGGAGCTATCGAGTCTGCAGTCGCCCGCCTTCGGGAACAAGGGCATGTGTTCGACGACGGAGGGGCGGTATGGTTGCGCACCACCGATTTCGGCGACGACAAAGACCGCGTCATGATCCGAGCCAATGGCGAACCGACGTACTTCGCCGCGGACGCTGCCTACTACCTGTCCAAGAAGGACCGCGGGTTCACCGAAAAGATCTACCTGCTCGGTGCCGACCACCACGGTTACATCAACCGGTTGAAGGCTATCGCCGCCTGCGCAGGGGACGACCCCGAGGTCAACATCGAGGTCCTGATCGGACAGTTGGTCTCCGTCAACGGAGCCAAGCTGTCCAAGCGCGCTGGCAACATCATCGAACTCAAGGACCTTATTTCCTGGCTGGGCAAGGACGCAGTCCGCTATTCCCTGGCCCGTTTCCCCGCGGATTCGCCGCTGACGCTTGACCCCGAACTGCTCAAGAAGAACAGCAACGAGAACCCGGTCTTCTACGTCCAGTATGCGCACGCCCGCTCCCGCGGTACGGCACGGAATGCAGCAGAAGCCGGCGTCGACCGTTCGGTGTTCGATGCGGCGTTGCTGGACCATGAGACCGAAAACGAGCTCCTGTCGTACCTTGGCAGCTACCCGTCGATTGTTGCCAAGGCTGCGGAACTTCGTGAACCGCACCGTGTTGCCCGGCATCTTGAGGTTATCGCCGGTGCTTATCACCGCTGGTACGACGCCTGCCGCGTATCGCCGCAGGGCGACGAGCCTGTGCAGGATGTCAACCGCACGCGGCTGTGGCTCAACGACGCCACCAGCCAGGTACTGGCCAACGGACTCGACTTGCTGGGCGTTTCGGCGCCGGAACGGATGTAGCGCAAATGAACCCGTCACACGAATCTCCGCTTGCGCCTGAATGGTTGGCTGTTCCCGAAGACCTCAACGCGCTTCAGTCGCCTCTGTGGGCGGCCGGAGTGGAGAAGAACGACGCCGGTGAAGTCACCATTGACGGGATCGCCGTCAGTAAGCTCAAGGAACAGTTCGGTACACCGCTTTTCGTCATGAGCGAATCAGACTTCCGGTCCCGTGCCCGCGCTTTCAAGGAGGCGTTCGACGCCGCCTTTGCGGACATCTGCGGGGGCGTGGACGTCTACTACGCCGGCAAGTCCTTCCTTTGCACGGCCGTTGCCGCTTGGGTGGTGGAGGAAGGTCTCCGCTTGGACACGTGCTCCGGCGGAGAGTTGGCTGTGGCCACACACGCCGGCATCCCGGGCGCCAAGTTGAGCTTGCACGGCAACAACAAGTCCGACGCCGAAATCAACCGTGCGCTGGACCTGAAGCTCGGCAGGATCGTGGTGGACAGCCTCGATGAGCTGGAGCGGGTGGCAAAGATCGCCTCCAGCCGCGGTGAAACCGCAAAGGTGATGCTGCGCCTCACACCCGGAGTGCACGCCCACACCCATGAGTTCATCGCCACTGCGCACGAAGACCAGAAATTTGGTCTCTCCATGGCCGAAGACTCCACGGAAGAAAAGGGCTTGTCCGCTGCCGAAGAGGCCGTGGCAGCAGCGACGTCGTATCCCAGCGTGGAACTCCTGGGGTTGCATTGCCATATCGGATCCCAGATATTCGAGCCCGACGGTTTTGCCCTGGCTGCAGTGAAACTGCTGGGCTTCCAGGCCGCCATGCAGGCCAAGTACTCCATCGTCATGCCGGAACTCGATCTTGGGGGCGGCTACGGAATCGCGTACACGCCTGTGGACACGCCCCGCCCGCCGGCAGACATCGCGCAGGCGATGGCCGCCGTCGTACGTTCCACGTGTGCCGAACTCGGCATCGATTCACCCCGTATCTCCATCGAACCCGGGCGCGCGATCGTTGGCAGCACCACCTTCACGTTGTACGAGGTAGGCACCCTGAAAACCATTCGTGTTGACGTCCCCTCCGGTAAGGAGGACGAGGAAAACGTTACGTATCCCCGCCGCTATGTGTCGGTGGACGGTGGCATGAGCGACAACGCCCGTCCGGTGCTTTACGACGCGGATTATTCGGCGATTTTGGCTTCCCGCGGGTCTGACGCTGCTCCGCAGCTGTCCCGCGTAGTGGGCAAACATTGCGAGAGCGGCGACATAGTTGTTAGAGATGTATATCTGCCCGCGGATGTGGCAGCCGGTGATTTGCTCGCAGTACCGGGTACCGGCGCCTACTGCTGGGCCCTCTCCAGCAACTACAACTACCTGGCCCGGCCAGGAGTCGTCGCTGTGCGCGACGGAGCCGCCAGGCTCATTGTCCGCGGGGAAACCGAAGAAGATCTCTTGAACCGTGACATGGGAGTGGCGAATGTCTGAAGTGCGAAACCTGAAGGTGGCCCTGCTGGGCTGTGGCAACGTGGGGGCCCAGGTCGCGCGGATTCTGATTGACGACGCCGAGGCACTCGCTGCACGCAGCGGTGCCCGGCTGGAACTGTCCGGCATCGCAGTGCGGAATCCGGACTCGCCCAGGGACGTCAACTTGCCCCGTGACTTGTTCACCACCGATGCCGAAACGCTCGTCAAGGACGCAGACCTCGTCATCGAGCTCATGGGTGGAATCGAGCCGGCACGTTCGCTGATCCTGACCGCCATCCAGAACGGCGCCTGCGTCGTCACGGGCAACAAGGCCCTCCTCGCACAGGACGGTCCCACACTCTACGAAGAGGCCGACAAAGCCGGCGTCCAGTTGTCCTACGAAGCCGCAGTGGCAGGGGCCATCCCCATCCTGCGGCCCATCCGCGACAGCCTTTCCGGTGACCGCATCACCCGGGTCCTCGGCATCGTCAACGGAACCACCAACTTCATCCTTGACCAGATGGACAGCACCGGCGCGCAGTTCGCCGATGCCCTCGCTGAAGCCCAGCGCCTTGGTTATGCCGAAGCTGATCCGACCGCAGATGTCGAAGGCCATGATGCTGCGGCCAAGGCAGCGATCCTGGCCTCGCTGTCCTTCCACACGCGGTTCTCGCTGGATGACGTCTACTGCGAAGGCATCACCAAGGTCAGCGCAGAGGACATCGCCTCCGCCAAGGAAGCCGGCTTCGTCATCAAGCTTCTCGCCATTGCCGAGAAGATCGAGACACAAGATGACGGCGACGGGATCTCCGTCCGGGTGCACCCCACACTCCTGCCCCGTGAACACCCGCTGGCAGCTGTGCGCGGCGCCTTCAATGCCGTTTTCATTGAAGCCGAAAACGCCGGCGAACTGATGTTCTACGGCCAGGGCGCGGGCGGCACTCCTACGGCGTCGGCCGTCCTGGGCGACCTCGTGTCGGCAGCGCGCCGGCTGGTCCTCGGCGGGCCTGGCCGCACCGAAACCACCACGGGACACGTTCCTGCCCTGCCGATCGACGCTTCGAACACCAGCTATTACATCGGCCTGGACGTAGCGGACCAGGCGGGTGTGCTGGCACGCATCGCGCACATCTTTGCCGAGAACGGTGTCTCAATCGAGATCATGCGCCAAACGATCCACCGCGATGCTGCCTCGAACGTTGAGTCGGCCGAGCTGAAAATCGTGACGCACCGTGCGTCCGAAGCTGCACTCGCAGCAACCGTGGAGGCCGTGAAAGGCCTCGACGTCATCAATTCTGTAACATCCGTTCTGCGGGTAGAAGGGGTCTAAGTGGCTCACCAATGGCGCGGAGTAATCCGTGAATACGCTGATCGTTTGCCCGTAACGGAAGCCACCAAGGTCATTTCGCTCGGAGAGGGCGGCACGCCGCTGGTCCACGCCCGGAAGCTTTCGGAGCTTACCGGCTCCGAGGTCTACCTCAAGGTCGAAGGCATGAACCCCACGGGTTCCTTCAAAGACCGCGGCATGACCATGGCCATGACCGCTGCGGTGGAGGCCGGGGCGAAGGCCGTTGTGTGCGCGTCCACGGGAAACACCTCCGCTTCGGCGGCCGCCTATGCGACTGCTGCCGGCCTCAAGTGCGCAGTCCTGGTCCCTGAGGGCAAGATCTCCATGGGTAAGCTCAGCCAGGCCATCGCCCATGGTGCCACGCTGCTGCAGGTGGACGGCAACTTCGACAACTGCCTGGACATCGCCCGCAAGCTGGGTGAGTCCTACCCGGTCTTCCTGGTGAACTCCGTCAACCCTGCCCGTATCCAGGGCCAGAAGACCGGCGCCTTCGAAGTGGTGGACTCCTTGGGCGACGCTCCGGATATCCACGTGCTGCCCGTCGGCAACGCCGGCAACATCAGCGCCTACTGGAAGGGTTACAAGGAGTACTCCGCTCCGTTCGAAACCGCCAACGGGACACTGCCTGCCGTTTCCACCAAGACTCCCGTCATGTGGGGTTTCCAGGCTGCCGGTGCCGCGCCCTTCGTTGCCGGCCACCCGATCACCGAACCCGACACCATCGCCACGGCCATCCGTATCGGCAACCCCGCCTCGTGGGAAACCGCCGTAGCCGCCCGCGATGAGTCCGGCGGCTTGATCGAAGCCGTCACCGATGACGAAATCCTGGCAGCGCACCGTTGGTTGTCGTCCAAGGAAGGCGTCTTCGTTGAGCCCGGCTCCGCCGCCGGCGTCGCAGGCCTGATTAAGAAGCACGCAGCCGGTGAGGTTCCCTCAGGCAAGACCATCGTCATCACCGTCACCGGG
Organism: Paenarthrobacter sp. NPDC089322; assembly: GCF_040684895.1. Classification (NCBI taxonomy): domain Bacteria; kingdom Bacillati; phylum Actinomycetota; class Actinomycetes; order Micrococcales; family Micrococcaceae; genus Paenarthrobacter; species Paenarthrobacter sp. NPDC089322. Next base: position 179,907 of record NZ_JBFBGW010000003.1, read on the forward strand.
CACGGACTGAAGGACCCGCAGTGGGCCCTCCGCACCGAAGACGGCAGTGACGTGCAGCCCGTCAAGGTGCCCAACGACGTCGTTACCGTTGCAGCAGAACTGGGACTGGAAGAAAAGTAAGAGTGGAATCAACGCAGCCCACCGCGACCGATCGTGCACTCGTCGCGGTAGGCCAGCGGCTGACCGTCAAGGTCCCCGGTACGAGTGCCAACCTGGGCCCCGGCTACGACAGCCTCGGCCTGGCCCTGTCCATATACGACACCTTGACGGTCGAAACGCTCGGCACCGGAGAGCTCGAATTCGAGCTCTCCGGTGAGGGCGCCGAAACCCTTCCCCGCGATGCCAGTCACCTGGTGGTCCGCGCCATTGACCTCGCGTTGGAGCGATTGGGCTTCCAGCGTTCCGGACTCAAAATCACGGCGGACAACGTCAATCCGCACGGACGCGGACTAGGTTCCTCTGCCTCCGCTGTAGTTGCTGCGGTGACGGCGGCAAACGCGCTGGTTCCCGAAGACGCCCGGCAGGGACGCGACTGGATCCTGCAGCTGACCAGCGAGATCGAAGGCCACCCGGACAACGTCGCACCCGCCATTTTCGGCGGACTGGCGCTGTCGTGGCAGGACAGCGAGCAGTACAGCAGCACCCGTGCCGACGTCGCTCCTTCCGTTGTTCCCGTTGTTGCCGTTCCGGATTACGAACTCTCCACGGAGACCGCCCGAGGCCTCTTGCCCGCATCGGTAGGACATCACGCCGCGGCAATGAACTCCGGACGCGCAGCGCTGCTCATCCACGCGTTGACCAGTAAGCCGGAGTTCCTGCTGCCGGGCACGGAGGACTACCTCCACCAGAGCTACAGGGCAGAGGCAATGCGTCCCAGCGCCGACCTCATCGCAGCCCTGCGGAACGCCGGATATGCCGCTGTTGTTTCCGGGGCCGGTCCCACCGTCATGGTCCTTGCGAACGGCGAAAGCGAAGCAGCCGCCGTGGTTGAACACATCAACGCGTTCACGGCAGCGAACACACCGGATGTCGGTTGGCGCGTGATGACGCTGGCTGTCGACGTCGAAGGTGCTAGAGTGGAAGTGCACCGCCGGTAAAGCCGCGGGCAGTTCCCTGATTTTGGATCTCGGTGGTATTGCCGTTCCTTTCGTCAACTGCGTCAACGTCTGGTGGTGCCGTCTCCTTCCGGCCTGTCTCAGGTTCCGCAGATTTCTCTCTGTTCCCTGAATAGTCAGTCGGCTGTTCCAGGTAGCTGGATCCAGTGAAGACGAATCAGTATCCGGCCCTGTTGGCCACAATCCATCAGGCACGGCCGAAATCACCGGCTGCAGATCTGAACTGCAGCCCAGAACAAATCATCGCGTCCAGCTCTCGCTCTGGACGCCGTCGAGGGGGAAGGATCCTTCGTGACAGAAACCACTGAGCTGGCTTCAGCTGTGGACACCGCATCTTCTGCTGCCGAGTCGTCAACGGCAGCAACCACCAAGAGCAGCGGCCTTGCCGGCCTTAAGCTCGCCCAGCTTCAGGCTCTTGCGAGCCAGTTGGGGATCTCCGGTGGATCCCGTATGCGCAAGGGGGACCTGGTCACCGCCATTTCCGCCCACCGCGCCGGTACCTCGACCACCAAGGCGCCTGCGGCCGGAAAGGGCGCTTCCGCGTCGGCCAAGGCAACCACCGCCGAGCCCGCGGAAGCGCCGGCAACCAAGGCCAAGACCGCCGTCGAAAGCGCACCCGCCGCTACTGACGCCACGGCTGATACGGCTGTCCAGGAAGTACCGCGTGCAAGGGGCCGTGGCCGTAGCCGCCGTGCCACGAGCGACGGCGTCGTGGCAGCCGGCGCCGAGGCTCCAACGGCACCGGCTGAGGTCGAGGCAGCTCCGGCTCCCGAAGCACCGGCAGCACCGGAAGCCGGCGAATCCGCAACCGAGCGCCGTCAGCCTCGTACCCGTAACCGCCGCCGCGCCGAAGCAGCTCCGGCCGATGCCGCGGAAACGCAGGCGCCCGAGCAGCGGGCTGAGCAGCGCGAAGCCCGCACCGAACAGCGCGAAGCCCGCGGAGAACGTGCCGAACAGCGCGAAGCCCGCACCGAGCGCGCAGAGCGCACGGAACAGCGCGAACAGGCCGAATCCGGAGACCAGCAGCCGCGTGAGCGCCGGGACGGTTCCCGCGGGCGCCGTGACGACACCGACGGCGAAGAGACCGGCAACCGCCGCAACCGCCGCAACCGTCGTGACCGCAGCGAACAGAATGACCGGGGCGACCGTCGTGGCGGCCAGGACAGCCGCGACGGCAACACCCGCAGCGACCGTTTCCGCGACCGCAACGAACGTCGTCGTGGACGTGCCCAGGGACCGGATGTCGATGACATCGAAGTCACCGAAGACGACGTCCTGCTGCCCGTTGCCGGCATCCTCGACGTCCTGGAGAACTACGCATTCATTCGTACGTCCGGCTACCTCCCCGGAGCCAACGACGTCTATGTTTCCCTCGCCCAGGTAAAGAAGTACAACCTGCGCAAGGGCGACGCCGTGGTTGGTGCCATCCGGGCTCCGCGTGAAGGCGAAGACCGCAACCAGCAGTCCTCGCGCCAAAAGTTCAATGCGCTGGTCCGTGTGACGTCCGTCAACGGCAAGACGCCTGAAGAACTCAAGGACCGCGTTGAGTTTGCCAAGCTGGTTCCGCTTTACCCGTCCGAGCGCCTTCGCCTCGAGACCGACCCGAAGAAGATCGGCCCCCGTGTCATCGACCTCGTGGCCCCTATTGGCAAGGGTCAGCGTGGCCTGATCGTCTCCCCGCCCAAGGCCGGCAAGACGCTCATCCTGCAGTCCATCGCGAACGCCATCACCACCAACAACCCTGAGGTCCACCTCATGATGGTGCTGGTCGATGAACGTCCGGAAGAAGTCACGGACATGCAGCGCACCGTCAAGGGCGAGGTCATTGCCTCCACCTTCGACCGTCCCGCCGACGACCACACCACGGTTGCCGAGCTCTCCATCGAACGCGCAAAGCGCCTCGTTGAAATGGGCATGGACGTCGTTGTCCTCCTGGACTCCATGACCCGCTTGGGCCGTGCGTACAACCTGGCAGCACCGGCCTCCGGCCGTATCCTGTCCGGTGGTGTGGACTCCGCAGCCCTTTACCCGCCCAAGCGTTTCTTCGGTGCCGCCCGCAACATCGAAAACGGTGGCTCACTCACCATCCTTGCAACCGCGCTCGTCGAGACCGGCTCCAAGATGGACGAAGTCATCTTCGAAGAGTTCAAGGGCACCGGCAACATGGAACTCCGTCTGTCCCGCCAGTTGGCAGACAAGCGCATCTTCCCGGCCGTGGACGTTAACGCGTCCGGCACGCGACGCGAAGAGAACCTGCTGTCGGCTGAAGAAGTCAAGATCATGTGGAAGCTGCGCCGCGTCCTCTCCGGACTGGAGCAGCAGCAGAGCCTCGAGCTGCTGACCAACAAGATCCGGGAAACGCAGAGCAACGTCGAGTTCCTCATGCAGGTTCAGAAGACGACGCTCGGAGCAAAGTCGGACAACGACAAGTAGCTGCTCTTACCGCTCAAAATATGCCGGCCCCGCCCCTTCGCCGGGTGGCTTGCGATCTGCGATCCCAAGCCACCCGGCTCCGGCAGGCCATAAGAGAGATGACGAGGGCCCCGACCTGAGCTTGCGAAGGTTGGGAGTCATCGAACGCACTCCCTGGCCGGCATATTTTGAGCGGTCTTTGTTTAAACGGAGATCCCTGGCTCGGCACCACGAGTGCTCAGCGCGGCGTATGTTGGCACACCGACGAGGGCTGTACGTAGCCCCTCGTCGCAGTTATTAGACTTGTACGAGTCGAAAGAGGTTTGAAAATGTTTGAGTCCGTTCAGGGACTGCTTGATGAGCATGCTGCTATCCAGGCGCAGTTGAGTGATCCTGCCGTTTATGCCGACCAGTCCTTGGCTCGGAAGCTGGGGCGGCGGTCTGCTCAGCTTCAGGGCATCGTGGAGGCTTACAACAAGTGGCGCGGGCTCAATGACGACCTTGAGGCTGCCAAGGAAATGGCTGCCGAGGATCCTGACTTCGCCGCTGAGGTTGAGCAGCTCGAGGAGCAGATTCCCGCGGCCCAGGAGAAGTTGCGCCGTCTGTTGATCCCGCGTGATCCGGATGACGCCCGCAACGTGATTCTTGAAGTGAAGGGCGGCGAAGGCGGAGACGAGGCCGCCTTGTTCGCCGGAGACCTCCTGCGGATGTACATGCGCTATGCGGAGTCCCGGGGCTGGAAAACCGAGATGATCTCCGCCACCGAATCCGACCTTGGCGGATACAAAGACGTTTCCGTGGCCATCAAGGGCAACTCGAATGATCCTGCCGAAGGTGTCTTTGCGCGGTTGAAGTTCGAAGGCGGTGTCCACCGCGTGCAGCGTGTTCCCGTGACCGAGTCGCAGGGTCGGATCCACACGTCGGCCGCCGGTGTCCTGGTGCTTCCCGAAGTGGACGAGCCCGAGGAACTCGAGATCAACCAGAGCGACCTGAAGATCGACGTCTACCGTTCGTCCGGTCCGGGCGGCCAGTCCGTGAACACCACTGACTCCGCCGTCCGCATCACCCACTTGCCCACGGGCATCGTGGTGGCCATGCAGAACGAGAAGTCCCAGCTTCAAAACCGTGAAGCCGGCATGCGCGTGCTCCGTGCCCGGCTCCTGGCCCACCAGCAGGAGCAGATCGATGCCGCCAACTCGGAACAGCGCAAGTCGCAGATCCGAACCATGGACCGCTCGGAACGCATCCGGACCTACAACTTCCCGGAAAACCGCATCGCGGACCACCGCACCGGCTACAAGGCCTACAACCTTGATGCCGTGATGAACGGTGACCTGGAACCCGTCATCCAGTCAGCAATTGAGATGGATGAGCAGTCGCGCCTGGACGCGATCGGCGAGTAACGCCGGGAACCTTCCATGACGTTCTACCCAGGCCAAAGCCTCGCGGACGCAGTCCGCGAGGCCGCTGCCGTTTTGTCCGACGCTGGTGTTCCCAGCCCCAGGGTTGACGCCGAACTGCTTGCCGAGCACCTCCTGGGGGTCGGGCTTGGACGGCTCAGGACCATGCTGCTGGGCGATTCGCCGGCTCCCGATGGTTATGCCGAACTTGTAGCCGAGCGCGCGGGTCGCATTCCGCTGCAGCACATCACCGGCGTGGCGTATTTTCGCCACCTTGAGTTGAAGGTCGGGCCAGGCGTATTCATTCCCCGCCCCGAAACAGAATCGGTTGTTCAGCTGGTGATCGACCACCTGAAAGGCGTTCCGCAGCCGAAGGTGGTGGATCTCGGCACCGGTTCCGGAGCCATCGCCGGCTCCATCGCTCACGAGGTCCCGGAAGCCGATGTCTACGCCGTGGAGTTCAGCGTTTTTGCGCATGCGTGGGCCAGCCGGAACCTCGAACCCCTGGGTGTGACCTTGATCCAAGGCGACCTGCGTGATGCGTTGCCGGACCACAACGGATCCTTTGACGTCGTCGTGTCCAATCCGCCCTACATCCCGGCGGAAGCCATACCCAACGAACCTGAAGTAGCCCTCCACGACCCTCCCGAAGCGCTGTACGGCGGGGGAGCGGACGGCATGGAACTTCCGACGGCGGCTGCTGCCTCTGCGGCGCGCCTCCTGAAGGCCGGCGGCTACTTCGTGATGGAACACGCCGAAGTCCAGGCGGCATGGATCGCGGGACTCCTGCGGCGTACAGGACACTGGACTGACGTCACCACGCACTTCGACCTCAATGGCAAGGAACGTGCCACGAGCGCGGTGCTGGCAAACAAGGCTGCTGATGAGTGAAAGAATAGCGCTGTGACCACAACATACAACTGCACTTCCGATGACCAGCGGGCTGAGGGACTTCAACACGCACAGCGTGCCATCAGCGAAAAGAAGTGCATCGTTCTGCCGACGGACACCGTCTATGGAATAGCGGCAGACGCCTTCTCACCCTTGGCCGTAACGATGTTGTTGGCGTCCAAGGGACGGAGCAGGCAAATGCCTCCACCTGTACTCATCCCGCGTATCAACGCCCTGGACGGACTCGCCACCGACGTACCTGGCGATGCCAGGGCCCTGGCCCAGGCGTTTTGGCCGGGTGGACTGACGCTCATCCTGCATGCACAGCCATCCCTGGACTGGGACCTGGGAGATACCAAGGGCACCGTGGCCCTGCGTATGCCGGATGACGAGCTTGCCTTGGAACTCTTGGGCCTGACGGGTCCACTTGCTGTCTCCTCGGCCAACCGCACCGGCCAGGAAGCGGCACAAACGGCCTCCGAGGCCAGAATGCAACTGGCCGAATCCGTGGACGTTTACCTCGAAGGCGGCTTCCGGCCCGTGAAGGGTACGGCTGCCGTGCCCTCGACGATCGTGGACGCGACGTCATCTCCGTTCAAAGTGGTGCGCCAGGGAGCGATCTCCTTGGAACAGCTGCGCGAGGTGGTTCCGACCGTACTTGGCGTCGGCGAGACGGCTTTGCCGGGGGCAGATGACGCATCGGAGGCGACTGTCCCGGCGGACTCCGCGCACGGTGAAGTCGGGCACGCTGACGTTACTGAGCCACCCGCCGTCGAGGATCCGATCAGGGCTTCCGCGCCGGAGACCGCAGCTGAAACCAAACCGGAATGATTCCAGACCGCCAGCGCGTCCCCGTCCTGGACGTCGACGCGACTCCGCTGCGCGTCAATGAGCTGATCGAAGCCCTGGGCGGACTCATTGCCGCCGGCACCACCGCAACCGTGCTGGGCCATAACCTCCACAGCATCACCCTGTTTCACTCGTGCGCGGACTTCCGTTCCCTCTATGACCAGAGCTCGATCGTGTTGCTTGATGGCGCGCCTGTCGCAATGTTGTGGGGACTTGCCCACAAACGCCAGCTCACGCCACTTCAGCGAGGACCCATGGCCTACCGTCTCGGCTCCATGGACTGGGTACCTGCTCTGGGCGGGGTAGAAGGCCTTGAACGGGTTGCCGTGATTGGCGCCGGACGTGCTGCGAATACCGAGGCCGTGGCGCGCCTGCGCACCATCATCCCCGGAGCCACGGTGGACGGCATGCCCGGTGAAGCCTGGGACGAGGACATCGAAGATGCCGTGGTGGCGTGGCTGGCGGACTTCCGTCCCCAACTGGTCCTGCTGGGCCTGGGCATGCCGCTCCAAGAGACGGTGCTGCGTCGACGACTCCTGCAGTTGCCCCCCGCCGTCTACTGCGCCGTGGGCGGAGCCATCGAGCAAGTGGCCGGTGTCCAGAAGCTCGCACCCCGCTGGTTGGGCCGGCTCGGCCTCGAATGGGCATGGCGGCTGGTGCTCCACCCGGGTCGGGTCGCCTACCGCGTTTTTGTTGAACCGTGGAAGCTTGCGGGCCTTCTGGCCCGCCGGCACTTCCGTCCATCCAAGACCAAAGGCAAATAATGACGTCCCAACCCGTTGTAGTCGCCGTCGTCGTGACCTATAACCGGCGTGAACTCCTCGAAACTACTTTGGCGGGCATCGCCGCCGGCACCCAGGTGCCGGACGCCGTCGTCGTGGTGGACAATGCCTCCACTGACGGTACTGCCGAATTCCTGCGCAACTATGCGGGTTCGGTGCCCACTGACATCGTCACTCTGAACACGAATGTCGGCGGCGCAGGAGGATTCGTCGTGGGTATGGAACGCGCCGTCCTTGACCACGCAGCGGACCAAGTGTGGATCATGGACGACGATACCGAGCCGCAACCCGAAGCCCTTCGGGAAGCGCTGGACGTGTGCGGCGCCTACCGGCGGGAAACCGGAGAGGCCCCCGCGTTTGTCGCCAGCCGCGTGGTGTGGACTGACGGCCGGGACCACCCCATGAACCGCATGCGACCACGGATCGGGGCCAGCGGCGAATCGCGGAGCATGGCCGCCCGCGTCGGTGCCACACAGATCAGGAGCGCGTCCTTTGTGTCCGTGCTGATCCGGGCCGAGGAGATCAAGCGGCACGGCCTGCCGATCGCCGATTACTTCATTTGGAATGACGACCTCGAATACACGGCAAGGATTTCGCGTCGCGGCACCGCCTTGGCAGCGCCTGCCTCAGTGGCCAACCACCACACCAAGGTATTCGGCGATGCCGGGGCAGACCCAGGGCCGCGTTTCTACTACGAGGTGCGGAACAAACTCTGGGTTTACACACGATCCACGGCGCTGGCACCTTGGGAAAAAGTGCTTTTCACGGGCGCGTCGATTCGCAACTGGACCAGGACGATTGCTTCCTCGCCGAACCGAAAGGTGTTGCTGGAAGGCCTTTTCAAGGGAGTGCGCCACGGCCTGAAGGCGCCGCGTTCCAACGCTGAAGTGCTAGAGGGAATCTACGACTTGCGCGAAGTCCATCAACCGGTCAGGTAGACCCAATACCCTTTTTCTGCAGTCCATCAAAGCTGCGGCTTACGGCTGTGTCACGGAGCGGTCACGGCCGTTGGCATTAGTATCGTGACTAGAGTCCACACAAACCCACCATCATTCGGCACAGCCGGTGCAGGCATGGCGACGGAGTAGTTCAATTTATCGACAGACAGAATTCCACACCTTGGGCTGCCCGGAACTAAACGACTATCCACAGACGCATCAGCTGCGTTGGTTGGTCCGTGTTCCGGGCCTGGTCAGCGGGCTGCGCTCCGGAGCCGCGTCATGATCATGTATTTGCTGATGGCGCTCACGGCTGCCGTGGTGTCCTATGCGGCGACATGGGGTGCACGCGTCCTCGGAAACAAGCTGCGGCTCTACCGTCCCATCCGCAGCAGGGACATGCACTCGGCCCTTATCTCCAAGCTTGGTGGCCTTGGCATCTTCACCGGCTTCTTCGTAGCGCTGGTGGTGGCCGGCAATTCGTTTTTCGTGAAGGACATTTTCCGCCACAACGACGCCCCGTGGGGGATCCTCGCAGGCGCCGTGGTCATCGTCGCTGTGGGAGTCGCTGACGATATCCTCGATATCCGTTGGTGGATCAAGCTTCTGGGGCAGGTGGCAGCAGCGCTCATTGTGGCCATCTGGGGAGTCCGGATGTCCGTGGTGCCGTTCATCCCCGAGCCGGTTCTCCTTGAGTCGGAAATCGTCCAAATCGTCCTGACGGCGGGATTGATCGTCACCACGATGAACGCGGTCAACTTCATAGACGGCTTGGACGGCTTGGCCGCCGGAGTGGCAACCATTGGCGGCGGTGCGTTCTTCCTCACCGCGTACTGGGTCCACCGGAACAACCCTTCCACGGATAATTCGGACCTGGCGACACTCCTGATGGCAATCCTCGTTGGCGGGTGCATCGGGTTCCTGCCGCACAACTGGTTTCCGGCCAAGATCTTCATGGGTGATTCCGGCGCGATGCTGATAGGCCTGCTGATGGCCTCTGCCGGTGTCGTGGCCACAGGCCAGATCAGTTCCGGTCTCTACGATCGCGCCAACGGTATCCCGACCATCATCCCGATCCTGCTCCCGTTCGCCGTGCTGTCCCTTCCCCTGCTTGACTTCGGCATGGCGGTAGTCCGCAGGACGGCGCGGGGGCAGTCACCGTGGTCGGCGGACCGGGGGCACCTCCACCACAAGTTGGTGGATCTCGGATACTCGCACCGCACCGCCGTCGTCATGCTCTATGTCTGGACTTGCATCCTGGCCTTTGGCGGCGTCGCTTTCGCCGTCTTCCCTTGGCAGATCGTGCTGATTATCGACGTCGCTGCTGCGCTGGTGATGGCCGCCGTGACGGCATGGCCGTACTTCACGCGGAACACGGCGCGTCAGGGGGAGTAACTCATGACGCGCAGTTATGGTCACAGTTCTATCTCATGTAGAATTCCTTCTGCGGACAGTCACTCGCCCGTAACACCACTTTGAGAATATGGCACCTGTGCCACGAGGATTGGTATCCCCATGACATCCAACGCCAACACCGGACGCCCGTCCGGCAAACGCGTTGTTGGAGTTTCCGGACAATCTTCCTCCCTATGGCTTCGCCTTCTTGCACTCAGCGCCTCTGCTGCGCTGGCGGCCACTGCAGTGACATGCTTGGTCGCGGCCTTCATGAACGGCGGGGAAGGCGCGCTCTCAGCAGTATTCGGCGCCGCGCTGGTGATGCTCTTCTTCGCAATCAGCCTCCTGATCGGCCACTTCGTGGGACGCAACAATCCCTCCGGAGCAGTAGGACTCTTCGTTGCCACCTACTTCGTCAAAGTGGTCGGCTTCGCGGTAGTGCTGTTTGTGATTGGTGCCCCTGAATGGCTCCACGACCGCTGGTTCCTGATCGGCGCCGTCGTATCCGTGGTTTTCTGGCAGGCCGCCGAAATCTACGGCTTCGGCAAGGCGCGGTTGCAGATTTACAACGACCCCGCTGAACAGAAGGGTGGCCCGGATGTCCTTGCGTAAGCGCAACTCCGGCCAGTCCGGACATGCTTCCCCGCCAAGCAACACCAACGATTCTGCCGAACCCGGAAACGACGGCGGATACAACGCCGGCATTGCCGTCTTCAGCTACATCATTGGCGGGATCATTGTCTGGAGTTTGATAGGCTGGGGTCTGGATAATCTGTGGGGGACCCGCTGGATTGTGCTCCTTGGCGCTCTGCTGGGAGCCGCAGGAGGGTTCTATCTTTCCCATATGCACGGCCTCACCAAGCAAGGTTCTTCTGCTGGCGGGAGCAACGCAGACAGCGGTCCGTCCACGGACGGGGACAGTAATGCCAAATAATTTCACACGGAAACCGGACGCCTCGAACGTGTCCACCTTCCACCCAATGCCCAATGATGGACACAGCAGAGAGGAAACGCGTTGATCGCGCTTGCGCTCCCCGCCCAGGATTCGGGGTCATTCACCCCACCCGGAATCGACGAAATGCACCTGCCGGCAATCCTGCCTTGGGGTGCGCACGATGGCTTCTCCAAGCAGATGTTGCTGGTGATCCTTTCGGTCGTCATTATCGCTACATTCTTCATCCTCGCTGCACGTAAGCAGCAGCTGGTTCCCGGCAAACTGCAGTTCGCAGGCGAAATGGCCTATGGCTTCGTCCGCAACAGCATCGCCAAGGACATCATCGGCGGCAAGGACTTCATCAAGTACGTCCCGCTGCTGTTCAGCCTGTTCTTCTTCATTCTGTTGAACAACATCTATGGCGCGATCCCGCTGATCCAGCTTCCGAGCTTCTCCCACGTTGGCGGCGCGTACGTCCTCGCGGGCATCGTGTACTTCACCTGGATCGCCATCGGCATCAAGAAGAACGGCCTGAAGTACTTCAAGCTCGCCACCGTTCCTTCCGGCGTGCCGTGGTACATCCTCCCGATCGTCGTACCGATCGAAATCATCTCCAACTTCCTGGTCCGCCCGGTCACGCACAGCCTCCGTTTGTTTGCGACCATGCTGGCCGGCCACTTGATCGTCATGCTCGCCGGCTCCGGCATCGAGTTCCTCGTCATGCAGGAGAACGTGCTGCTCAAGGGCGCATCGGTCCTCGTGCTCGTCGGCGCCATTGCCATGTACATGCTCGAAGCTTTGATCATGGCCCTGCAGGCTTACGTGTTCACCCTGCTGACCGCGATCTACATCGAAGGCGCCCTGCACGCCGACAGCCACTAGGCACCCACACACTTCCCCTCGCGGGGATGAAGCAACCCAAACAACCTGCCGCACGGGCGGCATCTTGAAAGGAAGAAAAAATGGAAGGCACCATCAACGGCTCCCTCAACCTCATCGGCTACGGTCTTTCGGCCATCGGCGGTGGTATCGGTGTGGGTCTCGTGTTCGCCGCTTACATCAACGGTGTAGCACGTCAGCCGGAAGCTCAGCGTGTGCTGCAGCCGATCGCGTTCCTTGGTCTGGCACTGACCGAAGCTCTCGCCATCCTCGGCCTCGTCTTCGCTTTCGTTCTTTCCTAGTCCTAAGAACCAAGCGAATTCCAAGCACGAGTAGATAGGACGGGTGAAACATGAATCAGCTGATCATCTCAGCCGCCACTGAAGGCGAATCGGTCAGCCCCCTGATGCCCAACATTTGGGAGATGGGCGTCGTCCTCGTCGGCTTTGCGGTCCTCATGTACATCGTGGTCAAGTTTGTTGTCCCGATGTTCGAGAAGACCTTCGCAGAGCGCGCCGAAGCGATCGAAGGTGGCATTGCAAAGGCCGAACAGGCCCAGGCAGAAGCTTCTGCGGCTCTTGAAGAGTACAAGCAGCAGCTCACTGATGCCCGTGCCGAAGCCAACCGTATCCGCGAGGAAGCACGCGCCGAAGGCGCCCAGATCCTCGCTGACCTGAAGGCCAAGGCCGCTGCCGAGTCTGCACGCATCACCGAGCAGGCACACGCTGCCATTGAGTCCGAGCGCCAGGCAGCAGTTGTCTCGCTCCGCTCCGAGGTCGGCACCCTGGCAACCACCCTGGCTGGCCGCATCGTTGGCGAAGCACTTACCGACGACGAGCGTGCCGCACGCGTTGTGGACCGCTTCCTGGCGGATCTGGAGACCCAGAACGCAGGTGCAGCTAAGTAATGGCAGGTATATCGAGCGAATCGCTGACCACGGCGCTGGCAGAGTTGGAAGCGAAGCTTCCTTTGGCCTCGCTGCAGTTGGCTAAGGACCTCTTCGGAATCCTGGGAACGGTGGACAGCTCGGCTGGCTTGCGCCGCGCCCTGACTGACCCGTCCCGTAGCGGAGACGAGAAGTCGGCGCTGGTCAAGCAGCTGGTTGGCGGAAAAGTCTCCGCTGATGCTGCTGAGATTGCAGGCGGATTGGCCAGCTCGCGCTGGGCTTCTGCACGCGATATCGGCGATGCACTCGAGACTCTTGCCGCCACGGTTGTCATTGCCGTAGCTGAAAACAAGTCGGCCGTTTCTGCCTCCGGTATTACGGGGCTGGAAGAGCTGGAAAACGATCTGTTTGCTTTCAACCAGACCGTTGCTTCCAGCCACGAAGTACAACGTGCTCTGTCCGAACCGCAGGCATCCGCCGCGGCCAAGGTTGCACTGGCCGAGAAGCTTGTTCCTGGCATCAGCGAGGAAGCAAAGGTTCTCATCGGCCAAGCGGTAACGCAGCCACGCGGTGTCAAGCCGAGCAAGCTCGTCGAGTCGTTCGCCAAGCTTGCAGCCAAGCGTCAGCAGCGCTGGATTGCAACTGTCAGCGTTACCCGTCCGTTGACGGAAACGCAGGCCAGCCGTCTGCAGGCCGGGCTGGATGCCCTGTACGGCCGCGAACTCAAGGTCAACGTCAACGTTGACCCCGCCTTGATCGGTGGAATCCGGGTTCAGGTAGGCGACGAAGTGCTTGACGCTTCGGTCATCGCCCGCTTGACCGAGCTCCGCCGTCAGCTCGCTGGCTAGCGAAGACAAAGCACAACTAACTGATATAAAACCCGGTCATCGTGAGCAACGATGATCACGAAACAGGAGAGCAGGGACTGCAGATGGCCGAATTGACCATCAACGCCGACGACGTCCGTAATGCGTTGAACGAGTTCGCGGCGTCCTACGAACCCGGTAACGCAGAGCGCGTAGAGGTTGGTCGTGTGACCACCGCAAGTGACGGCATCGCCCGTGTTGAGGGTCTTCCCTCGGTCATGGCGAACGAGCTGCTTCGCTTCGAAGATGGCACGCTGGGCTTGGCCCAGAACCTTGACGTCCGCGAGATCGGTGTCATTATCCTCGGTGACTTCACCGGTATCGAAGAAGGCCAGGAAGTTCACCGCACCGGTGAGATCCTTTCCGTTCCGGTTGGCGACGCCTTCCTGGGTCGCGTTGTCGACCCCCTGGGCCAGCCGATCGACGACCTCGGCGAAATCAAGGCAGAGACCACGCGCGCACTGGAACTCCAGGCTCCTGGCGTTACCGAGCGCAAGTCGGTTCACGAGCCGATGCAGACCGGCCTCAAGGCTATCGACGCCATGATCCCGATCGGCCGTGGCCAGCGTCAGCTGATCATTGGTGACCGCCAGACCGGCAAGACCGCTATTGCCGTGGACACCATCATCAACCAGAAGGCCAACTGGGCTTCGGGCGATGTCTCCAAGCAGGTGCGCTGCGTCTACGTCGGTGTCGGCCAGAAGGCTTCCACCATCGCCGCCGTCCGCCAGACCCTGGAAGACCACGGCGCGCTGGAATACACCACCATCGTGGCTTCCCCGGCTTCGGACCCGGCCGGCTTCAAGTACCTCGCACCGTACGCGGGCTCGGCCATTGGCCAGCACTGGATGTACGGCGGCAAGCACGTCCTGGTGATCTTCGATGACCTGTCCAAGCAGGCCGAAGCCTACCGCGCCGTGTCGCTGCTGCTGCGTCGTCCGCCGGGACGCGAAGCCTACCCGGGCGACGTCTTCTACTTGCACTCCCGCCTGCTGGAGCGTTGTGCAAAGCTCTCCGACGAGCTTGGCGCGGGTTCGATGACCGGTCTGCCGATCGTTGAAACCAAGGCAAACGACGTTTCCGCCTACATCCCGACCAACGTGATCTCCATTACCGATGGCCAGATCTTCCTTCAGTCGGACCTCTTCAACGCCAACCAGCGCCCCGCTGTTGACGTCGGTGTGTCGGTTTCCCGTGTTGGTGGCGCCGCACAGGTCAAGTCCATGAAGAAGGTCTCCGGTACTTTGAAGCTGGACCTGGCCCAGTACCGCGATATGCAGGCCTTCGCGATGTTCGCATCGGACCTCGACGCTGCTTCCCGTCAGCAGCTGACCCGTGGCGCACGCCTGATGGAGCTGCTGAAGCAGGGCCAGTACTCGCCGTTCCCGGTCGAGAACCAGGTTGTTTCCATCTGGGCAGGTACCAACGGCTACCTGGACGACGTTCCGGTTGAGGACATCAACCGTTTCGAATCCGAGTTCCTGGAGCACCTCAAGCACCAGTCCTCCATCCTGACCACGCTGGCCCAGACCAACGTCCTGGATGACGACACCGTTGCAGCGCTGAAGGAAGCCATCGTTTCCTTCAAGAAGGGCTTCTTCGGCGAAGGCGACAACCGACTGGTTGGTGCTGGACACGAAGAGCACGAAGCGATCTCGGGCGGCGACGTCGACCAGGAAAAGATCGTCAAGCAGAAGCGCTAGTTTCGATGACCTGCTCTGCCGGGGTCCGCAAGGGCCCCGGCAGGGCAGTACATCGGGAACTTAGGAAAGGATAAGTATGGGAGCCCAGATCCGGGTCTACCGTCAGAAGATCAGCTCGACGACGTCGATGCGCAAGATCTTCAAGGCGATGGAACTGATCGCTACCTCGCGCATCGGTAAGGCCCGCGCCCGCGTAGCAGCTTCACTGCCTTACGCGAACGCGATTACCCGCGCCGTTTCTGCTGTCGCAACTCAGAGCGAAATCGACCACCCGCTGACCACCGAGCCGGAGCAGATCCGCCGCGCCGCCGTCCTCATCATTACTTCGGACCGTGGCCTTGCAGGATCCTACTCCGCCAGTGTGCTCAAGCAGGCCGAAGGCCTCACCGAGCTTCTTCACGCAGAAGGCAAGGAAGTCAAGTCGTACCTGGTCGGCCGGAAGGCGCAGGCTTACTTCGATTTCCGTAACCGTGACTACGCCCGTGTATGGACCGGCGGCACGGATGCTCCGGAATTCGAGACAGCCCAGGAAGTCGGGGCTGCCCTCCTTGAAGACTTCGCCACCAGCTATGAAGAGGGAGGCGTGGACGAGATCCACGTTGTCTACACCCGCTTCAAGTCGATGGTCACGCAGGAGCCCACGGTGATCCGTTTGCTCCCGCTCGAGGTCGTCGAAGAGGAAGCAGCTTCGGAGTCCGAGCTGTTGCCGCTGTACGAGTTCGAACCGGAAACGGAGCAGGTCCTCGACGCCCTGCTGCCGCGTTACATCGAATCCCGTATCTTCGCAGCCATGCTGCAGGCAGCTGCTTCCGAGCTCGCCGCCCGTCAGCGCGCCATGAAGTCGGCCGGTGACAACGCTACGGAACTGATCAAGAAGTACACGCGCCTTCGCAACACGGCCCGCCAGGCCGAGATTACGCAGGAGCTTTCCGAGATCGTGGCCGGCGCCGACGCCCTCGCGTCCTAGCCGGCAACGGATTCGGCCCGAAGCCGCACCTGCACCAAACAGATAAACTTAACCCCACGCCATCTACTGAGTGAAGTGAGAGAGATGACTGCCACTGCTACCGAACACGTAGCAACGGCCGGTGCAACCGGCCGCATTGCCCGTGTTATTGGTCCGGTTGTCGACGTCGAATTCCCGGCTGACGCAATCCCCGAGATTTACAACGCACTGACCACTGAGGTCACCCTCAACGGCCAGACGAAGACCATCACGTTCGAGACCTCCCAGCACCTGGGTGACAACCTCGTCCGCGCCATCTCCCTGCAGGCTACCGATGGCCTCGTTCGCGGTACCACCGTGCAGGACTCCGGTGCCCCGATCTCCGTGCCCGTTGGCGATGGCGTCAAGGGCCACATCTTCAACGTCCTGGGCAAGCCGCTGGATGTCGAAGAGTCCCAGATCAAGGCTGACGCCTACTGGCCGATCCACCGCAAGGCTCCGAGCTTTGCCTCCCTCGAGGGCTCCACCGAGATGCTCGAGACCGGCATCAAGGTCATCGACCTCCTCACCCCCTACATCAAGGGTGGAAAGATTGGTCTGTTCGGTGGCGCCGGTGTTGGCAAGACCGTTCTGATCCAGGAAATGATCACCCGTGTTGCCCGTAACTTCGGTGGTACTTCGGTGTTCGCCGGTGTTGGCGAGCGTACGCGTGAAGGTAACGACCTCTGGGTTGAAATGGAAGAGGCCGGCGTTCTGAAGGACACCGCCCTTGTTTTCGGCCAGATGGATGAGCCGCCGGGAACGCGTCTGCGTGTTGCCCTCTCTGCTCTCACCATGGCGGAGTACTTCCGCGATGTGCAGAACCAGGACGTGCTGCTCTTCATCGACAACATCTTCCGCTTCACCCAGGCGGGTTCCGAGGTTTCCACGCTGCTCGGCCGTATGCCGTCCGCTGTGGGTTACCAGCCGAACCTTGCCGACGAGATGGGTCTGCTCCAGGAGCGCATCACCTCCACCAAGGGTCACTCCATCACGTCCATGCAGGCCATCTACGTGCCTGCTGACGACTACACCGACCCGGCACCGGCAACCACCTTCGCACACCTCGACGCGACCACGGAACTTTCCCGTGAAATCGCCTCCCGTGGTCTGTACCCGGCAGTTGACCCGCTGACGTCGACCTCCCGTATCCTGGACCCCCAGTACATCGGCAAGGATCACTACAACACGGCTGTCCGTGTGAAGCAGATCCTGCAGAAGAACAAGGAACTCCAGGACATCATTGCCATCCTTGGCGTTGACGAACTGTCCGAAGAGGACAAGATCGTCGTGTCGCGTGCACGTCGCATCCAGCAGTTCCTGTCCCAGAACACCTACACCGCCAAGCAGTTCACCGGCGTTGAGGGCTCCACCGTGTCCATCAAGGACACCGTTGAAGGCTTCACGGCGATCTGCGACGGCGAGCTGGACCACATTGCAGAGCAGGCGTTCTTCAACGTCGGTGGCCTGGATGACGTCGAGCGTAACTGGGCCAAGATCCAGGAACAGACCAAGTAATATGGCTGAGCTTGAGGTTGAGATTGTCGCAGCGGACCACTTTGTGTGGTCCGGTGCGGCCAAGATGGTGAAGGCCCGCACCAGCGATGGTGAAATCGGAATCCTGCCGGGCCACTCGCCCCTCCTGGCCATCCTGGCCGCGGGCGAGCTGGCAATCCAGCCGGTTTCCGGCGACCGTATCGCGGTAGAAGTTGACGGCGGTTTCTTCTCCGTCGACAACGATCGCGTGGTCATTGTTGCTGACAACGCCCACCTGGGCGAAGCGGCTACAGCGGGGATCCGATAGCACCACCCTGATGGACGATTCCCTTATTCCGTTCATCGCCCTGGCAACGGCGTTTACGTTGCTGATTTTCACACTGTGCCTTTTCGGGGTGCGTCGCTTCAATCTGCGGCGCGCCCTGGGCACGGTCGACGCCTCCATTTGCACAGCTGGACACAGCTGGCAGATGGGGGTTTGTCGTTATCAGGACAATGAACTTGAGTGGTTCCGCTTGATGTCCTTGAGCGTGATACCAAAGCACAGGTTTAAGCGCAGCTCCTTGGAGCTCCTGGGCCGTCGCCAGCCTACCGAGGATGAACTTGTCCGTGTGCAACCAGGCGTCGTGGTGGTGGAGCTCGAGTATGAAGGCCGGAAGTTCATGCTGGCCATGAACTTCGACGCCTACGCCGGGTTGTCGTCCTGGCTGGAAGCCGGACCTGTCATCGGCGTTGGAACCTGGCGTTAGGCGCCATGGATTTTCTTTTGGACGTCAGCCTGGTTGATGGGCCGTTCCTTTGGTTGAGCATCGCTTGCGGTGTTGCCGGGGCGGCCTGTTTGCTGTGGCGGCGAAGCCGCTCGTGGCCGCTGGTAGTCTTGGCGTCCGTGGCTGCCGGAGTCGGCATCGTAGCTCTGGCACACTGGATACTGATCGACGTTTTGGCTGTTTTCTCGGAGAATCTTCCGTTCGAGACGTTGGCCTGGTCGGTACCTGCTGTGGCAGCGATAGTACTGTGCGCAGCACGCTTTCCGCGGTCAAGCTGGCGGGGTCGCTCGGGCAGTGTTGTGGCCGCGCTGGCCGTCGTGCTTCTGAGCGTGGTCCAAGTCAACGTCTACTTTGGGCTCAACAACACGGTGGCTGACCTGCTGGGTACGGCAGTTTCCCGCATCCAACCCCTCGAAGCAGGCCTGCAGCGGAACCAGGGCACCAAGCGCGGGGTACCGTTATCCCAATGGACTGCGCCGGAGTCCATGCCACGCGGCGGGCTCCTTCGCAAGGCCAATATCCCCGGCACCTCCTCCGGCTTCATGGCACGGGACGCGTACATCTACCTGCCGCCGGCTTATCAAACATCAGCCCGACCGGACTTGCCGGTCCTGGTGCTGTTTTCCGGGCAACCCGGAGGTCCCGCCGACTGGTTGACCGGGGGTCAGCTCCGTTCCCAGCTGGACAAATATGCAGAAGCACACAACGGTCTGGCTCCTGTCACGGTTGTGGTTGACCCGAACGGATCGGGCAGTGCCAACACCATGTGCATGGACAGTCGCATTGCCGCTGCGGACACCTATCTTTCCCGTGATGTTCCTGCCTGGATTACCGCCACCCTGGACGTTTCGGATGACCCTGGACAATGGGCAGTCGGAGGGTTCTCGTTCGGGGGTACATGTGCCGTCCAGATGGGAACCAGCCACCCCGAACTGTTCTCATCCATTCTGGGTTTCGCCGCCGAGCAGGAACCAGCTCTTGCCAAGGACCGGAACAAGACCATCGCGGACTCATTCGATGGTGACGTCAATGCGTTCGAATCAAGGACTCCTTTGGTGCTGATGCAGCAGCGCACGTACGAAGGCAACGGCATGTATTTGACGGCTGGTGCCACAGACACAGAGTTCACGGACTACATGCATGTGCTTGCCGATGCAGCAAGGTCAGCCGGCTTCACTACGGAAGAGCACTCCATTCCGCATGCCGGCCACTCCTGGGACGCTGTGGTCCGGAGCATGCCAGGCGCCTTGTCCTTCCTGGCCGGCCGGTGGGGACTTCCGCAGTGAGTCTTGCCTTGGAAGGTGTTGTTCAGCCTGCCTTGAGGCATGCGGCGAGGCATCTTCGCGCCACGCCCCTCACCCTGTTTGTCGTCGTCCTGTTTATTGCCATAAGCATCGTCTCGGGAAGTTTCCTTGCGGGACCTCCGGAATCGTGGCTACCTGTCGCCGGGGTGACGTTGGAAGGTTTGAAGGCAGGGGAGTGGTGGTCTATCTGGACTTCGTTGTTCTTCACAACCAATGCCTTGGCCTTCGTGACTTCGGCGCTCATGATGTTGTTCCTCCTCGGGCTTTCGGAACGTCAACTCGGTTCCCTTCGGACCCTGGCGATCTTCCTGGGGAGCCAGTTCGCGTGCGTAGTGGCCTTTCTCCTGGTCACCCAGGTCGCACTGCACGCCGGTGACGGCTGGCTTTCGCAAATGGTGGACCAGCGGTTGATCGGCCCGTACGGAGCGTTGATCGCGACGGCGCTGGCGGCCAGCGCCTACCTCCCGACGTTGTGGCAACGGCGTCTCCGGACGGTTACGCTGTCGTTGTCGCTGCTGCTGGTGCTGTACGTCGGACACGCTGAAACCGTTGTTGGTCTCCTCGGTGCCTTGCTGGGCCTGGCCGCCGGCTGGTGGATGCAAAGCAGCCAGGGACACCTTCACTTGCACCGCTCCACCGGCCGTGAAGTGCGGAACCTGCTGTCCCTGACCATGGCGATCTTTGCGGTCGGTCCCATCCTCACTGCGGCTGCCAAGAGTCCCTCCGGACCGCTCGCCCTTTTACGTGACGTTATCCTCAACCCACTGCCTACGTTGAGCCAGTTGGAAGAGAGTTGCGGGGGAACGGTGGATGTGGCTTGCCTGGATATTGGCCGCCAAGGCTACACAGGTCCCCTTGGCTTGGCCTTGGCTGTGGTCCCTGTGGTGTTGCTGCTTATTTGTGCCGATGGAATGCGGCGTGGCAGGCGCTTGGCCCTGGGCATTGCGATTGCGGTCCAATTGGTGGTGGTCGGGTTGTCGGCGGTGTACCTGGGCCTTTTCGCCGGGATGCCCTTGCCGCAGGGGCGTCCCCCTGTCGGTATGCTGAATTCCCCGGTTGCGCATCTCATACCCCTGGTGTTGGTTCCCCTTGCCCTCGCGGTGCTGCTGTTCGCGTACCGGGGGCACTTCCGGGTGGAGTCTTCTGCCCGTCTACGGCGCCGCGTCTTCTGGTTGGTCGGGCTGACGGGCGGGCTGCTTGCGCTGGCCTATACCTCTGTGTGGTTGGCCGCGGGAGGAATGACGCGCGACGGCGGGCTGTTGGGTTTGGGTGCCGAACTCGCCAGGCAGTACCTGCCGGTACCCTTGCCAGGCGTCTACCGGAAGGTGTTCGCCGAACGCGACGCCACGGAGGCCTTCCTCTTCTCCTACTCGGGAACAGTGTTTTGGCTGGTGGCCCTCCTCGGCGTCTGGATTCTCCTTCTTCGCGGACACCATGCGGGGGGACTCGACCGTCACTCACGGGACCGGGCCAGGGAATTGGTTAAGGCCGGCGGGGATTCGTTGTCCTGGATGGCGCTCTGGGAACCGAACAAATTCTGGTTCAACCGGCAGGGCACCGGGGGAGTCGCCTTTCAACAGCACGGTCATGTTGCCTTGACGCTGGCTGGGCCTTTTGGTGCGCGCGAACACCATGTCGAAACGGCAAAGGACTTCCTGGAGTATTGCTCGCAGCATGCCCTGATACCGTGCCTTTACTCATGCACGGACGAGTTGTGGCCCATGCTCCAGTCCCGCGGCTTCCGACGGGTTGCGGTCGCCCAGGAGACCCGACTGAACGTCCGGGGCCTGGAGTTCCGCGGCAAGGAGTGGCAGAACGTACGGACGTCCCTGAACCGCGCCGCCAAGATGGGCATTACCGCAGTGTGGGGACCCTATGCAGAACTCCCTCATGCTTTGCGCACCCAGGTGGGCGAGGTCTCCGAGGAATGGGCCGCGAACAAGCGCGTACCGGAAATGGGCTTCACGCTGGGTGGCTTGGATGAGCTTGAGGACCCCGACGTACTGTGCTGCGTGGCCGCCGACGCCCGGGGTTTTGTCTATGGCGTGACGAGTTGGCTGCCTGTCTACCGCGATGGCCGCATCGTGAGTTGGACCTTGGATTTCATGAGGAGACGGGGTGACGCCTTTCCCGGTGTGATGGAGTTCCTGATCGCCTCCGCGATCCTTCATCTCAGGGAGACCGTCGAAGTGATCTCGTTGTCGGGATCGCCCTTGGCCAGGGAACAGGACGAGATAGACCGGCGGGCAGAGGGCCTGGCGGGAATTTTGGACGTCGTCGGGCAGGCGCTGGAGCCTGTTTATGGTTTCAGGTCGCTCGCGTCGTTTAAGTCACGGTTCAAGCCCGACTACCGGACGCTGTACATGTATTACCAAGACCCCTTGCATCTGCCTGCAATGGGTCGCGCGCTCAGCCGGGCCTACCTTCCGGGATTGTCGGTAAGACATTCCGCAAGGCTCCTTCGGACCTTGGTTGGTTGAATTATCAACGCTTATTGCAGAGAGCCTTTTGGCATTTCTTCATGGTTTGTAACAGACCTTGTTGACATATCAGACATTTATGGACCATTGGCCGTTAAAACACGTTGGCCCCGGCACTAAAGCCGGGGCCAATGTGTTTGTTGAAACTGCTATGCGCAGGATCAGTGGCTCAAACTAGACGACGGTGACGCCGGTAGCCTGCGGGCCCTTGGCGCCCTGGCCGATCTCGAACTGAACGCGCTGGTTCTCGTCGAGGGTCTTGAAGCCACCGGTCTGGATCTCGGAGTAGTGAACGAAGACGTCCCCATCGGAGTCGTCCGGGGTGATGAAGCCGAAGCCCTTTTCAGCGTTGAACCACTTGACGGTTCCCAGTGCCATGTATTTCTCCTCATTTGAAACAGCAGTCCGATACACCTCGTACCGGCCTTGTTACTCCGCGAGAAGATCCGGGATTCCGCCCGGGCTTGGCCCGATTGGTTTCGCAGGAGCTTCACGCTCGCAACTCGTCTTGCGAGCATGAAAACCACCTACACAAAGACTGCTACAACACTTTCATGTGGCGTGCCGGAGGTCAACGGTCTTTTAGGCAATTCTGGAAAATTTTCGGTAAAAAGAAGGTAACGCGGTTCCTGCAATTCGCATTGGACGCATTGCGCTAGTCCAGCCAGTTGCCGTTTCGCATGACACCTGTCAGTCCGAGTTCCTGGTCGGTCATGACCACGTCCGCCCTCAAACCGCGCCGCAAGCCACCAACTTCGTCCGAGAGGCCCAGTACGGCGGCAGGTACGGCCGTCGCCGAGCAGACTGCTTCGGGCAGGGGAACACCTGCTGCCACTGTCTTGCGCACCACTTCCAGAAGCGTTGCTGTTCCTCCCGCAATGGACCCAGTGGCATCGAGTGTCGCCACGCCGTTGCTGACGGTGACCGGAGAGGGGCCCAACATGTAACTGCCGTCGGATAGTCCTGCTGCCGCCATCGAATCGGTGACCAGGACAATGTTGGCGGCGCCGACGAGCTGAAAGACCGTGGCCACTGTGCTGGGGTCGAGGTGGGTATCGTCCGCGATGAGTTCCACCACTGCCTTTCCCTCCTGGGCCGTCCGCAAGCATGCGGCAACCGGACCGGGTGCGCGGTGGTGCATCGGCGGCATCCCGTTGAAAAGGTGAGTCACGGTGGGAAGCGAGCTGACGCCGTCGAAACCTGCTGACTCAAGTCCCTCACGCGCGGCGGCCAACGACGCCGCTGCCGTGGCGTCGTCGCAATCCGTATGTCCGAGCGAGGGGGTGACGCCATGGGAGGTCATGAGATCAACCAACGCGCCGGCCCCGGGGAGTTCGGGTGCGTAGGTCATGGTGGCCAGCTTGCCGGCCGCTGCGCCGACGAGCTCGTCCATGAGGTCAAGGTCCGGTTCGAGGAGGTAATCGGGGTTCTGGGCGCCGCACCTGGCATGCGACAGGAAGGGGCCTTCGAGGTGGATGCCTGCTACGAGGCCTTCGTCGGCAAGTTTGACGTAGAGCTCAATCCCGCGCAGGAGGTCCTCGCGTGGTGCCGTGACCATGCTTGCCAACAGGGTAGTGGTGCCCGAGCGGTGCAGGAAGTCGACTGCCTTGCGTGCCGATGCTTCCTCGCCGCCGGGGAAATCACCGCCGTTCCCACCGTGGCAGTGGACATCCACCAGGCCTGGAAGGAGAAAGCTGCCACTGGGCACGCCAAGGCGGATGGCGCCTTGAAAGCCCTCGAAGTCGTCAACGGAGAATCCCTCCGAAGGTCCGGCGTAGGCAATGCGGTCGCCTTCAATGGCCAGCAGGCCGTCTTCCACCACCACGCCGTCGCTGACAAGAGTCCCGGTAAGGATTTGGTGGCTGGGCGCGGAAGAAGGAACGAAATGGTCTGCGGCAGTCATACCAACGATTCTAGTGGGCTGCGGCACAGCCCCAGGAAGACTGCAACTCAGAAGAGACGGGACTCGCTGTCATCCACTCCACGCATGGCGTCGTAATCCAAGGTGACGCAGTCGATTCCGCGGTCGTTGGCCAGGACTTTTGCCTGCGGCTTGATCTGTTGGGCCGCGAAAATTCCACGGACGGGCGCCAGGAGGGGGTCGCGGTTAAGCAGTTCGAGGTACCGCGTCAGTTGCTCGACGCCGTCGATGTCACCGCGCCGCTTCAGCTCAATGGCAACGGTGGTGCCCTCGGCGTCCCTTGCCAGGATGTCCACCGGTCCAATCGCGGTGAAGTATTCACGCCGGATCAGCGAGTACCCGCTTCCCAGTGTCTCGATCTGTTCGGCCAGGAGACGCTGCAGGTCGGCCTCAACGCCGTCCTTGATCAGTCCCGGATCCACGCCGAGTTCATGCGAGGTGTCGTGGAGCTGCTCATAGATATTGATAATGAGGCGGTCATCGGTTTTCGCGGACTGCACGGTCCACTGCTCCACCACGCCTTCCTCCACTTCCGTCTCCTCCGGCGAGGTGACGCGCAAGGTGGCGGGCGGGCTCATCCAGTTCAGTGGCTTATAGGACCCGCCGTCCGAATGCACCAGCACGGAACCATCGGCTTTCACCAGCAAGAGCCTCGTGGCGAGGGGAAGGTGGGCCTTCAAGCGGCCAACGTAATCAACAGAACAACGGGCTATGACGAGTCGCACCCGCCCCACATTACCGCGTGGCGGGCCATGGCTGGGGCAGAATGGAACCATGCCCCGCTCCAACCGCCCTCGCCGCAACGCGTCCGGTTCACGGTCCGGCAAGCCCGCGGGCAAATGGACCGAGCCGGCCGACGAGCTTGACTTGGAGCGGGCCCGCGCAGGCATCGCCCGGCGCGAAAGCGCTCCAGACGGCGATTGGATGGTGCGGACCATGACGGCAAGGAAAGCGGAGAAGCAATACATCTGTCCGGGCTGCTCCACCGCGATCCTCCCTGGTATTGCACATTTGGTGGTGTGGTCCGATGACCACTTGTTCGGGGAAGCCGCCGGGTTGGCAGAACGAAGGCACTGGCACACCAACTGCTGGACTTCCAGGACATACCGGTACCGTTGATTCGCTTAGGCTTGTTGGCATGACTTTCGACCCCGCTTCATTCGTTTTCAGTCCGCAGGATGCTCCTTCGGCGATCCGGGCCTCCACGGTCCTCCCGGCGCGGCGCGAAAACATAGAGTTCACCACCGAAGACGGCAAGGTCCTGCTGGGGGAATTGGCCCTGCCGGAATCAGGCGAAGTGACGGCGACGCTGATTACGCTCCACCCGCTGCCCACCCACGGCGGATTCATGGATTCGCACGTCTACCGCAAGGCCTCCTACAGGTTGCCTGCCTTGGCCGGTGTCGCCGTTCTGCGGTTCAACACCCGCGGCACCCATTCGCCGCGCGGCACCAGCCAGGGGCATTTCGAGGAAGGAATCGGGGAACGGTACGACGTCGAGGCTGCTGTTCGTTTCGCCGTCGGGCGTGGCCTGCCAAACCGCTGGCTGGTGGGCTGGTCGTTCGGGACGGAACTCGCCCTGATGTACGGTGCGGTGGAGCCGGTGGCCTCGCAAATCGAGGGCGCGGTCCTTCTGTCTCCGCCGCTGCACCGGGCAACGGATGTGCACCTGAAGGAGTGGGCGGCCTCGGGCAAGCCCCTGACTGTCCTGGTGCCGGAGCATGACGATTACCTGCAGCCGGTTGAAGCAGCCGGGCGCTTCGGCTTGGTGCCCCAGGCCCGCCTGGTCGGCGTCGACGGTGCCAAGCACCTGTGGGTGGGCGAAAAGTACGCGGCGCGCGTCCTGGATGAAATCGTCGACGACGTCACTCCGGAGGGTGCGGGCGTCAACGGCCTGCCGCGCGAGTGGGCGGGGCCGGTTGCGGTGTCGGCTTAGTCCGGCTGCAGTGTCGGCCTGGTCCGATAGGTGCGCCCTAGTGCCTGTCCTGGCGCATGATGAAGACTTCCTTGATCAGCAGCATGATGGCCGCCGCGGTTGGAATGGCGATCAGTGCACCAAGAACGCCCAGCAGGCTGCCGCCGGCGATAACCGAAATGACAGCCACGGCACCGGGCACCGCCACCGCCCGCTGCATGATGCGCGGTGAGATGAAGTAGGCCTCGAACTGCAGGTAGGCGAAGTAGGCGATTGCGTAGATGACGGCGGTCTGCCAACCTGCCGTGAGTGCAACCAGGATCACCCCGACGGCGGCGATCAAGCCACCTACCAAGGGGATGAAAGCCAACAGGGCCACTACGAATGCGAGAAGGACGCTGAAGGGAATGCCCAGGATGCTCATCACGATGAAGGCGAAGAAAGCGTTCAGCAGGGCAACACAGGCTTGGCCGATCACGTAGTTGCCCACGGAATCCGTGATGGCCTCGGAGAGAGCTTCCACGCGGGGACGCCGGGACCGGGGCGCCAGGCGGTACGCCCATTTCTTCATGGACGGAAGAGCAGCCAGAAAGTAGAGGCTGAGCACCAGGACAATCAGCGTGCCGAAGAGGCCGTTGGCAACAGTGGACCCAAAGCCCACCACGCCGCCGAAGATGCCACCCATGGCCTCGGGGTCCTTGACGAATTTGTCCAGCTCCGTCGTGATGCGGTCGCGCACGCCGAATTGGCTGTCCACGGTCCGGAAGAAGTCTGAGTCGAGGAAGCCCCGGATCCATTCGGGCGCCTGGCGCACGATTTCCGAAACCTGTTCAACGATGGTGGGAATCAGGGTTGCGAAGAATCCGGCAACCGCAAGCACCAGCACCGAGACGGATACCAGGATGCCCGCTGGCCGGGGGACCCTGCGGCCTTCCAGCCAGCGGACCACGGGGTCCAGCCCCAGCGCGATGAAGAGCGCGGCGACGATCCACAGGATGAGCTGAGTGGTGTTGCTGGCGATGTAGAAGACCAGGAGGGCCACGCCCACACCGGCTGTCCCCATGAACCCCACATAGAGGGGATGCTGCGAGGACATCCGGGGACCGGGAGCGCCGAAGCCGTTGTCTTCGTCAGCTGCGACCCCTTGTCCCGAGGCATCAAGCCCGTCTTCCGGGGGCATCTCGAAGCGGACACGGGTCCTGGCGCCGGGGATCGGCTGCCTCAGCCTCCGGGCCACGGCAGCAAGGCGTCCCGTCCGCACAGGAACCGTCGCGGAGCCGCCGTCCACAGGGGCGTCCGCTGCGGTTGACCCCGATTCGTCGACGGGATGGGACTCCATGTGGTCTTTCACGCGGTTTTGCTGCCTTTTCTCTGTTGTTTCCCTGCGGATACAGGCGACTGCTTGCCCGGATATCATGATCATCGCCACACTATCAGGAGCCCTGAATCGCGCCTTGACGGCGCCGTTGCGGGGTTTTCGGCGTGTCCGTCGTTGACCGCCGATCTGACTCTTTGATAACAAAACGGTTACCCTTGAAGTTCAACGACCGCTGATGATAGGTGATCCTGTGCGTTTGAAGACTGCAGCCTTGCTGGTGCTGCTGGGCCTGCTGACGATGCTGGCCGGCATTGGCCAGCTGACTTTCTGGGCCCCCGCCGAGACCGTTACGGCCTCGGCACCCGGCGACACGAAAGCCGCCCCGTTGACCGTGATTGACCAAAAGCTGATCGCCCTCCACGAGGGCCCGGTAAAGATCAAGATCCAGGGTGAAGGCAACTTCATCGTCGCCACGGGTCGCCCGGACGACGTTGACGCTTGGGTGGGCAACACCGCCCACAACACCCTGACCGGCGTCTCACAAGACCAGAAGGCACTGGAAGTCGCCTCAACCGATGGCGAAGCGACAGCACCTTCCCCTGTCGGTTCCGATCTGTGGGTCAACACCGAGGAAGCAAGCGGCGAGCTCGACTACACCTGGAATCCGCCGGCAGGAGGCGAGTGGTCACTGCTGGTAGCCGGCGACGGAACCCAGCCTGCGCCGTCGTCGATCTCCATGACGTTCCCCAACAACGCGACGACACCGTGGGCAGTACCGCTCATCGTGCTCGGCATCATCATCATCCTGGCGGGGGCCGCCCTGCCGTTCGTCGCCAAAGCCATCAGCAACCGCCGCAAGGACGACGACGCCGACGGCCCGCGTGGCGAAACCACTGCGCTTCCGGTCCAGCCCCGGGCAGGCGACGCCGGCAATCGCCGGGGCGCCGAGGGCAGCAGCCTCCGCGTCACCGCAACTGCAGCTGCAGTTGCAGCGGCCCTCGTAGGCGGCACTGCGGTGGCCGCGCAGGCTACCTCCACGCCGGAGGCCACAACCAGTTCCTCCGAGTCTGCCCCGGCAGAGGGCGACGCGGCACCGGTCATGCTCGAATCGCAATTGCAGCGCATCCTCGAGCAGGTTGCGAGCACCGTGGACGCCGCCGACGCCGCCAAGGACGCAGCGAAGCTTGCCCCCCGCGTGGACAAGATGGAACTGCAGGTCCGCACCCAGAACTACAAGATCCGCACAGCGGTTTCAGCGTATGAAGCGCGCATGCCGGTTCGTGCCACCAAGCTTCAGAGCAGCGTCATCAGCACAAAGCGGGACTGGCCCCGTACCGTTTTCGCCCTGACCCAGGGCGACGGGAACGTGGTGCCCCAGATCCTGACGCTCGTGCAGCTTTCTCCGCGGGAAAACTACAAGCTGTGGGGCAGTGCCCCGCTGCAGCCGGGCACGAACTTCCCGTCCTTCCCCGTGCCTCGTGACGGAACGGCGGCCGTCGCGGCCGACGATAAGACCGGCTTGGCCTATAGCGGCAACGAGGCCTTGGGGATCCTGGGCGAAATGTTGACGACCCCTGATTCGCCGAACAGGAGCAAGCTGGCCGACGGCCAGTCATCTCCGTACATTGCGGGTGCCTTGACGTACCAGGCGGACACGGTGAAGAACGGAACCAGCGCCAACTTCAAGTTCTCGCACACGCCCGTGACCAACCAGACCGTAGTGCTCCGCACGGCTGACGGGGGAGCCTTGGTTGTGGGCCGGCTCGACTTCGCTTTCGAAGGTACGCCCAAAGCCGCAGGTGACAAGCTCATCCTCGAAGACGATTCCGCCGTCTTCGCAGGCGGCAAGGAAACCACCACCGGCATGGTCCTCAACTTTGCTGAATCGGTGGCTGTCTACATTCCGCCGGCAGGTTCCGCCGATCCCATGAAGCTCGTTGCGGCCACCCGTGGACTGGTGGGAGCCAGCTTCAAGTAGGCATACCGTTGGCAGGGCAGCGGCTAGAGTGGACGGTATGAGTTCGCCCGGATACCGACCCACTCCAGCCGCTGCCAGCCAGCTCAACCTTCGCGGCGCCGTTGACCTTTCGTCGTTGCGCCGCCCGGCTCCCGCCCAGTCGCCACCCGCTGCCGGTCCAACTGAGCCGGGCACACCCGGTGGAGCCGACGCAGGGCGGGCGCCCCTTCGTGTGGATGCCACCGAAACCAACTTCCAGGATCTCGTGCAGTTGTCGGCGCAGATCCCCGTGCTCTTCCTCCTCTGGTCCCGTTACGCGGCCGAGTCGCCGGCCGTCCTGGACGCCGCCGAACGGGTCGTCAACAGTTACGGCGGCCGTCTGGTCCTTGCCGCCGCTGACGTCGACTCCTTCCCGCAGCTGGCGCAGGCGTTCCAGGTCCAGGCCGTGCCCACGGCAGTCGCCGTCGTCAAGGGGCAACCCGTACCCCTCTTCCAAGGTCCCGCCGATGACGAACAGATCCGGGGCTTGGTTGACGAACTCCTCAAGGTTGCCGCCGCAAATGGCGTGACCGGCAGCATCGGTGACGCCGCGCAGGAGGGCGAAACCGAACCGGCCCCGTTGCCGCCGTTGCACCAGGCAGCCGTGGATGCCATTGAAGCCGGCGATTACGCGGGCGCAGCAGCTGCCTACAAGCAGGCCCTCCTTGAGCAGCCGGCGGACACCGAGGCCAAGGCGGGCCTTGCGCAGGTGGAGCTGATGGCGCGGCTGGAGAAGCTCACCGCACCGGAGGCCGAGAGCCTCCGCGAACTGGCTGCTCAGGAGCCGGACAACGTCCAGGCCCAGCTTGGTGTAGCGGACCTGGACATTTCCGGAGGCCACATCGAGGACGCTTTCAACAGGATCATCGCCTTCATCGGCCGCAATTTCGGTCCCGAGCGCGAGACGGCCCGTGTGCGCCTCCTCGAACTGTTCGAGGTCGTCGGCACCTCCGACGAAAGGGTTGCCAAGGCGCGCCAAGGCCTTGCGAGGGTCCTGTTCTAGTGCCCTCCGCGCTCTTCACCCCGCTCCGGCTCCGTTCGCTGACTGTCCCGCACCGCGGCTGGGTTTCGCCGATGTGCCAGTACAGTTGCCATGCGGAAGCGGGCGAGGGTGTCCCGAACGACTGGCATCTCATGCACCTCGGCTCCTTTGCCGCAGGGGGCGCCGGCCTGATCCTGACCGAGGCAGCAGCCGTGAACGCCACGGGCCGCATCAGTCCGTTGGACGCCGGGCTCTACACCAGGGAGCAGGCAGCCGGCTGGGAGCGGATCGTGCAGTTTATCCACCGGTACGGCGCGGTGGATTGCAAGGTCGGTGCACAGCTTGCCCATGCAGGCCGCAAAGCGTCCACCTACTGGCCGTTTTCGGAGCGTGCCGGCTCCGTGCCGGAGTCCGGCGGCGGTTGGGTCACCGTGGCGCCGACGTCCCAACCCTATGACGGGTACGCCGCGCCCAGGGCCATGACGGAAGAGGACATCCGAGGGGTCATTGCGGACTTCGCGGCGGCGGCCCTGCGGGCAGTCGAGATCGGATTCGATACCGTGGAGATCCACGGCGCGCACGGATACCTGCTGCACCAGTTCCAAAGCCCCCTTATTAACACCAGAACGGACGGTTGGGGCGGGGATGAGCACGGACGTAACCGCCTGATGCTCGCGGTTGTTGAGGCGGTAAGGAACGTTATTCCCGACTCCATGCCGCTCATGCTGCGGATCTCGGCGTCGGATTGGGCGGAGGGCGGAGTGGACGTCGAAGCGTCTGTTCGTCTGGCCCGTTCGGCGGCCGAGCGTGGAGTGGACCTTGTTGATGTCTCCAGTGGCGGTGCAGTGGCGCACCAGAGCATTCGGCCGGTGCCCGGCTACCAGGCGGGATTTGCCGAACGAGTCAGGCACGACGCCGGTGTCCCCACCGGGGCGGTGGGCCTCCTCACCAGCGCCACCCAGGCGGAGGACATCGTGGCAAACGGGCGGGCGGATTCTGTGTTCATGGCCCGCGCGGCGCTGCGGGATCCGCACTGGTGGCTGCGTGCTGCTTATGAGCTGGGCCATGACATTCCCTGGGTTCCGCAGTACCAGCGGGCCATCCCGCGCCACGGCTTTTAGGACCTCCGCCGCCGGTGTTGGGCGCAGCTAGGCTGGACCTATGACGGAACCAAGCCACAAGCCAACGCCATTGCCCGCGCCCCCACAGCCGGGCGCGTATCCGCAACCCCCGGCCGCGCAAGACGCACCATCCGGAAACGGATTGCCACAGCAAAAGTCAGCTCTATCCATCCGTGGCCTGGCCAAGAGGTTCGGCGGGAAAATCGCCGTCGACGGACTAAGCCTGGAAGTTCCTTCGGGCTCTTTTTTTGGCATGGTCGGTCCCAACGGGGCCGGAAAGACGACGACGTTGTCCATGGCCACCGGGTTGCTGAGACCCGATTTCGGGACAGCGCTGGTCCACGGCGTGGACGTCTGGTCAGCTCCCCTGGAGGCCAAGAAGCTGATGGGCGTCCTTCCTGATGGGGTCCGGCTTTTTGACAGGCTGACAGGTGAGCAATTGGTGACGTACGCGGGATTGCTCCGGGGAATGGACCGTGCTGTCGTGGCCAGCCGTGTCGCCGAGCTGCTGGCGGCCCTCGACCTCGAAGGTGATGCCGGATCCCTGGTGGTCGACTACTCGGCCGGGATGACCAAGAAAATCGCACTGGCTTCCGCGTTGATCCACGCCCCGCGCCTCCTGGTCCTGGATGAGCCCTTCGAATCGGTGGACCCTGTCTCGGCCGCCAACATCAGGGGCATCCTGGAGAGCTACGTAGCTTCCGGCGGAACCGTCATTGTGTCCAGCCACGTGATGGACCTCGTGCAGCGGATGTGCAGCCACGTGGCAGTCGTTGCCGCTGGACGGCTTCTCGCAGCAGGCTCCGTGGAAGAAGTACGCAACGGAACCACCCTTGAGGAACGCTTCGTCCAGCTGGTAGGCGGCGGACACCGGACGGAAGGGTTGGAATGGTTGCGCACCTTCTGAGCCTGAAGTGGCGGCTGCTCCTCAACGGGTTCAAACGCAGCCCGCTTCAATTGATTGGCATTGCGCTGGGGTTGCTGTACGCCCTCGGCATGCTGTCCCTCTTCGTGGGTGGGTTGGTGGCCTTGCGTTGGGCTGACGCCGACCTTGCCCACACCGTGGTTGTGCTTGGAGGGGCAGCGACGATCCTGGGGTGGGCGGTCATTCCGCTTGTAGCGTCAGCGGCCGATATGACGCTTGACCCTGCACGCTTCACGACGTTTGCGGTTCCACCAAGGCAACTCCTGGCCGGGCTGGCACTGGCCGGTTTCATTGGCATTCCCGGCGTCGCCACCGTGATCGCCGCATTGGGGACAGTGGGCACATGGTGGCGCAGTGTTCCAGCAGCAGCAGGAGCCTTCGTAGGTGCCTTGCTGGCAGCCGTGACATGCATTGTCTTGTCCAAAGTGGTGACTACAGCTACCGCAGGCCTTGCGTCGTCGCGACGCTTCAAGGATGTCAGCAGCATTGTGGTCTTTGTCCCCCTGATGCTGATGGGCCCCATGATGGTGGGGATCGTTGACGGAGTCCGGGGCAGCGTTGACTACTTGCACATGCTTGCACGGACCGTGGCCTGGACGCCGCTTGGTGCCGCGTGGGCACTCGGCGGGGACATGGAACGGGGGGACTACGGAGGGGCCGGCCTTAAATTCCTTATAGCCGCGGCCACCATCGCTGCCCTGCTCCTGTGCTGGCACGTACTGTTGCAGAAGGCACTCGTGACTCCGCCGTACTCCGGGGGAGCTGCCAGGAAGGGTGGAAAACCGGGGCTGTTCGGCGTCGTGCCGCCCACGCCTGCCGGCGCTGTCGCGGCGCGGGCGCTGATCTACTGGATGAAGGATCCGCGCTATGCGGGCTCGCTGGTGGTCGTCCCCTTGCTGCCTGTCATCTTCTACTTTGGCGCATCCCAAGACGGCAACTATGGATTGCTGATGTTCCTGGGGCCCCTGACTGCGTTCATCATGGCGTGGTCGATTTGCGCTGACGTCTCCTATGACAACACTGCCTTTGCGCTCCATCTCGCCGCGGGTGTCCGGGGCGTCGATGACCGGCTGGGGCGGGCCATGGCATGCCTGGCCATCTCACTTCCCGTGGTGCTGGTTTTCACGGTGGGGCCCTTGTTCGTGACGGGTGATTGGATTTGGCTGCCAAACCTCCTGGGGCTGTCAATCGGCACCCTTTTCACCGGCCTCGGACTGTCGTCCGTCATTTCGGCGCGCTACAACATCGCTGTTCCGTTGCCGGGTGACAGTCCTTTCAAGAAGCCGCCGGGAAACGTCGCCCAGACGCTCGCCGTACAAGGGGTGGGGATGGGAGCACTTGCCCTCTTGTTGCTTCCCGAGATGACACTCATCGCTATGCAGCTGTGGGGCGGTAACCCTGGGGCAGGGTGGATCAACCTTGCAGCAGGTCCGGTGTTGGGCGTTGCCCTCTTTGCGGCGGGCGTCCGCCTCGGTGGCCGGTGGCTCGACGCCCGGGGGCCCGAGATGTTCGCGCAATTGAGCGTTAACCGATGAGGCACATCATCGAACCAACAAACCCCGTAACAACCATGCGCTGTATATAGGACATGGGATAACCTCAAGCATAAATCCAGTAGCGACAAAGAAAGGCCGTGACGATGGAAGTTGTCATCCTCCCCGGTACCAAGCAGATTGGTGCACTGGCTGCGGATGCCATAGTGGCACTTGTCCGCCGCAAGCCCAATGCCGTGTTGGGCCTGGCAACAGGTTCCTCGCCTTTGCCGATTTACGATGAACTGGCCCGGCGCTATGAAGCGGGAGAGGTGGATTTCAGCGAGGCGCACGGTTTTGCCCTGGATGAATATGTTGGACTTCAGGCCGGCCATCCCGAGTCCTACCGTGAAGTTATCCGGCGCGAGTTCACCAACAGGGTCAACATCAAGCCCGGGAATGTCCATGGTCCGGACGGCGCTGCAGGGGACCTCGAAGCTGCGTGCGAGGCTTACGAGCAAGCCATCAAGTCGGCTGGTGGTGTTGATCTCCAGATCCTCGGCGTCGGCACGGACGGACACATCGGCTTCAATGAACCCGGCTCGTCCCTGGCATCCCGGACGCGCATCAAGACCCTGATCGAGCAGACGCGCAAGGACAACGCACGCTTCTTCGACAGCATCGACGACGTGCCCCACCACGTGGTTACGCAGGGACTTGGTACCATCATGGACGCCCGCCATGTGGTGCTGGTGGCTACCGGTGCCCAGAAGGCCCAGGCTGTGCGCGATTTCGTGGAAGGGCCGGTTGCTGCCATCTGCGCCGCATCGATCCTCCAAATGCACCCGCATGCCACGGTCTTGGTCGATGAAGCGGCCGCATCCTCACTGAAGCTGGCCGATTACTATCGCCACACTTACGACAACAAGCCGGAGTGGCAGGGACTCTAGACGGTAGGATGGATGCCATGACTACGCTTCCTCCGGATCCATTCGACAACGACCCCATGCGCGAGCTTTCCGGAGCCGGAACGTCCACTGCCACCATTGAGCGCGAGGAAACGCGCCAGGAAGTGGAACCCGGCGACCGTGAGCGGTTTGCGCACTATGTCCGCAAGGAAAAAATCATGGAGTCGGCGATGACCGGCGAGCCCGTCATTGCCTTGTGCGGCAAGGTCTGGACTCCCGGACGCGATCCGAAGAAGTTCCCCGTGTGCCCGGAATGCAAGGAGATCTACGATGGCCTCCGTCCAGGTAACGACGGTGGCAAAGACGGCGGCCCGGGCAACTCCAAGTAGTGGGTGGGAAGAGAGCACAGGTCCCCACCGATCGTCACCGCATAGCTGTCCGTGGCCGCGTGCCCGGACAAACGAGGCTATTTTTCGCTGCCATCAGGCCGGGGGAGTCCGCATGACAGAAACACTTTTTGGTGGTCCATCCCTGCCTCCGGCGTACCCGGAACGCGCTGCGTGGGGGACCGCCCCCAAGCTCCGTGCCTGGCAGCAGGAAGCGCTGGACCTCTACATGACGCGCAATCCGAAGGACTTCCTTGCCGTGGCTACGCCTGGTGCAGGTAAGACGACCTTCGCCTTGCGCATTGCCACCACACTGTTGGACAGCGGTGTGGTCAACCGGGTCACCATCGTGGCCCCCACGGACCACCTCAAGCGGCAGTGGGCTGACGCCGCTGCGCGTGTCGGTATTGCGATCGACCCCAACTTCAAGAACTCCGATGGCCAGCATGGGCGCGGCTTTGTGGGTGTCGCCGTAACCTACGCCCAGGTTGCCAGCAAGCCGATGCTGCACCGCGCAAAGACCGAAGCTGCCCGCACCTTGGTGATCCTGGATGAGATCCACCATGGTGGTGAGGCGCTTTCCTGGGGCGATGGGTTGCGGGAGGCTTTCGATCCCGCCGCGAGGCGTTTGTCCCTGACAGGTACACCTTTCCGTTCGGACACTTCGCCCATTCCGTTCGTCGAGTACGCCGAGGACCGTGACGGCATTCGCCGGTCGAAGGCCGATTACACGTATGGCTACGGCAATGCGCTTCGTGACCACGTGGTGCGCCCTGTTCTTTTCATGGCGTACTCCGGCCAAATGCGTTGGAGGACAAGCGCAGGTGACGAGATGGCGGCTTCCCTCGGGGAAGCCGCAGTCACCAAGGACATCACCTCGCAGGCATGGCGGACCGCGTTGAATCCGGCCGGAGAGTGGATCCCCGCGGTCCTTGCCGCTGCGGACAAGCGACTGAGCGAGGTTCGCCGCACCGTGCCGGATGCCGGTGGATTGGTCATTGCCACGGATCACGAGGACGCCCGCGCCTACGCCGGACAGCTTAAGAAGATCACCGGCCAGTCACCTACCGTCATCCTGTCGGACGATTCCAAGGCTTCCAGCAAGATCGAGGAGTTCTCGGCCGGGGACAAACGGTGGATGGTCGCCGTTCGGATGGTTTCCGAGGGCGTCGACGTTCCGCGCCTTTCCGTCGGCGTCTATGCGACATCCACCTCGACTCCGTTGTTCTTTGCCCAGGCCGTGGGCCGTTTTGTCCGTGCCCGGAAAAGGGGAGAAACGGCGTCGGTCTTCCTGCCGTCCGTACCACCGCTGATGGTGCTGGCGAACACGATGGAGGCCGAACGGGACCATGCATTGGACCGGCCGGAGAAGGATGAGGACGGGCTCTTCAACCCCGAAGAGAACCTGATGGCCGAGGCCAACCGGGAGGACAAGGCCTCGGACGAGCTCACCAAGGGCAAGTTCGAAGCCCTCGATTCCCAGGCCTCCTTCGACCGTGTCCTGTTCGACGGCGGCGAGTTCGGCACGGGGGCCGATATCGGCTCCGACGAAGAGCTGGACTTCCTCGGTATCCCGGGACTCCTTGATGCCGAGCAGGTGGGTACCCTCCTGCGCCAGCGCCAGCATGAACAGCAGTCACGCAAGAAGCGCCAGTCTCCCTTGGCGGCCGCAGCCTCGCCGGCTGTCCCCGACCACCGCATGCTGATGGACCTGCGCAACGAACTTGCGAAGAACGTGGCGGCATGGTCCGCACGTACAGGAACCCCGCATGGAGTTGTTCACACCAAGCTTCGTGAACTGTGCGGCGGCCCTGCAGTGGCCCAGGCAAACGAGGAACAACTGCAGGCCCGCCTGCGGAAGTTGCAGGACTGGTTTATCGGCCGGAAGTAGCCGGCGTCAGTCGCGTTCGACCTCGACGCCGGCAGCCTCCATTTCGTCGTAGGCCTCAGTGAGGTCTTCGGCGATTCCGGCGGTGAGTTCCGCGATCACCGTGGTGGTGTATCCGGCCTGCACGGCGTCGAGGGCCGTGGCCTTGACGCAGTAATCGGTTGCCAGTCCCACGACCACTACCTCTTCGACGTCGTGGCTCTGCAGCCAATCATCCAGGCCGATCGCGTTTTCATCGAGGACCTCGGCAACGGCAGCTCCGGCTTTCAAGTCGCCTGACGGTACGTCGTCTTCCGGTGCGAGCACGCCCTCAAATCCGGAGTACGCCGCTGTGTACTGTCCCTTGCGGAAGTACGCCTGGATGTACTCGGGGTCCAGGTCCTCGTGCAGTTCGGCACCCTTGGTGCGTGCCCGGCAGTGCGGCGGCCACGAATCAACCATGTCGGGCGCGTCCGAGAAGTGGCTGCCCGGTTCGATGTGCCAGTCCTGGGTCGCCACGATGTGGTCGAAGTGCTGCTGGTTGGCATCGACGTATTCCGAGATGGCGCCGGCAACGGCAGCGCCGCCTTCGACGGCGAGGGCGCCGCCCTCGCAGAAATCGTTCTGGACATCGACGATGATCAGGGCCCTGGACATCAGTTCTCCTCGTAGATGGTGGGGATTGCCGCTTCGCCTCGCTGGAGGCGGTTCACGACGGCGGGCAGTTCCGCCATGCTGGCCGCGTGGCGTTCCTTGGCACGGATGACGCCTTCGGGACCTGTCCAGCCGGGCAGCAGTTCACCGTTCTTGACGAATTGCTGCAGCAGCGGGCGGTCGTTGCCGTCGTCCTCGGGCCGGTGGCCGATTCCCACGATTTCCTGGGTGGCCGTGCCGTGCTCGTTGAGCTTCCGGAGCGCATATTTGCGTCCACCGACGCTTGCCTTGTTCTTGGCGGCCTTCGCGACGGAGATGAATTCTCCGTCGTCATTGGTGCGGCTGACCAGTTTGTACACCATGCTGGCGGTGGGTGCGCCGGAACCGGTGACCAAGGACGTGCCTACGCCGTAAGAGTCCACGGGTGCTGACTGAAGCGCGGCAATGGCGTACTCGTCGAGATCCGAGGTCACCACGATCCGGGTGTTCACGTTGCCCAGGTCATCGAGCAACTGCCGGACCCACTGCGCCTGGGCGACGAGGTCGCCGGAATCAAGCCGGACGGCACCCAGTTTGTCCCCGGCGAGTTCCACGGCCGTACGGACGCCGGCTTCGACATCGTAGGTGTCCACGAGCAGTGACGTCCCCGGGCCGAACGCAGCAATTTGTGCTTCAAATGCCTCGCGCTCGGTGTCGTGGAGGAGCGTAAAGGAGTGGGCGGCGGTCCCCACGGTCTTGATGCCGTAACGTCGTCCGGCTTCCAGGTTGGAGGTGCTGGCAAAGCCGGCAATCACAGCGGCGCGGGCTGCCGCCGTCGCGGATTCCTCCTGGGTGCGCCGGGAGCCCATCTCGATACACGGGCGGCTGCCGGCCGCGGAGGTCATCCTCGAGGCTGCCGAGGCAATGGCGCTGTCGTGGTTGAGGACGGACAGGATGTATGTCTCCAGGATGCAAGCCTCGGCGAAAGTGGATTCCACAATGAGGATGGGGGAGTTCGGGAAATAGGCCTCGCCTTCGGCGTATCCCCATATGTCGCCGCTGAATTTGTAGTTGGCGAGGTAGTCCAGCGTTTCCTGGTTGACCACCTTGTTCTGTTCCAGGAACGCAAGCTCTGCATCGCCGAAGCTGAAGTCGGCGATGCCTTCCAGAAGCCGCCCGGTTCCGCCTACGACGCCATAGCGGCGCCCGTCAGGCAACCGGCGGGCAAAGGCTTCGAACACGGAACGGCGGTGTGCGGCACCCGAGTGAAGGGCGGCCTGCAGCATCGTCAATTCGTAGTGGTCGGTGTACAAGGAAGTGGCGGGGTGGTCCCAAGACGTGGCTCTACTCACGAATTCACTCTAGTGCGAGCCGCCATAGAATGGACAGATGACCCCTAGCGTTGCGTTTGGCACGGACATTGATGAGCGGACGGAAGCTGTTGAGCAGACGTCCACCGATGTCCTGACAGCCCCGGACATCCCTTGGAACCTGGTGATCTGGAATGATCCCGTCAATCTCATGAGCTATGTCAGCTATGTATTTCAGAGTTACTTTGGCTACTCCGAGTCCAAGGCCCACAAGCTGATGATGGAGGTCCATAGGAAAGGCCGGTCCATCGTGGCGCACGGCAGCAAGGAACAGGTGGAACAACACGCCGTAGCCATGCACGGCTTCGGCCTGTGGGCAACCGTAGAGAAAGCCGCAAGCGGCAACGACACACCCGGGAAGGGCGGCCGCCGGCGTGGCTAAGGCTTTTAAGTACGGACTCAAGGGGATCAGCGGATACCTCGAACCCGCTGAGCGCGACCTTTTGCGGGGCCTGCTGGACGACGTCATTTCCATGCTGGAGTCCGACGTCAGGGAAAATGAAGACCCGCTTGCCGCCCTCATCGGGCTGGACATGGACGTCAAGCAGCCAAGCGACCGGGCTTTGCTGAGGCTTCTTCCGAACGTCATGAAGGACGACGACGGCGGCTCGCTGGAGTTCCGCCAGCTCACCGAACGCTCAGTCCGGGAGGCGAAAATCGGCGCCTTGAAGGCAACGGCCCTGGGTTTGGACAAGGACGACCTTGTGCTGACGCCGGAGGATGCGACGCGCTGGTCGATGGCACTCAACGATGTGCGCCTGGTCCTGGCGGAGCGGCTGGACATCCGGGATGAGGCCGACGCCGAACACATCCACAGCATGCAGGACTGGAGCCAGGCTGAGGACGTGGAAAGCTACCTGGCCCTGGTTTACAACTTCACCACGTGGCTCCAGGAGTCGCTGGTGCAGTCGATGTTGGCCGCGCGCCAGGCAAAACCCTGATCGGTGTGGCCGGTGGTTGTCCCCGCTGTGTGACCAATCAGACACGATGCGAGGATCACAGCTGATGGCCGCAGCACAGGGTAAGCCTTATTCTCGAATAATCATGACTTCAGCATCTGGCAGTTCATCAGGCGGCGGATCCACACATGGTGCACGCCCGGAGGCCCCGTCCGGCACTTCGCTTGGTGAACCGCAAGGCTCTGCGTCGCTCGTGGGGTCACGCCCGATCGGTGTCTTTGACTCCGGCGTGGGCGGCCTGACAGTAGCCCGGTCCATCATCGATCAGCTCCCCAACGAGTCCATCCTGTATGTGGGGGATACGGCCAACGGTCCCTACGGTCCGCTGCCCATCGCCGAAGTCCGTGCCAACGCCTTGGGCGTGATGGACGAACTCGTTGACTCCGGCGTCAAGCTGTTGACCATTGCCTGTAACTCCGCATCCGCCGCTGTCCTCCGGGATGCCCGCGAACGCTATACGGCGCGCTATGGCATTCCCGTTATCGAGGTCATCCAGCCCGCAGTACGGCGGGCCGTTTCGGCTACGCGTTCCGGCAGGATCGGCGTTATCGGCACGTCCGCCACTGTAGGGTCGCGGGCCTACGAGGATACGTTCGCGGCGGCTCCGGACCTCTCCATCACCTCCGTGGCATGCCCGTCATTCGTCAACTTTGTTGAGGCCGGGATCACTACCGGCCCGGACCTCCTTGCGGCAGCGAACGAGTACCTGGAACCCCTCAAGCACGCCGGCGTGGACACAGTTGTCCTGGGATGCACCCACTATCCGCTCTTGACCGGCGTGATTTCGTTTGTCATGGGCGAAGAAGTGACCCTGGTGTCCAGTGCAGAGGAAACTGCCAAGGACGTGTACCGGGCCCTCGCCAATGGCGGCATCCAGCGGACGCAGGACACCGCGCCCAGCCATGAGTTCATCGCCACCGGCGACGCCGCCCAGTTCGAAACCCTGGCCCGCCGTTTCCTGGGGCCGGAGGTCCTGTCGGTCAAACATGTGGACCACGTGGCGGCCCAGTATCCCACCGGCAGCCTCGCCCGCATCACCCCTGAAATGCTGGAAGCAGCACGGGCCGGGGGAGGACTGGCACGCCGATCATATTTCGTTCAGCCGGCCGATGAGCCGCATGCCGGTTCCGGAGCCGCTTTGGGGCGTG
Organism: Paenarthrobacter sp. NPDC089322; assembly: GCF_040684895.1. NCBI lineage: Bacteria > Bacillati > Actinomycetota > Actinomycetes > Micrococcales > Micrococcaceae > Paenarthrobacter > Paenarthrobacter sp. NPDC089322. The sequence continues at coordinate 220,911 of NZ_JBFBGW010000003.1, forward strand.
GCCTGTGAAACTGACGATTGTGGGCTGTACGGGATCGTTTCCCGGCCCAGGTTCTCCGGCGTCGTGCTACCTCGTGACCGCCCACGATGGTGAGCGCGAGTGGAAGATCGTCATGGACCTCGGGAGCGGGGCCTTGGGTGCGATCCAGCGCTACACGGACCTGGAAGACATTGACGCGATCTTCCTCACCCATCTGCACCCGGATCATTGCATGGATTTGTGTGGCCTGCACGTGGCCGTCCGCTGGAAGCCCGGTGGTTGGGGCCGCGACCGCCTGCCGGTATGGGGGCCCGCCGCTACTGCTGACCGGATGGCAACTGCCTATGGACTGGACCTGGATCCGGGCATGCACGAGGAATTCGACTTCACCAACTGGGCGGAACAAAAGCCGGTCGCGGTTGGCCCGTTCACGGTGACTCCCTATGGTGTGAACCACCCTGTGGAAGAAGCGTACGCGCTGCGTGTCACGGCCACGGAACCGGACAAGGACGGAACGCCGGTCACGCGGATCCTGACGTACTCCGGCGACACGGATTCTTGCCAGGGGCTGGAAGATGCTGCACGGGACGCTGACTTGTTCCTCTGCGAGGCGGCCTTCGAGGAAGGCCGTGACGATGGCATCAAGGACGTGCACCTGACAGGCAAGCGCGCAGGCGAGGCCGCAACGAACGCGGGTGCAAAGCGCCTGCTCCTGACCCACATCCCGGTCTGGACCTCGCAGACCAAAGTCATGTCCGAGGCGAAGCCCGTTTTTGCCGGTGATGTCGCCGTCGCCGTCGCCGGGGTCCACTACACCGTTTAGGCCGCCACGGCGCGCAGGTCGCACCACCATCATCGCTAAGCTTGAGGCATGACTTCAGAAGCTACAGCCACACCCGTCATCCGCGCCGATGGCCGGACCCCCGACCAATTGCGCCCCATCAGCATCACCCGGGGCTGGTCCAAGCAGGCTGAAGGTTCGGCCCTGATCGAGTTTGGCAACACCCGTGTGCTGTGTACGGCTTCCCTGACTGAAGGCGTTCCCCGCTGGCTCAAAGGGGAGGGGCGTGGCTGGGTTACTGCTGAATACGCCATGCTTCCCCGCGCCACCAACACCCGTTCGGACCGTGAGTCCGTCAAAGGCAAGATCGGAGGACGCACACATGAAATCTCCCGCCTGATCGGCCGTTCGTTGCGTTCCATCATCGATACCAAGGCTTTGGGCGAGAACACGATCGTCTTGGACTGCGATGTCCTGCAGGCCGACGGCGGTACGCGTACTGCCGCGATCACGGGCGCCTACGTGGCACTCGCCGAGGCGATCCGCTTCGCGCGGGACAACAAGCTCATCGCGCGCAACGCCGAGCCCTTGGTGGACACGATTGCGGCCGTTTCGGTGGGGATCATCGACGGCGTCCCCATGCTGGACCTTCCTTACGTCGAGGACGTCCGCGCCGAAACGGACATGAACGTAGTGGTTACCGGCTCCGGCAAGTTCGTGGAGGTCCAGGGCACCGCGGAAGGCGCGCCGTTTGACCGCGATGAACTCAATGCGCTGCTGGACCTGGCACTGATTGGCACTGGCCAGCTGGCCGCCATCCAGCGCGAGACTTTGGCGGAGGCTCCGTGAGCGGCACGGCAACATCCGGCCCGACGGAACCCGGCGCTCCGCGCGTCGTGCTCGCGACGCACAACAAGGGCAAGCTGAGGGAGCTCCGCGAACTGCTCCGGGGCCAGGTTCCAGGGCTCGACGTCGATACCCAGGTGGTGGACGCGGCTGCGGCAGGTGCCCCGGATGTCGCAGAAACCGGCGTCACGTTTGCTGAAAACTCGCTCCTGAAAGCGCGGGCGGTGGCGGAGGCCACGGGTTTGGTGGCCATCGCGGACGACTCCGGCCTCGCCGTCGACGTCCTGGGCGGTGCGCCCGGGATCTTCTCGGCGCGCTGGTCCGGGAAGCACGGGGACGATGCTGCGAACCTGCAGCTCCTGCTCGCTCAGCTCTCCGACGTGCCGGATGACTTCCGGGGTGCGGCGTTCGTCTGCGCAGCAGCCTTGGCTGTCCCCGGACCTGACGGCATTGAGCATGAGACGGTCGAATACGGCCAGCTTGAAGGAACCCTGCTTCGCGAACCCCGCGGCGAGGGCGGTTTCGGTTACGATCCCGTCCTGCAGCCTGCGGGAATGGACCGCAGCTGCGCCGAGTTGAGCTCCGAGGAAAAGAACGCCATCAGTCACCGCGGGCAGGCGTTCCGGGCCCTGCTCCCGGCGATTGTGGCTGCGTTGTCCGGCGTTCGCTCCACCTGACCCCCAGATTGATTTTAGAGGCATATGGAAAGGCACCCCGCATAGTGCGGGGTGCCTTTCCATGTAGTGGCGGGGTGCGCGCGGTGACCCTTAGTGGTCTCCGTGCTTTCCGCCTTCGTGTTCCTCGATGAATTCTTCAACAGGGTTGGTTCCCTCGATGGCGGCCTTGCGCTTGGCAACGAAGCCACGGCCAACCTCGATGAAGATCGGGATGACGGAGATCAGCACGATGACAATGAAGATGATGTCCAGATTGTCCTTGACCCACGGAACGCGGTCGCCCAGGAGGTAGCCCAGCAGGGTGACACCCCCGCCCCACAGGACGGCGCCGATGACGTTGAACAGGAAGAATTTCCGCTTATCCATCTGCGCCACGCCCACGATGACCGGAACGAAGGTCCGGATAATGGGAACGAAGCGGGCAAGGATCAGTGCCTTACCGCCGTGCTTCTCGAAAAACGCGTGGGCGCTTTCAACGTTTTCTTTCTTGAACAGCCGGGAATCAGGCTTGTTGAAGATAGCAGGCCCGGCTTTGGACCCGATGAGGTAGCCGGTCTGGTTGCCGATGATGGCGGCGATGATGATCAACGCTGCAAACGCCCAGATGTTGAACTTGATGGTGTCCGTGGCCACAAGCAACCCGGCGGTAAACAACATGGAGTCGCCGGGCAGGAAGAAGCCCACCAGGAGGCCCGTCTCAGCAAAGACGATGCCGCACACGAGCAGCACAACCCAAGGAGCCAGGGCGGGGTCGGCCAGGAAGATCTGGGGGTTCAGCCAGTCAGGCAGGAACGAGGCCATGGGCGGCCGCACCGGTCCCGCGCCCCCGAAAGTGGATACGGCAAGGTCGCTCAGAGCAGAAAAGATCACCCATCAAGCCTACTGGACGGGGCGTCGTCGAAATTTCTTCCCGTCCCTTGACTGAGGGCTGGTTGGTTGTATGGTTAGTTACATGAGTAATGAACCAGTAGGGCGGTGGTGCTCATGATCGACGACAGCAAACCGATATTCATGCAGATTGCAGAACTGATCGAGAACGGAATCGTCGATGGCAGCCTGCCCGAAGAATCGCAGGTGCCGTCCACGAACGAGTTCGCTGCCTTCCATCGCATCAACCCGGCAACGGCCGCCAAGGGCGTCAACGTGCTGGTGGACTCGGGAATTCTTTACAAACGCAGGGGGATAGGGATGTTCGTTGCCACAGGGGCCCGCGCCCAAGTTGTTGCGCGCCGTACCGAGGAGTTCTTCGAACAGTACGTCAGGCCGTTGACCGCCGAGGCCCGCAAGCTAGGCATCTCGGCGCAACAGCTGAACAGCATGATTGAACGCGGCACGGGGCTTGCCCTGGAACCGGGAACTGACAAGGAAAGGAGCGCGGCCCTGTGAACGAGACCATCGTCGAGGTCCGTAACCTGAACAAACGGTACAAGGATCTCTTGGCACTGGATAACGTCAACCTGACCTTGACGGCCAACCGCATCTATGGACTTTTGGGGCGAAACGGCGCAGGCAAAACCACCCTGATGTCCATCCTGACCGCCCAGGCCTTCGCTTCCTCGGGACAGGCGCTCGTGTTTGGAGCCAGTGCCTACGAGAACGACGCCGTATTGGCGCGGGTCTGCTTCATCCGCGAGTCGCAGAAGTACCCTGACGACTTCCAACCGCAACACGCCTTCCGATCCGCGGCGCTCTTCTACGAAAACTGGGACCAGGACTTCGCCGATCGACTGGCCGAGGATTTCCAACTGCCCGTCAAGCGACGGATCAAGAAACTTTCCCGCGGACAGCTATCTGCCGTCGGAGTCATCATCGGCCTGGCATCGCGTGCGGAACTCACGTTCTTCGACGAACCCTACCTGGGCCTCGACGCCGTAGCCCGGCAGCTGTTCTACGACCGCCTGGTGCAGGACTACGCAGAACACCCACGGACCATCATCCTTTCATCACACCTGATCGACGAGGTGGCGAACTTGTTGGAACACGTAGTGGTGATCGACCGTGGCCGGATCATCATGGACGCTGATGCGGAAGATATCCGTGGTTCGGCCGTCACAGTCTCCGGTTCAGCGGAGAAAGTGGACATGTTCCTGGCAGGACGGAAGATCCTGCACCGCGAAACCCTGGGCTCGTTGGCTTCGGTCACAGTAGACGAAGCGCTGAACAGCCGAGAACGGGCAGAGGCACAGGAGCTGGGACTGGAACTCACGCCGGTGTCGCTGCAACAACTGGTGGTCCGCAAGACCATGTCCGGCAGCGGTGCCGCCGGGACAGCGGCGGGCGCGAGTGAATTCCCCCTGGGCACCGATGACACGATGGAGGCAAGGCGATGAGCAGGGCAGTAGCAGTTGCCCGCATGCAACTGATCAACAAGTGGACCTACATCGGGTGGCCCCTGACGATTCTGGCGGCGGCGTTCTTGATGTCGCTCGCCATCTTCGCCTTGATTCCCGTTGATGAGGGAAAGTACGGCGGGGGAAGCCAGGCGCCCATGTGGTACTTCCTGGTGCTCGGCATCCAAAGCATGACCCTGGTGTTCCCGTTCTCGCAGGGACTGAGCATCAGCCGCAAGGCGTTCTATCTCGGTTCCCTTGGGTTGTTCGCGTTGATCGCCGCGGGCATGACCGCTTTGTACCTCCTTGGTGGTGTCGTAGAGAGGGCTACCAACGGGTGGGGAGTGCAGGGCTACTTCTTCACGATTCCCTGGGTGACCGCCGGCCCGTGGTACTCCACCGCAGCGTTCTTCTTCGTTGTGATGATGTTCATGTTCATCATCGGCTTCTGGTTCGCTACGATCTTCAAGCGCTGGGGCACTACCGGGGTCCTGATCTCAACCCTGGGAACAGTTGTTGTGCTGATTGGACTCGCAGCCCTCTCCACCGCGCTTCAGTGGTGGGGAAGCATTGGCTCGTGGTTCACCCAGCAAACTCCGTTGAGCATCAGCGGTTGGGCCGCCCTGCTCTGCGTTGGACTCGCTGCGGGTTCCTACGCGACCCTCCGCCGCGCGACTCCTTGACCACGATTCCCTGACCACGATTCCCTGACCACGCGCGGCTCCTGACGCGCATCCGTCCCGACCCGGAAAGACCGCCCCCGCCGCACCATCGGCCGGGGCGGTCCGTTTGCCTGCAACCCTTTTCCACCAGTAACCCTTGCTCCCTGTACCCTTGACCAGTGGCATTGGACTTTACGGCGATCGACTTCGAAACAGCCAACGGCTTCAGGGGGTCGCCGTGTTCGGTCGGCCTCAGCAAAGTCCGCGGCGGAGTGGTGGTGGAAGAAGCCACCTGGCTCATGCGACCGCCGGAGAACCACGACCATTTCGAGTTCCACAACACGCGGATCCACGGCATCCGGGCCGAGGACGTCGCCGGCCGACCGCGCTTTGGCGAACTCTTCCCGGAGATCGGCGCTTTCATCGGAGACGACATCCTTGCAGCCCACAACGCCGCGTTCGATCTCGGCGTCATCCGTTCCGGCCTCGAAGTCTCCGGACTTCCCGGTCCGGCCTATGAGTACGTGTGCACCGTCATGTTGTCCCGCCGCTGCTATTCGCTGGTGTCCAACTCGCTGCCGTATGCAGCAGAGGAGGCCGGAGTGCCCCTGATCAACCACCATGACGCCGCAGAGGATGCCCGCGCCTGCGCCGGAATTTTGGTGGATATCGCACGCCGCAACAACGCCAACAGCATTGCGGAGTTGTATTTGTCGCTTGGCCTCACCCTGCCCAGGCAGGCAGCCTTCGACCCGGCCGGGGGCCTGTCCAAGGCGACACTCGCTGCGCTCGCCGGCAGGAAAGCCGGCAGCCCTGCCGAGAATCAACTGGAAGAAAGCCGTAGCCCGCGCGGAAGCTGGTCGTCATGGCCGGAGGAGGGGCCGAACCCTTTGCCCAACCCGGCCGCCGAGGCGGGTCACCCCCTGTTCGGCCAGACAGTGGTCTTCACCGGCGACCTGACCATGGCCCGCCCCGAAGCGAAATCACGGGCTGCGGACATGGGCGCCCGCCCGGAGAGCCGCGTGACGGCGCGCACCACCGTCCTGGTTGTCGGCGACGGCTTCGTTGCCGACGACCTGCGGGCCGGACGACTAACCGGCAAGGCAAAACGAGTCCTTGAACTTCATGCGAAGGGCCAGCAGATCGAGGTGGTCTCCGAGGGCGAATTCCTGCAGATGGTTGGCGGGAGCTAGGGTCCGACGACGCCGGGGGCTCCGGTCATACTCCGCAATAACCCTTCCAGTGAATGGATCCGCGCTCCTAGCCTAGAGGGCATGACAAGGGCCAATCCTTCCAATGCCGCCCGGCAGGCAGCTGCTCCGGCGTTGGATGCACCCTCACGGCAGCGGGTCAACCGGCGTGCTGTCTTTGCTTTCCCCAACCCCGTCAACGAATACGCTGCGAGAATCACTGCAGGGCTCGTGGTCGTGGTGGCTGTCGGCACGTTGGTGTCCGGGTGGGGTTGGGGGCTGGTTGCCCTGGCCATTGGCTTCTGGCTGAGGGTCCTGTTCGGCCCAAGGGTCTCTCCGCTGGCTTTGCTCTCCGTGAAGGTCCTGGCTCCGCGCATCGGTCACGCCAAGTTGGTGCCCGGTCCTCCCAAGCGGTTCGCCCAAGGGATCGGGGCCGCGTTGACGAGTGCCGCCGTCGTGCTTTTTTTCACCGGCTTCCAGCCGGCAGCGTGGATCCTGCTCGCGCTGCTGATCGTGGCAGCGTCGTTGGAAGCGTTTGTCGGCTTCTGCCTGGGGTGCGCGATTTTCGGTTTCCTGCAGCGACGGGGGCTGGTTCCCGCCGATGTTTGCGAAGCCTGCGACAACGTGGCACTCGGCCGCGGCCGGGAATCCGTCAGGCGGTCGTGACGGCTAGAAGCCGGTCGGCCATGCCACGGATCACATCCACACCCTCGAGGGCAGCCAGCCAATCGGACGGCAGGCACGCTTCGCCATAGTAGGCACCAAGGATGTTGCCGGCAATTGACCCCGTGGAGTCGCTGTCACCGCTGTGGTTGACGGCGACGCCGATCGCCCTGCGGAAGTGGTCGGCCGGATCGCCGCCCTGCGTCGCCAACACCGCGTAAAGCCCGACGGCGAGCGCTTCCTCTGCGACCCAACCCTCACCGAGCGCTGCGGTCAGTTCCTCGGGGCTGAGAACGGTTGGCGCGGACGACAGCCGCAAGGCTGCTTCCAGGCGTTCCGGAAGCTCGGGAGCCTTGGTGGGCAGGCCGTTGACGTAATGGAGGGCTTCAGTGGCTGCGCCTCGGATGTCCTTCCCGGTGACCAGGTGGTGGACAAGGAGGCTGAAGGCTGCGGCGCTCAGCCTTGCCGACGGGTGGCCGTGCGTCAGCGTTGCGGCGTCTGTGCTGAGTTTGTTGACCGCTTCGAGCGAGATATGTGGAATGAGGCCGAAGGGTGCGGAGCGCATCACGGTGCCGCAGCCCTTGGATTCCGGATTGAGTGGCCGGGCGACCGTTCCCATCTCTCCCGAGGCGAGTGCGCTGAGGCAGGTGTTCCCGGGGGCCCGGCGGTGGCGCAGCACCTCCTGACGATCAATCCAGCGGGGCTGGGGAACAGGGGCGGAAGCAGATACCGCAACGTCCTGGGTCGCCAGCCAACGCAGGTATGCCAACCACAGGCACGCCAGCTCGTCGGCGGCTACTCCGTCGTTGGCCCATTCGAGCGCTTCCACCAGGCCATCAACCGTGTAAAGCGTCATCTGGGTGTCGTCGGAAATGTGTGTGTCGCCGTCGAGCTGTTCAAACGAGGTGAGTCCGGCGGGACCGAAGCGCGCGCGGATGACGCCGATGGTGTCGAATTCCACGGCATAACCAAGGGAATCGCCCAAAGCTCCCCCCAGGAGTGTCGCGTAGACGCGTGACGGGAAGGACGGGGCGGCGGGGGAGGCTTCAACACTCATGCCAGTAACTTACCGTGCCCGGGAACCGCCGCTGATATGGTGGGGAAGCTGCGCGGCATGAGGAAACTGGAGAAGCAACGTGCGTGAACCGGCTTGGCGACGAACAGGCAAGACACCTGACTACAGGTTCTCCCTGGCCAACGAGCGCACCTTCCTTGCTTGGATCCGTACGTCGCTGGCGCTTCTTGCAGGCGCGGTGGCCATCGACCAACTGGCTCCCAACATCGCACCACAGCCGGTCCGCATCGTCCTTTGTGTCCTGCTGGCCTTGATCGGTGCGGGGTTGGCTGCCCTTTCTTATCGCAGGTGGGGGCAGATGGAAGCTGCCATGCGCAATGACGAGGCCTTGCCGTTTTCCAGGGTGATGCTCTTCATGACGATCGTGGTGGCAGTCGCGGCTTTCGGGTTCGCTGTGCTGATCCTGGTGGCGCGGTGACGCTGGTGACGCGTTGAGCTGCGTGCGCGCATGAGCATGGATGTCCGGGATCCCGGGCTGCAACCGGAGCGGACGACGCTTGCGTGGCGCCGTACGCTCATATCTCTGGTTGTCGTGGACCTGTTCATCTGGCGCAGTTGGCTCACGTCCGAGCCGTCGACCGGAAACTTGTTCCCTGCCCTGCCGGGCTTGGATTACCAAGGCATTTGTGCGTTGATGGCTGCGGCCGCCACCGTGGTTTTGGCCTGTGTGGTGTGGGTCCGTTCACGGCAGCTTCACGGCGGAAACGAGGCCGCATCCTCCCGGCTGATCCTTGTCAGTACCTGTGCCGTCATGGGTCTGGGGGCAACGGCGATCGCCGCCATCGCCTTGGGCGGCTAAGCTCTGCTTTGTGCCTGGGTATCCCTCATGCGGCGGAACCCAGCAAGTGCCCAGCCTTGGCTGGCAAGATACTCAGGTCTTTACTCCAGAACGTTAGGAATCATCCGACATGACCCCTCCTGTGCAAGCCACGTCCGCGAACGAATCGGGAATCGTGGCCCGGCTGGGTGCTGAAGCCCTGGGAACGATGTTCCTGGTTCTTATCGCTGTGGGAGTGAAGATCTTCTCCAACCAGCAGGGAGGACCGTTGCCGGCTTCCCTGGCAACCGGCCTCGCGTTGACGGCCGGGATGCTGGCCTTCGGCTATGTTTCCGGTGGCCACTTCAACCCGGCCATCACCCTGGGCAACCTCATTGTTGGCCGTATCCGTGCCGTTGCAGCTCTTGCCTACGTTGCCGCACAGGTAGTGGGCGGTGTCGTCGGTGCAGCCTTGGTGTACCTCGTTGTGCGAACGGTACCGGTCCTGACAGATGCCCGGGCGGCTTTCGACACGGCCGCCCCGGGTTACGGCGAGCACGCGGTCGCGCAAACGCAACTGGCGGGTGTCTTGCTGGTTGAAGTCATCGGCTCCGCTGTCCTGGTTGCGGTCTTCCTCGGAGCTACAGCCGGTCGCCGTGCCGCGCCGGCCATGGCACCTTTTGCGGTTGGACTGGCGCTCGCCGTGTTGCTTCAGTTTGGCCAGGTGCTCGGCAACATCCCCTTCAACCCCGCCCACGCTACGGGTTTGGCGTTCTTCAGTTCGTCCTGGGCGCTGGGTAGCTTGTGGCTGTTCTGGGTTTCGCCCTTGATGGGGGCCGCCTTGGCCGGGTTCGCCTTCCGTGGCTTCAGCGCAGTCGCGTCAGTGGACGTCAACCGCAGCAGCAGGGTCACGGCAGCCAAGGAGTCGCGCAAGGAACCCGACGAGGACCTGCATCTTGAGGCGGATGACACGGTGGACGACGATTTCGACGCACCGATTAACGAATCCGGCAAGGAATCCACGAGGGACTCCGAGGCTGCCGGGAAGAATCCGGTTGTCGACGACGCCCGCGACTTCTTTGACGGCAGGAAGGGTTAGGAGCCTGACGGGTTCGACGCCGGGCGGCTTGCCTGCGCTTTTTTGTCGGTGCCCGGCGTTAGCTTGAAAATATGCGGTTACTCCATACCTCGGACTGGCACCTTGGCCGGTCCTTCCACGGCGTTGGCATGCTTGAGGCGCAGCGCGGTTTCGTGGACCAGTTGGTCGCCTTTGTCGAAGCCGAGTCGGTGGATGTCGTCCTGATTGCGGGCGATGTCTACGACCGCGCACTGCCAGGACTCGACGTCGTCAAGCTGCTTGATGACGCGCTGGTGCGCATCACCGGCACCGGAGCGAAGGTGGTGCTGACCAGCGGCAACCATGATTCGGCGATCCGCCTGGGCTTTGCCGCCCGCTTGCTGGAACGCGGTGGGGTCCACTTAAGGACCCAAATCGAGGATCTTGATGTTCCGGTGCTCCTCCCGTTCGACGACGGGGACCAGGGCGCGGTGGTAGCGATCTACGGAATTCCCTACCTGGAACCGCGCCTGGTGGCAGAGCGACTCGGTGTTGCCAACGCGGGCCATTTCGATGTGACCCGTGAAGCCACGGAACGGATCCGGCGTGACCTCGAGCGTCGCCGCCAGGCCGGACCAGTGTCTTCAGTGGTCCTCGCCCACACCTTTGCCAGCGGCGGGATTACCTCGGACAGCGAGAGAGACCTGAGCATTGGCGGGCTGGGCGCCGTACCCCTGGACCTGTTCCAGGACTTTGGCTACACGGCATTGGGCCACCTCCACGGACGGCAAGAGCTCGCCCCCAACGTCCGCTACTCCGGCTCGCCGCTGGCTTACTCGTTCTCTGAAGCAAAGCACCGTAAGGGTGCTTGGTTGGTGGATCTGGCCAGCGACGGAGGTATCGAAGTCCAGGAGGTCGTGTGGAACAACCCCACCGAGCTTGCAGTGCTGCGGGGCACGCTGGACCAGCTACTGGAGTCAGAGGAGCACCGATGGGCTGAGACCGCCTACTGCCAAGTCACCCTCACGGACCCGCATCGCCCGGTCCAGGCGATGGAACAGCTCCGCACACGCTTTCCCGGCACCTTGGTCCTCGCGTTCGATCCTGAAGGTGTCGAAGAGAAGCCGCAATCCACCTACAGCAGCAGGCTCGCTGCGGCAGAGGACGACCTCGGCATCTGTTGTGGCTTCCTGGAACACGTCCGGCAACGCAGCGCCGGGGCCGTGGAAGAAGCTGCGCTGCGCGAGGCGCTGGAGTCCATCAGGTTGGAGGCAGCCGAGCTATGAGGATTCACCGCCTGGAGATCGAGGCATTCGGACCCTTTGCTGAGCCCCAGCATGTAGATTTCGACCACCTCAGCGCCCAAGGGCTCTTCCTCCTCAACGGGGCTACGGGCGCCGGTAAGACCAGCATCCTCGACGCCATCTGCTACGCCCTTTACGGTTCTGTCCCCGGAGCCCGCCAGGAGGGAAAGCGGCTGCGGAGCGATCACGCCGCTCCGGGAGTGGAGCCCCGCGTGGTATGCGAGTTCTCGGCACGTGGCCGCCGCTTTGAAGTCACGCGCTCGCCTGCGTGGGAGCGTCCCAGCAAGCGCGGCCGAAACGGTTCCACCACACAGCAGGCCAAGACGCTCCTGAGGGAGTGGGTAGAGGGTGGATGGGAAGAAAAATCCTCCCGGAACGACGAAGTCGGCGCTGAACTTTCAGACGTCCTGGGGATGGATCGGGAACAGTTCACCCGTGTCGTCATGCTTCCCCAAGGGGACTTTGCCGCCTTCCTGCGTTCAAAAGCGAACGATCGGCTCGAGCTCCTCCAGAAGCTGTTCGGAACACAGCGCTTCGAGGCAGTGGAACGGCAGATTGCCCGGCAAGCGGTGGAAGCAGCCCGGGTGGTGGAGGACAACGCGGCAGAACTCAGGCTGCTGTTGGGTAGGGCGGCCGCTGAACGCGAGCAACTTGGCCTTTCCCTCCCTAACCACGAATCGCAGGGCCCGGAATTGCCTACCCCCGGACCTGCTGCGGACCCGCCACTGGATCCTGAAGCATGGCTTGAACAGTTGGAGTCGGAGATGGCGGCCGAAAGGGACCGCCGCACGGAGGAGGCCGCACTGGCCGATTCCCGATCCCTCCGTCTGGCAGGGAAGCTCCAGGAGGACCAGGAAAAGATGCAAAGGCATGGCCGGCTGGCTGCGGCGATGCAACGGCGCGTCTTGCTGGAGTTGGCGGCCCCCGAGGCCCTGGAGAACAAAGAAAAGCTTGATGGCCATCGTCGCGCCGCCGTCCTGGCCGGACAACTGGATGCCGTGGATAAGGCCGCGATCAAGTTGGACTCAGCCGTAGCCCGCAAGGACAGTGTCCGGCGGCAGCTGGTGTCTGCCGGCCTGGACACTGCCCGGCCCTTGGCGGCATTGGAGGCGGCGAGGACCACCCTTGCCGTCCTGGAAGCCCGCCTTCCGGACGAACGGCGCATGGAAGAGGTGGCAGCCCGGCTCACCGCACAATGGCGGGAAGCCGAGCGAAGGACGACCGCCGCGGAAGCAGCCGCTGCGACGCTCCGGCAATTGCGCCTTGAGGAGTCTGAACTTTCCGCAAGTATCAAAGCATTGGAACCACAGGTTTTGCGGCTTCCGGACCTGGAACGTGAGGCTGCCGCAGCAGCCGCCCTGGTAGAGGTTGTATCCCGCCATACGGCAATATCCTCTGAGCTGGAGATAGTTACCGAGCGGCATGCTGCAGCCCGTTCGGAGTCCCAGGACCTCCGGCAAGCATGGTTGGACCTCCGCGAAACCCGGCTGGCCAATGCTGCTGGAGAGTTGGCCGCGTCCTTGGCGGAGGGCAAACCCTGTGCCGTCTGCGGGAGCACGGAGCACCCACGTCCAGCGGAAGCTGCCCGTTCCGCACTGTCGATCGCCCAGGAAGAAGAAGATGTACGTTTGCGGTTTGAAGCCAGCGAGCAATCTCTGGCACGGATCGCGGAACACATGTCATCCACGGCCCAGCTGCTCGCAGCATTGGCCGCGCAGGGGGGTGCAGCCAATCCTGATGAAACCGCAGCACGCGCGGTTGCCGCCGATGGTGCAGCCGCGGAGGCACGTGCGGCGGCAGAAGCACTGCAAAACCTCCGCAGCCGGCTGGATACCCAAATCCTGCGCATCAAGGATGTGCAGGAGGAACACGATACCCATGTGAATGCTGCTGCGCAGGCCTCCTCGAGTGCCGCGCTCCTCCAGGAACAGCACCACGCCCTGGAAACTGAGCTGAGCAGCCTCATGCAGGAATTCCCCAGCCTGGGGGATCGCTTGGAGGCGTTGTCCGTGGAACGCAATATCCTCCAGGATGCTGTGGACGCGGAAAATGAGGTCCACGTGGCCGGGCTGGCGCAAGCTGAGGCGGCGGCTGCGCTGGAAAGGGCGCTGCCGGAGACGGGCTTCGCTTCCGTCGAGGACGCAAGGCGGGAACTGATGTCACCATCGGACGTGGTGGCAATCGAGAAGGCCCTGTCGGATTTCGACGCCGAATCGGCTCGATTGGACGAGCTGTTTGCCGGGGAGGACCTTGTTCTGGCCGGCAAAGAGGTGAGCATTGGCGAACTTCCGCCTACCGCGGCGGAACTCGCGGACGCCAAGGCCGACGTTGCCCGGGCGGCGGAGGCTGCAACTGCTTTGGCGGTGTCAGCCGGTCTTGCAAGCAAGGCACTGGAGGCAATCATCCGTGTCCGCCAGGACTACGGAAGGATTGCCCAAGAGGGCAGGGAACCGCGCGAGCACGCCCGTATCCTGACCAGCCTTGCGGAGACCCTGCGTGGCGCAGGAGACAACAGTTACCGCATGAGCTTGAACAGCTACGTGCTGGCCGCGCGTCTTGAACAGGTGGCTGTTGCGGCCTCCGAAAGACTCGTTGCCATGAGCGACGGCCGGTACACGTTGCAGCACACGGATGCGAAAGCAGCGCGCGGTGCGAAGTCCGGGCTGGGACTTGAAGTCGTGGATGAGTGGACGGGGCAACGCCGGGATACGTCCACATTGTCGGGAGGGGAATCGTTTATGGCCTCCTTGTCGCTTGCCTTGGGACTTGCCGACGTCGTACAGCATGAAGCCGGTGGCGTGGACATCGAGACACTCTTCGTGGACGAGGGCTTCGGGAGCCTCGACGACCAAGCCCTGGAGCAGGTCATGGATGCCTTGGAAGGCCTTCGCGACGGCGGCAGGGTTGTTGGACTCGTCAGTCACGTCGCCGAAATGAAGCAGCGGATCAGCAGTCAGCTTCAGGTGGTCAAGGGCCGGAACGGGTCTACCGTCCTTATAGCGGACGCTGTGCCTGCCTGAGTCGGATCCGATAGACTTGCTTCGTTACACCGGGTCGCGCGCATCGGGAGGAGGGACGATGCGCACCATTTAGCGAACCCGGAAAAACATGGAAAAACCCTCTCTGGCATCCTCCTCCCACGTGCAGCCCCAGCAGTTCGGCTCGGCCCAAAATATCGCCAAAGCCTCCGCCCGTCGCTCGCGCCTGCCCGGCAGGTTTGCGCGGCTTCCGGAACTGGCCGGTCCGGGCTTCCTGCCGCTTGGCCTGTTCGCCAGGCTTCCCTTGGCCATGCTCACTGTGGGCACACTGACCCTCGTCACTTCCGTCAGCCAGTCCTACGCGATCGGCGGCATGGCGGCGGGCGCCGTGGGGATCGGCTCGGCCGTGGGTGCTCCGGTACTTGGTTCGTTGGCTGACCGTGCGGGGCAGCGTGTGGTGTTGCTCGTCGCCGCAGTGGTTAACACCCTGGCCGTAGCCGGGCTTCTTGCCGCGGCCTACGTCACCCCGGGCTACGAGAGTGCACTGGCTGCTACCGGCGTCCTGGTTGCCGCGTTCCTCGCCGGTGCAAGCTGCCCCCAAGTTGGCCCCATGGCCCGGGTACGCTGGATGGCCCTCACTACCCGGAACTTGCTCCCGGCCCGCGCCCCGCAGTCGGTCGGCGCCCCGCAGCCCACGAACGCCCCGGATTCCGTTGGCGTTCCTTTTCCAGTAAGCGGTAGCCGCAGTGTTGCAGCGAACCGTGCCGACCTCGACACCGCACTCTCGTACGAGGGCACGGCGGATGAGATCACGTTCGTCCTGGGGCCTGCCCTGGTGGGTGTGCTTGCCAGCCTTCTTGCTCCCTGGTTGCCCCTCGCGCTGGCGGCCCTCATGACGATTACTTTGGTGCCTGCGTTTGCTGTGCACCCGAGCCACCACGCTGTGGTGCCGCCCGCCCCCAAGGCGGGGACCGGCGTCGTAAGTTCCGAAAAGGGTGGACGGCAGCGGAGCCGCCGGGCCGGTGCTGTAGTAGCGGTTCCCGTAGCGGCGATGGTGTGCATGGGGACCTTCTTCGGGGCGACACAGAACGCGTTGAGTGCGTATGCCGCTCAGTATGCAACCGCCGAGCTCGCCGGGCTCCTGTACTCCGTCATGGGCCTAAGTTCAGCTGTGGCTGCGTTGTCGGTGGCCTTCTGGCCGCAACGCTTTGGCTTGGCTGCCCGCTGGGTCGCTGCCGCACTGGCGATGTCAATGCTGTCCTTGCTGCTGCTTGTTCCGGCGGGTATCTGGCCGATGGTCTTTGTCCTGCTGCTGTTGGGAATCCCGGTGGGGCCGGTGATGGTCACAGTTTTCAGCATCGGCGGTTTGGTTGCTCCGGCCGGCCGTATGGCAACGGTAATGACCGCCTTGGCCAGCGGAATCGTCGCGGGTACCGCCCTCGGGGCCTATTTCGCCGGGCAGTTGGCTGAGACGCAGGGCCCGGCTGCGGCCTTCCTCGTTTCCATGGCAGCCGCGGCAGGCCTGTTGGTCCTGGGCCTCGTGACGTCCGTGGTCATGAAGCGCCGACCCCGGGCGTAGTTCCGCTCAGGCGTAGTCAAGGGCCCCGGCAAGCGATTGCGCCATCAGTTCCACCAGGCGCATGGACCGCTCGTCGTCGGGGTCTGCCAAGTGCTGCATGCTGATGCCATCGATGCCGGAGATAAACAGGCGGGTCACGTCTTCCAGGTTGCGGGGGACCGGCTCGCCTGCGGCGGCTGCGGCACCACGGAACAGTTCGATGGTTGAGTTGACCCACCCGTCATACATCGAACGGTTCATCAGGAGTGCTTGGGGCTGGTCGACTGCCTCAACGCGGAACCGTCGCAACAGCAGTTCGAACGTGGTCACCTGCTCGTGCGGATTCTCCAGCATGCGGATCCAGATGCGCCTGGCATGGGCACCGATCATATGCCGCAAGCCCAAGCCGGGATCGGCGACCGGTTCCAGCGCCTTGGCGTAGTCCCTGCTGAGGAAGTTGTACACCTCCTCCAGCAACTCGTCCTTGCTGCGGAAGCAGTAATGGAGCGCAGCCAGCGGAGCATCGGCTTCGCTGGCGATCCGGCGGGTGGTGGCTGAGGCCAGTCCATCCTGCGCTATCACCCTTGCCGCGGCCTCAACGAACTGCAACCGCCGCGCTTCAGCGGGAACCCTGGCCATTGCGTACCTTCCTGCCCTCAGTTACATCCGTGATCGGGTTCACCAATCATCGGTCTCATCGATCCTAGGCGCTGTGTGCTCCGGCCTGCCTGTCGCAGGGCCGCGCGGCCCGGAAAGACCTGTCAAAGAAATTTTATCCGAAAACCTAGTCAAGTGACCTAGTCAGGCGACATACTTCTTTCTAAGACGTTGCGTGCATCACATGTTGGTGCGAAACCTTAGGGAGGCTTCATGGACCGTTTCGCGGACCTCGTGATCGTGAATGCATCGGTTCACACTATGGATCCGGCGCGGCCAGGGTTCATTGCGGATGCCGTCGCGGTCAAGGACGGGAGCGTCCTCGCGCTGGGGAAAGAACGCACGGCGGCGGTGACCGGGCCCAACACGCGCATCATCGACGCTGCCGGTGGCGCGGTCCTTCCGGGAATCAATGACTCCCACCTGCATTTCGTGTCCGCGGCCATGGCCGCCTTCGGTTACACCCGTGTGGATGCCTCGGCTGCGCGGGACTGGGCAGCCGTCGTCGATGTGATCGAAGGTGCGCCCGCCGGGGAAGACGGCTGGGTTCGCGCCCATGGCTGGGACGAGTCTCTGCTCGGCCCGGCCAGCGGCAATCTGCTGGATAGCCGGCCCGGCACTCCCGTGGTGGCCTTCGACAGCACAGGGCATCAACTCCTGACGAACCGGGAGGCCCTCAGCAGGGCCGGTATTTCTGCCTCGACGGACGACGTGGATGGTGGTGTGATCGCCCGCGGAGAGGACGGACAGCCGACCGGCCTTCTTCAGGACGGTGCCATGCGGCTCGTCTCACACATCATGCCGCCGGTTCCTTCGGCGACCCTCCGCCCGGCCGTGCTGAAACTGCAGGAACAGTTGCACGCACTCGGTATCACGTCACTGACTGAGCCGGGTTTGGGGCCGGCCAGCGCCGGGCTGATGGACGGGGCGGGTTCGACGGCGGCACTGGAGTTGTTGGGGGATCTCGCCGAAGGAAACGAATTGAGCCTGAGAATCACCGTGCTCATGCTTTTCGCCGGAACAGGAGGCGCCACCGCGAAGGCCATCGACGAAGGGCTGCGCAGCGGTCTCCGCGGGACGTACGCCAATCGACGGATCGACCCCAAGCAGTTGAGGATCGCCGGCGTCAAGGTCTTCGCGGACGGGATTCCACGCAGCGGAACGGCGTGGATGAGTGAACCCTACGGCCAGGCCTGCACGCACGGCAGCCTGGTGATCCAAGGCGCCGATGACCATGAACGTGTAGCTGAACTCAAGAACATCCTCCGGTTGATTCAAGATGCCGGGCTCCAAGCAGGCATCCATGCAACAGGGGACGCCGCCACATCGGCAGGGGTGGAGGCCATCGTCGCGGCTACCCGAAGCGACGGCAACGTCGGGCACCCCGCGGAACGCCACCCCGCCGCTGACGGGAACCGCCACTACATCATCCATGGCGCCTTCAGCGACAACGCGGTCCTGGACACCATGGCTGCCGAGGGAATCGGATACAGTACCAATCCGCTGATCCGCACGGAAGCAGGCGACATGATGCGCCAGGTACTCGGTGAAGAACGGTTCTCCCGACATCAGCCTTTGGACTCGGCGCTCAAGGCAGGAGTCCGCTTCACCATTGCCTCCGACGCCCCGGTGACCAGCGCCGATTGGCGCCGGACAGTGGCCGCGGCGGTTCGCCGGTCCACACGCACACGGCCTGGCAACCCGGACGATCCCGAACGGATCACCGGACTCCAGGCCCTCGCGGCCATGACCATCAACGCCGCCTGGCAGGACCACGCAGAAGAGTTCAAGGGTGCGCTGGTTCCGGGCATGACCGCGGACCTTTGCATGCTCTCCGTCCCCTGGCCTGACGACGACGAGATCGAAAAACTCCTCGACGCGCAGATCACGCTCACTCTCAGCGGTGGACGCGTTGTCCACCAATCCACCAGCTAGTACCACCCCCAACCGTTGCAGCAATTCATTTCCCAATCCAAGGAGCACCACATGCGACGCACCATTCCCCTGGCCTTGGCCGCGGTCCTTTCTCTGACGCTTGCGGCCTGCGGCGGCGGTTCCGGCCCTGCAGCCACGCCGGCAGCGGACGGAACCACCACACTCAAGGTGGGCACCATCGGCATCGGTTCCGATGCCGCACTCCGGCTCGCCATTGACAAGGGCTACTTCAAGGAACAAAACCTCAACGTCGAGGTTTCCGTCATCGCCAACCCGCCGGCCGGCATTGCAGCTGCCCAGAGCGGCCAGATCGATCTCACGTACACCCCATCCATCCCACTGCTCAACGCATTGAGCCAGAACGTGCCGCTGAAGGTCGTAGCGGCAGCAGACGGATACAAGGATGGAGCCGGAGAGTCCGGAGACCTCGACCGCGTCGATGACACGGGATTGCTGGTCCAGCAGTCGTCCGCCATCTCCCGGCCAAAGGACCTCGAAGGCAAGAGCGTGAGTGTTCCCGCTCGGAAAGCCCAGTTGGAAGTCACCGTCAGCAAGCTTGTCAAAGACGACGGCGGTGATCCTGCCAAGGTGAACTGGATGGTGCTCGACCCATCCTCGGCGCTGCAATCCCTGAACTCGGGACGCGTTGACGCTGCCTCGCTCGTGGCACCGTTCACATCCAAGGCTGTGTCCGAAGGGAACCGTCTGCTGGCTTCCCCCGGTGTCGAGTTTTTCGAAGAGGGAGCAATCGGACTCTGGGTGTCCGGCGCCAACACAGTGAAGTCCAAGGAGAAGGCTTTGGAGGGTTTCAGGACCGCCATCTACAAGGCCAATGCTTACGCGAACGGCAACCTGGATGAGGCACAGAAGCTCAGCGCCGAGATCACCAAGACCCCGGTGGAGGTGGTCAAGGCCGGAGCCGTCAACTACTGGCCGGACGACGTCCGCATCGAAGACATCGAGCGTGCCAACACCAACCTCGCCGATCTTGGCTTCCTGGATGCACCCGTAAAGCTTCCCGGCGACCTCATTTTCGGGAAGTAGGCGAAAGACAATCATGGGAGATTCATCATGAAGGGGTCCATCCGTCCCATGGCCTTCAGCGCCCTGGGTGTCGCGGCGGCACTGGTGATCTGGCAGGTCCTCGCGGAGGCCGATGCAGGAGGCAACGCATTACCTGCAGCCACCACGGTCTTCACCACATTGGCGGCGATCCTCGGCACAGCGACGTTCTGGTCTTCGCTGGGAGCCACCCTGGGCATCGCCCTGCTCGCCCTGGCGATCTCAGCCGTGGCAGGCGTAGCCCTGGGTCTGCTGATCGGCAGCTTCGAAACGGTCAGGTACGCCACCCTGGCTGTGCTTGAGTTCCTGAAGCCCGTTCCACCCATCGTCATCCTTCCACTCGCGGTGCTGGTACTGGGCCCCACGGGGGAGATGTCCCTGTTCCTGGTGGCGTTCGGTTGCCTGCTGCCCATCATCATGCAAACCGTGGACGGAGTTCATGGGACGGACCCCGTCGCCCGCGACACAGCACGGTCCTACGGAATGGGCGAAGCGGAAATCCTGACACGCGTCGTCCTGCCCAGCGCCTTGCCATACATCGGTACCGCCATGCGGGTGGCAGCGCCCGCGGCGCTCGTGGTCACAGTTGTGGCCGGACTCCTCGGCGGGGGCCCTGGCCTGGGCCGAAGCATCTATCAAGCGCAGGCCGCCGGCGACTACGCGAGCCTGTATGCACTGGTCATCGTCCTCGGTGTCCTGGGCCTTCTGTTTCAAGGTGCCACGAGGCTCGCCGAACGCCGGGTCCTGCACTGGCATGAGTCCTACCGGGAAGTGGTGCCGTGATGAAAAACCCAAACCTTCGACATTGGCTGGTCGGGGCAGGCACACCGTTGGTGCTGCTGTTGGCTTGGTGGGTACTGTCAGCGGATTCGACAGACCCGTTCTTTCCTCCGCTCCAATCCATCATGGTCCGCTTCCAGGAACTGTGGCTTTTCGAGCACTTCCAATCCGACATCCTGCTCAGCCTGGGGAACCTGTTCCTCGGATTCGCCATCGCCGCCGTTGCCGGGATCGGCTTGGGATTTGCCACTGCACTGGTTCGTCCGGTCCGCTGGATGATCGATCCCCTGATCCACTTCCTGCGGGGAATCCCTCCAGTGGCCTTGGTGCCGATCTTCATCTCGCTGATCGGATTCGGTACGGAGATGCGCGTCACCAGCATCGCCCTGGCCGCGCTCTTCCCGACCATGATCGCCACGGTGGACGGAATCCGCAGCGTAGGCACCGAGCTCATGGATGTCGCCAGGGTCTACAGGCTCACGCGCAGGGAGCGCATCCTGAACGTCCTTCTCCCCGCTGCCGGGCCGCAAATCTTTTCCGGTCTCCAAGTGAGCCTGCAAGTCGCGTTCATCGTGATGATCGCGAGCGAAATGCTGGGGAGTTCGCAAGGCATCGGGGCCATGACCTTGCTGGCTCAGCAGAGTTTCATGACCGCTGACATGTGGGCGGGAATCTTGCTCCTTGGCGTCATAGGGTTCCTCGTCAACGTCCTCTTCAGCCTCCTTAAGCGCAAGGTCCTTTCCTGGTACCTCGGCTCCCGACGCCTGGCGCGTGCAGCATGAGCATCAGGCAGGCCCCCGCCCGTCCCACCCGAAACAGAAAGTCCGCCATGGCACAGCAACCAGAAACACGCACCAACGCGACCACTCCACGGTTGGACGTGGCGCACCTGGCCAAGACATACGGCAGCGGTGACAAAGCCCGCACTGTCATCGAAGACCTCACGTTCACCGTGGATGCCGGGGAAGTGGTCTGCATAGTTGGCCCGTCCGGGGTGGGAAAGACGACACTCCTGAAATGCCTCGCAGGCCTACATCCTGCGAGCAGCGGAAGGGCAGCAATCGACGGCAGGACCATCAGCGGTCCGCCGCCGGAGATGGCGTTGGTTTTCCAGGACTACAACCGGTCCCTGATGCCGTGGCTGACTGTGCGCAAGAACCTGGTCCTCCCTCTTCGGCACCTTAAGCTGCCGTCAGCGGAACTGAAGGAACGCTGCGATAGTGCGCTGGCCGCCGTCGGGCTTTCCCATGCCGACAACCAGTATCCCTGGCAGCTGTCCGGAGGCATGCAGCAGCGCGTTGCCATCGCGCGTGCCCTCGCATACCGTCCGGAGATCCTTATCATGGACGAGCCTTTCGCGTCCGTGGACGCTCAAACGCGGTTCGACCTGGAAGACCTGTGCCTGAAAATCCGCCGTGATTTCAACATGACCATCCTCGTGGTGACCCACGACATCGACGAAGCCGTCTACCTTGCGGACCGCGTTGTCGTCCTGGGTTCGCGTCCTGCCCGTGTCCTGCGGGTGGTGGACGTGGACCTGCCCGCACCGCGGGACCAGATCACCACGCGTTCCTTGCCCGAATTCGCGCGCCAGAGAACGGAAGTCCTGTCGCTCATCAAGAGGCCGGCATGACAGGGGAGGACCGCGGGCCGGCAAAGCGCAGGCCGAATGTGCTCTTTTTCATCGCTGACCAACTGAGGGCCGACCACCTTGGATTCGGCGGCAACAGCACCGTACGGACCCCCAACCTTGATGCGCTCGCGGCCCGCAGCGTGGTGTTCGACAACGCGACAGTGGCCAACCCCACCTGCATGCCCAACCGCGCCAGCCTCATGACCGGGAGATGGCCTTCGGCACACGGGACACGGTGCAACGGCATCACCTTGGATCCGCTGACCCAGACCGTGCCCGGGTCATTGGCGGCGGGGGGCTACCACACTGTTGCCGTTGGGAAGCTGCACCACCAGAACATGGGCTGGGAGTTCGAACCGCACCAGGCCGAGGAGATCCGGGCCACGGACCCCATGCTGCTCGACGACGGTGTGGGCGATGCCCGGCGCCACGGTTTCGACGCAGGGTGGGACCAATGGGAGAACCGCGACGCCCACGACAAGCGCTTCATCGGGCTACCCGCCAACTATTACGGCTACAACCATGTGGACCTGGTCATTGGCCATGGCGACCGTCCCGGCGGGCACTATGTGCATTGGGCACGGGAACATGGCATCGACCCCGAGGCATTGGGTGGGCCCGGCAACTCGGCCAGCACTTTCGGTGGCTGGGACCAGGTGTACCAAACGGCCGTTCCGGCCGAGGCACACCCCACAAGCTACGTCAGCGAGAAGGCCATCGAACACCTTAAGGACGCTGCGGGCCAGGACCAGCCCTTCTTCATGTTCGTGTCCTTCCCGGATCCCCATCATCCCTTCTCACCGCCGGCAGGCTATGCGGACCTGTACGATCCCAAGGACCTGCCCCTGCCGCTTGGCTTCGAGCAGGACCACTCAGCCTCACCTGCGCATGTCAGGGCCATGATCGAACACCGTGGCACGCCCAACGCCGACCCCACCATGACCTGGGCGGCTACCGAAGAGCAGTACAGGCACGCTGCTGCCGCCCAGTACGGCCTGATCACGTTGATGGACGAGCACATCGGCAGGATTCTTGCCGAGTTGGAGCGCCAAGGCATGGCGGAGGACACCGTCATCGTCTTCACCAGCGATCATGGCGACCTCTTTGGCGACCATGGACTCATGCTCAAGCATTTTGTCCATTACCGGGCAGTGACGAACGTTCCCTTGCTGGTGAAAATCCCGGGCGTCACCCCGAAACGCTCCTCCGCGCTCGTCTCCAGCGCTGATATTGCACCAACCTTGCTTGAGTTGGCCGGCTCCGCTGCATACCGGGGCATCCAAGGACGTTCCCTGCTGCCCGTGCTGCGGGGGACTGCCGAGCGCCACAGGGATGCCCTGTTGGTGGAAGAGGAACAGCCCTTCGGCCTGGATGGGCTGCCCGGCCCCGTACGGATGCGGACGGTCATCACCGCAGAGGGGAGGCTGACGCGCTACTTCGGCACGGACGTGACGGAACTGTATGACTTCCGCAGCGACCCCGGCGAGCTCCTCAACCGTGCCGGCGACCCCGCAGCGGCGGACCTCGAGGAGCGGTTGATGCGGACCATGCTGGATGAGATGGCCGCGGTGGCGGACCAGGGGACAGCACCCACGGCGGCGGCCTGAAGGTCAGGCTCTGAAAGTTCGACGGCGGGGCTAAGGTTCCGCGGTGGAGGAACCTTGGTTGGCGGTGCGGTACCCGGTGGGGGAGTTCCCGAAGGCAGCCCGGAAGATCCTGCTGAAATGGGCTGCGTCAGTGAAACCCCACCGGGCCGCGATGGCGGTGACAGGCCGGTCTGCCAGCACCGGATCCAGCAGGTCACGGCGGCAGCGCTCCAGTCGCCGTTGCCTGATGGATGCCGCCACGGTGGTGCCTATCTCCTGGAAGAGGTCGTGGAGGTGTCGCGTGGAGATGTAATGCGCCGCAGCTATGGTGCCCGGCGAAAGCCCGGGATCGCCCAGGTTTGCCTCGATGTAGTCATGGATCCGGCCCAGGAGGAGCAGGTGGGGGTCGCGGCCGGTCTCGATGAGCTGGTCAAGCTCGCCGTTGAAGAGCGTTGTGACCAGGTCCAGGGCGTTGTGTACCAGCCGCAGCCCGTTGGTCCCCGAGAGCGCCTCGAGGTTGTCCGCCAGCCTCACCAGGAACGGGCTGATGAGTTGGCCCAGGCCCTCGTCTCCGGGGATCCTCAACGCTGTCACATGCCCCATGGCTTCGGCGGGCAAGTCGAGCAGGCCGTGGGGGAACATCAGCACCAAGGTGCGGAAGTCGTCGTCGAACGTTAACTCATAAGGGCGGGAGGTGTCGTAGATGGAGAGGTCCCCGGGGTGAAGCACCGCTTCGCGGTGGTCCTGGATCAACCTGCCCGAGCCCGAAAGCTGAATGCTGAGCTTGAAGAAGCGTCCGGCGGACTTGGCGATCAGCTCCGGCGTGCGGAGTACCGTGTGCGGACCGGCCGTGACTTCGACCACCGAAATCTGCCCAAGGACGCGTGCCCGCATGGTGCCGTGGAACGTGGCCCCCCGGGGGCCGGTTGCCAGCAACGGAACGAAGGACGCGGAAATTGCCCGGCTCCATTCCTGGAACGACTCCGCGACGACGGTGTGCACGGTTGAGGGGCCAGTGTCAGCCGCGACGGTCATCAAACTCCCTTTCATGGCCCGCCGTGCCGTTTGGCACTGGTCCAGGTTGCCACCAGTGCGGACGTGAGCTTGCCCACGATTCTACACCGGCGCCACTCCTGTGCCGGTGCTTGCGTGCACAGTCAACGACCCTGCGGTGTGAGACAAGTCACGCCCCGCCTTGGCGATGGAAGATGGCGGAATGACCGACAACCGTGCCGTGCAATCTCCCACGGTGCGATCTTCAACGGTACCGAGGCAGGAGCACATTTTGAGCGTAGACAACCCAGTCCAGGGCAAGATCGCCGGAGCCACAGAAACCAAAAGGCGGCTTGGCGTACCGGCCGTGACCTTCATGATCATCGCGGCCTCCGCGCCGCTGACAGTCCTGGCAGGCGGGGTGACCACCACCTTCGCCGTCACCGGCGTCACCGGGGTGCCCCTGTCCTTCCTGATCCTGGGCGGAATCCTTGGCCTCTTCGCCGTGGGATACGCCGCCATGAGCCGTTACGTAACCAACGCCGGTGCGTTCTACGCCTACATCGCGCAAGGCATCTCGCGGCCCGCCGGCGTGGGCGCCTCACTCGTCGCGCTGATGGCGTACAACCTCATGCAAGTGGGAATCTATGGACTCTTCGGCTTCACTGTCTCGTCGCTGCTGTCAGCCCGGCTTGGCATCAGCGTGCCGTGGTGGATCCCCGTGCTGGTCTGCATCGCCATCGTGGGCTGGCTGGGCGTCAACAGGGTGGACCTGTCGGCGAAGGTCCTTGGGGTGCTGGTAGCCCTCGAATTCCTGGTGGTGATCGTGTACGACGCCATCAGCCTGGCCGTCGCCCCCGAGGGTGTCAGCGCCGCGTCCCTTAGCCCGGAAAGCCTCTTTGTCCCGGGTATCGGAGCGGTCCTGTCCTTTGGAATCGCTGCCTTCATGGGGTTTGAATCCGCAGCGATCTACGGGGAGGAATCCAAAGACCCCAAGCGTACGGTTGCCCGGGCCACGTTCGCGGCCGTGGCGATCATCGCCCTGTTCTACGCGGTTTCCGCGTGGGCCATGACGGTGGGCGCCGGTCCGTCGGCTGTCATCGACACAGCCACTGCCAATGGTCCGGACATGATTTTCGCCTTCCTCGGCGCAAACGGTGGCGTGCTGCTGAGCGACATCGCGCAACTCCTGTTTGTCACGAGCCTCTTCGCAGCACTGGTCAGCTTCCACAACGCCGTAGCGCGATACTTCTTCTCCCTGGGCCGCGAGCGCGTCCTTCCGCCCTTCTTCGCCGGCGTCAGGAAACACAGCCGTGCGCCGTTTGCGGGGTCGTTGGCACAGACGGTGATCGCCGTCGTCGTGACCGTTGCTTTTGCCGCAGCAGGAACAGGTTCGGAATTCGGCGAACTGTACCCCGTGCTGACCATGTTTACCTGGCTCACCAACAGCGGTGCAATGGGGCTGGTCCTGCTCATGACTGTTGTCTCGCTGGCCGTGATCGGCTACTTCCGCCGGAAACCGCATGGGGCAAGCCTGTGGGTCAGGCTGGTGGCCCCGGGGCTGGGCTTCGCCCTGCTGGCCGTGGTGTTCGTGCTCATCCTCGCCAACTTCAATGTCCTGCTTGGGCAAACCGACTCGACGCCGGCCACGTTCGTCCTTCCGATGGTGGTGCTGCTGCCAGGCGTGGTGGGAGTTGCCTGGGGCCTGCGCCTGCGGCGCTCGCAGCCGGAGCTCTACGCCCGGATCGGTCACGGCGCGGAAGGCTGACCAGGCACCGTCCGTCCTCAACGCAAGGAAGCCCCGGCAATTGACCAGTCCAACTGCCGGGGCTTCCTTGCGTGGTCCTTCCGTGCGTTACGCGGAGGGAGCGGCCGCCGCGGGGTTGAGCCCGGGGCCGTGGTGCGTGATGCTGATCAACCGGCCATGGGCGCCGAAGGTGAAGTGCACGGGTGTGGTGCCCGATTCGTCCCAGCCGAACAGGCTGCCATGTGAGCGGATGGCGTTCACATCCCGGTGGTCTGCGATGGTTACCGACCCACAGGGAATGACTTTTTCCCGCCACGTGAAGACGAAGATACCCGGACGGACCTGCAGCACAGTGTTGGCGTCGGTGTCCGCCAGTCCGCGTTCCGGCCCGGCCAGGCACTGCCAGGTGTACCAGGTAGGGCTGAGGTAGATGTGTTCGTATGCGTGTGATTCGCTGTAGACCCACTCCACGCGCCGCCCGATGAGGGAAGTGCTCTCGCCGATGGGGGCACCGCTGACCGGGTAGCTGTCCAGGGTTCCCGGACGGAACTCGTGCTGGACGGCCGGAGATCCGTGGGACGCCTGCCCGAGGGAAGCACCGACATAAAGCGCCCGGCCGTGGGTGAGGTCCAGGACCAGTGAAACGGCAAGGTCCGGTTCCACGGGGCTGTGCCATTGGGCGTAGTACAGTTGCCCGGCCACGGCGAAGGCTTCATACGGTGCTGTTCCGCTGTGCCCGGCTGCGGACCATTGGACTTCTTCGTCATCGAAGCTGAAGGCCATGGTGCCGCTGTCTGTGCAGACGGTGAAGTTCTGCCCTGCGAGGTCCTGGACGGTCCCGGCTTTGTTGGCATCGAAGCCGGGTGCCAATCCGTCCAGCGGGAGCCAGTTGGAGGTGTCAAGAAGATTGAGTGTCATGGATTTCCTACTCGTGCTCGACGACATGAAGGACAGCTGATCTGCCCTTCTTCGAGTATTCGGCTTCCATGGCTGGTGGGTCTTGTGCGGCGGAGCATTCCGCTTGACCAGGAAGGAATGGTTAGGCGAGCTGGCTCTCGATTCGCGCGGCGCTTGCCACGAGGGCCTTGCCGACGGCGTCGGGGTCCTGGTCGAGGCGGATATAGACGACGGCGATGGCGGCCGGACGTCCGCCGGGAACATGGATGGGGGCGGCAAGCGATGACAGGCCGGCGATGACTTCGTCGTGGCTCGTGGCGTAGCCTACGCGACGGGCCTCGTGCGCCTCCGGGCGGTAGGGGATACCTGCGCCTACTTGGTGCCAGCGATCCTCGGTCATGGTGGATTGGATCGCGATTCCCGGCGCACCGGTGCTGATGGGGTGGCGGGTTCCCGGGTGCTGGGCCAGTGCCGCCCCGGAATGGCGAGGTTCTACTGTGACCAAGGTGATGCACTCCTGGTGGTCCCACACTGCCACGAAGGTTGTCATGTGCAGTGTGTTGGCCAGCTGCGTCAGTTCGGGCAGGGCAGCGGTTTGCAGGTTCCGGGACACGCCGCGTGCCAGGACTGCCAATCCGGGGCCGGGCTGTACGCGTCCGGAGTCGTCGCGGAACAGGAGCGAGTGGTCCTCCAGGGTCCGCAGGATGCGATACGCCACCGAACGGTGTACGCCCATGGCCTCCGAGAGTTCGGCAATGCTGAGGGGGCGTTCGGCCTCGGCGAGGATCTCCAGGGCGCGGATCCCGCGCGAGAGAGTCTGCGACGGCGGCGCTTGGATGGCTGCGTCCGGCTGGCTTTTGGCGTCGCTGCGGGGATTCATGCGAACCATTCTATGGTGCTGTCCGGTGGCAGGCTCCTGCCTCGCGTCCACTATGGGAATCGTCTTTTCAACTACCGAACTCAACGTGGAGAGAGGCCCTGCGCAAAGGGGCTGTGCGTGGGATCACACTTGTAGTATTCTTTCCTAACTGACCGTTCTGTCGGTTAATGCTCTTCACGAGCCGACCAGTCACTCACCTTTTGGAGTTTCAATGACCGCAGCTTCCACTGTCGACTCCCCGTCGGGCCCCAGCAGCCGCCGCGAAGAGCGCCGGGTCCTGGCCGGGACCTTGGTGGGAACCACGATCGAGTGGTACGACTTCTTCATCTTTGCCCAGCTCACGGCCACGCTGTTGTCGCCGCTGTTCCTGACGCCGTTGGAGGAGTCCAACCCAGGGGTTGCACAGCTCCTGTCCTTCGCGACCATTGGCATCAGCTTCCTCTTCCGGCCCCTGGGTGCCACCGTAGCCGGCCACTTGGGCGACAGGGTTGGCCGTAAGGCTGTCCTGGTCATGACGCTCGTGTTGATGGGCGCGGCCACCGCCCTCATCGGCCTCCTGCCGACGTACGATGCCATCGGCCTTTGGGCTCCAGTCATGTTGATCTTCCTGCGGGTTGTCCAAGGCTTTTCCGCAGGCGGCGAGTGGGGTGGCGCGGCGCTCATGGCCGTGGAGCACGCGCCGCTGTCCAAGCGCGGACTGTTTGGCGCCTACCCGCAGATCGGTGTTCCCATTGGCATGATCCTGGCGACAGGCCTGCTGTTCTTCCTCCAGTCCGGGATGTCCAAGGAGGCCTTCTCGGCATGGGGCTGGCGTGTTCCCTTCCTGCTTTCGGTTGTCCTGATCGTGGTGGGTTACCTTATCCGTCGAGCTGTTGGTGAAAGCCCGGTCTTCAAGGAGATTGCCCAGCGCAAGGCTGAGAGCAAGGCGCCGTTGAGTGAGCTGTTCCGCCACAACACCAAAGAGGTCATTCTGGCGGCCTTGATCTTCATCGCCAACAACGCCGCCGGCTACCTGCTGATTGCGTTCTTCATTTCGTATGCCACCCGGGCGCTGAAGATGCCCACCCCGCAGATTCTGTTGGCTACCACCATTGCCTCCTTTGGTTGGCTGATCTTCACCATGGTGGGCGGTTGGCTTTCGGACAAAATCGGCCGTGTCAAGACATTCCTGGCCGGCTATGCGCTGGTGTTTGTGTGGATGATCCCGCTCTTCGCGCTCATTGATAGCAAGGACATCCTTCTCTATGGAGTTGCGCTGTTCGTCCTGACCATCGGGCTCGGCTTGTCTTACGGTCCTATGTCCGCGATGTACGCCGAGATGTTCCCGCCCCAGGTCCGCTACTCCGGTATCTCCATCGGCTATGCCTTGGGTGCAATCCTCGGAGGTGCCTTCGCGCCGACCATCGCGCAGGCACTCCTGGATGGAACCAAGTGGTCCGGCTCCGTGGGCATCTACATCATGGCGCTGTGCGTCATCTCAGCGGTGGGTGTCATCCTTGCCAAGGAAACCAAGGGTCGTCCCCTCGGTTACAGCGTGCACCACTGATCCTGCACCAGAGTCAGAGAGCGGGCGCGGCCTTCCGGGGCTGCGCCCGTTTGCGTATCCACTTACGTCGGAGGCGGATCAGGGTGCCGCGCCCGCTGTGCGGAGCTGCTCCACGACGTCGGAGTCCGACAGTTGTTCAAAGCGGTCGTAAAATGCGCCCACGGCATGGAACTTGCCCGGGGTGTGCAGGGACAGGACAAAATCGCACACCCGCGCCAGCGACGTTGACGCTTCCAGCGAGGCCACCGGAACGGCCGCGACGACGGTGGCGGCACCTGCCGCCCGCACGGCTTCGACGGCGGCACGCATGGTGGCGCCGGTGGCGAGGCCATCGTCCACCAGGACAACGGTCTTCCCGCGGAGGTCGTGCTCCACTCCCGGATACTGCTTGGCGCGGCGTACGAGTTCTGCCCGTTCGTGCGCCTCGACAGTTTCCAGCGATGCCTCCGTAATGCCGTGCGCGAGGATGTGTTCTTTGAGGGGCTTGTTGACTATCCGGACAACGTCGCCCTGGCACCACGCGAGAGCGCCGAACGCGGTTTCGGCGCGCCCCGGGATCCCCAGTTTGCGGACCAGCACGGCGCCGAACGGCAGGTACAGCGCGGAGGCCGCGGCAACTGCCAACGGAACGCCGCCGCGGGCGAGGCCCAGGACCACCGTGTCGCGCCGTTCCCTGAACTGGGGGAGTCCTTCCGCCAGGCGACGCCCGGCTTCCGCCCGGTCCTTGAACCGCATGCCCATCTGCCCCACTTCCACCTGATTCACCGCTGCTTCCAGCCTACCGTTCAATCCTTGCCCGGTGAGGCGTCCGCTGGAAGCATGGCAGTGTGGACAAGCCCATCGGATATTGGATCAAGAGGCTGGACGCGGCGCTTGAAATGCAGCTCGACACCACGTTGGCACGCATCAGGCTCAGCCGACGACAATGGCAGACCCTCAACATCCTGGCGGAAGCGCCGCTCCGCCCCAAGGAACTGGAGGATGCCCTGAGACCTTTTTGGGGTGGCGACGACCGCCTGCGTGAGCGGGAGCTGGCCGCGCTCGTCGGCAAGGGCTTCATCACCATGATCGACGAGCGCCTGATGCTGAGCGAGCGCGGGCGGGAAAGCTACCATCAGGCCCTGCGCTTGGTGGAGGATGCCCGCCGCGACCTGTCCATGGGCATCGGCATTGATGAGTACGCCATGGCGCTGAGTGTCCTGGAACGCATGAGCCTCAACGCCGAACGCCTTGCACGTTAGCCCCGGCCGGGCCGCGACTACGGCCAGCCCGCCACTAGGGCCCCCGCGGCTAAACTCCCAGGAACTCGACAGCCGCATCCTTGAACGCCCGGCTTGTCACCACGTTGGTGTGCGTTCGTCCCGGGATGACCAGTGTTTCCACCAATGCACCGCGCTTGCCTGCAAGGGATGCAAGCTCCGGCATGGTTGCCGCCCGGTCATCTTTCTCGCCTGCCACCAGCAGGATGGGCATGTGCGGTGCGGCCTCGGCGGGATCGAACGGTTCGCCCTTGATGGCCTCGATGAGTGACAGCATCGCGAACAGGTTGTTGCTCGGCAGCAACTGCGCCATCTTCAGCAGCCCTGCCGTCGATTCGTCCTCGATGGGCGTTCCATCGGCAAGGTACCGCTGTGCAGCCGCGAGATCGAACGCGGCGAGGGGATCGGCAGAGCTGGGGCCGCCCAGGACGACGCGGTGGACCAGGTCCGGTTGGGTCGAGGCGAACTCCCACGCGAGCCTGGATCCCAGCGAATACCCGATGACATCCAGTCCTGTGGTTGGGTCGCCGGGCCGGAGCGGGCGGGCGCCGGCGTCGGTGACAATCTGGAGGAGGTCGGCGCGGATGCGGCTTGGCGTGTAGGAATCGAGGTCCTCGGGAGAGTGGCTTCGGCCGTGACCGGGAAGGTCCACGGTAATGACGCGGCGCCCTGCTTCCTGCAGCGTGGTGATCCACCCGCTGTCCGCCCAATTGAGCTTGCTCGAGGAGGAAAAACCGTGGATCAGCAGGACCGGCCGCAGCCCGGCGTCCGTAGCGGGCTCATGGACTTCAACGAACAAGCCGGGGTCCGTGCCCTCCACTGTGTGTCTCTGCTGTTCCACGGTGTGCCTGCCGGTCATCATGTCAGTCCTCATCGAGTACGGCGCTCAGGCGGACCCGGCGCTTGGGTGCTTCGTCCTTCGGAACAGTGCCCACGATGCCGGCGGTGTCATCCGGAACCTCGAACACGATCAGCGGTTCGCCGACGTTGATGGTTTCACCCGGCGTTCCGTGGATACGCACCACTTTACCTGCCTGTGGACTGGGCAATTCGAGCGCGGACTTGCTGGTTTCAAGCTCCACCAGGGGTTGGTTCCGTTCTACGTGCTGGCCCGGTTCCACGAGCCAGTCGAGCACGGTTGCCTCGATGAGGCCTTCGCCAAGGTCGGGGAGGGGGAAAGCAATTTCAGCCACGGCGGTACTCCAGTACGCGTTGGATCCCAAAGAGGATGCGGTCGATGTTGGGGATGTATTCGTCCTCCAGGTCACCGGAGGGATAAGGAACGTCAAAGCCCGTCACGCGCTCCACAGGCGCCTTGAGCGTGCTGAAGCACTGTTGCGTGATCAGTTGCGCTACTTCGGCACCCAGGCCTGAGGTCAGTGGCGCTTCATGCACGACGACGGCGCGCCGCGTCTTCCGGACGGACGTCGCCAGGGCTTCTGCGTCGATCGGTTTCAGCCAGCGCAGGTCCAGGACCTCGATGTCGATGCCGTCTTCGGCGGCCAGTTCCGCGACCTGCAGGCAGCGTGCCACCATGGCACCCCACGCAACCAGGGTCAGGTGGCGGCCCTCCCGGGCTACCCGCGCGCCGGTGAGGTTCCCGCCCTGCTGCGTGCCGGCGTCGAACGTTCCGCTCTCCGGAGCAACGGCATTGGTGACGTCCACGGGACCTTTTTGCCAATAGCGGGACTTCGGTTCCATGAAGATGACAGGGTCCGGACGGGTAGCTGCGTATTTCAGGAGGTGGTACGCGTCGTGCGGATTGGAGGGGGAAACCACCTTCAGTCCTGGAACGTGGGCAAACAGTGCTTCGAGGCTCTCCCCATGGTGTTCGGGAGCGCGGATGCCGCCGAAGCTGGGAACGCGGAGCGTGATGGGCATCGGCATGGTTCCGCGGCTGCGGTAGTTCATTCGGGCAATCTGGCAGACGATCTGGTTGATCGCCGGATACGCGAAGCCGTCGAACTGCACCTCCGGGATGGGGTGGAAGCCGGCCATGGCCAGTCCAACGGACATGCCGAGGATGCCCGATTCGGCCAGGGGAGTATCGAAGACCCGGTCTTCCCCGTGCTTCGCCTGCAGGCCGTCCGTGATCCGGAAGACACCTCCCAGCCTGCCGCAGTCCTCACCGAACACCACGGTTTTGGGGTTGTCGGCGAGGACTTCGTCCAGTGCCTTGTTGAGCGCTTGCTGCATTGAAAGGTGTTCCATGGCAGGCGTGGAAGCAGGGGCATCGGTAGCCGCCGTAATGGTCTCAGGCATGTTCGGACTCCTCGCGCCATGCGGCGTGCTGGGATTGAAGGGCGGGCGTGGGCTCTTGGAAAACCAGGCTGAACATTTCCGCTCCGGGCCGTGGCCCGAGGTCCTCGATGCCGGAGCGGACGGCTTCTTCTTCCTCGCGGGCAAGCCGCTCTGCCTCCGCGAAAAAGGCCTCGTCGGCCACGCCGTCGTCCAGCAGGCGCTGCTTGAACCGTTCGAGGGGGTCCTCGCCGGCGTCCAGGCGTTCCTCATCCAAGGTCCGGTAGCGCCCGGGGTCGTCCGCGGTGGAATGTGGCCCGCGGCGGTAGGTCATGGCCTCTATCACCACCGGCCCGTTCCCGGCGCGGCAGTGCGCCAGGGCCGAGCGGGTTGCTTCGTGGACTGCCACGACATCGTTGCCGTCGATCCGCAGTGCGGGGATTCCGTAACCTGCTGCCCGGGCGGCCACCGAGCCGCCCGCAACCTGGCGTTCTGTAGGGACGGAGATGGCCCAGCCGTTGTTCTGGATGAAGAACACCACGGGTGCCTTCATGACGGCAGCGAAGTTCATTGCTTCGTGCACATCGCCTTGCGACGAGGCCCCATCCCCGAAGTACGTCAGCGCGACGCCCCGCTCTCCTGCGGGCTTGCCGGACAGGCTTTGGCCGTGCGCCCAGCCAACGGCATGCAGGACGGAACCGGCCACGACGGCCTGGATGGGGGCGAAACGGGCTTCCACCGGGTTGTACATCCCGCCATGCCACGTGGCCTTGTGCGTTGACATGTAGCCCACCATGTCCAGCTTCATCGCCCGGGCCACGCCCATTTCGCGGTAGGTGGGGAACACAAAGTCACGGCGCCGGTCAACCGCATAGCCGCTGCCTACCTGGGCCGCCTCCTGGCCGAGTTGCGGGGCGTAACCCGGGATGATGCCTTGGCGTTGCCAGGCAACGGCCGCGGTGTCCAGGTGGCGGACTGCTGCCATCAGGGTGTACAGCTCACGCAATTGCTGGTGCGTGAGCGGGGCCGCGTCGTCATCGACGGCGGCGAGCACTGAATTGCTTGTCATGGCTGTGACCATAGTCACCCTCGGGGGCGGTGCGCAATCAGCACATTCCTGGTCAAACACTTTGCGCAATTCGGATAGCAAAAGAGGCCCTTTACCAAACAAACTGTAAAGGACCTCTTATGAGCTATGGACAAAAACTCTACGAAGCGGCGCCGCTCTTGGCGGACTTTGCCCTGGCGTTGAGGAAGCAGCCGAGGGCGATGAAGAGGATGAGGATAAACGTGCCGATCAGCTGGCCGGCGCTCACAGGATTCGCGAAGCCCACTGCGAAGATGATGCCCAGCAGCACGAGGCCCACGATGGTGAGGGCGGGGAAGCCCTTCATGCGCAGCGGCAGCTCAACGCCTTCCCGGTCCGCCCTGCGTCGCAGGATGAGCTGCGACACCAGGGCAGTGCCCCAAACCACAAGGCACGTGGATCCCACGAGGTTCAGGAGCGCCGGCAGCACCATTTCCGGGAACAGGAGTTCGAGGACCGTCGCAATAAACCCGAAGGCGACGGAAATGCCGACGGCGGCAACGGGGACTTTGGCGCCGCTGAGGCGGGACAGGAGGCGCGGAGCCTCGCCGCGCTCGGACAGTGAGAAGATCATGCGCGAGGCGCCGTAGAGGTTTGCGTTCAGGGCCGAGAGCAGCGCTACGACGGCTACGAGCGTGATCGCAGCTCCGGCGCCCGGGATTCCTGCGAGGTCCAGCACGCCGGCGAACGGGGATTTCAGTCCCTCCGACCCCACCGGCAGTATCGCTGCGATCACAAACACGGAGCCGATGTAGAAGACCAGGATGCGCCAAACGACGGTCCGGATGGCCTTGCCGACGCTGTGGGTCGGGTTTTCCGTCTCAGCAGCTGCGACGCTGACGATTTCAGTACCGCCGAACGCGAAAATGACGACGAAGAGGGCAGCTGCGACGCCACCAAGGCCGTTGGGGGCGAAATCGCCGAAGGCCGACAAACCGGGGGAGGCCACGTTGGGAAGCCAGCCGAAGAGCAGGGCTGCGCCGATGAGCAGGAAGATCACAATGGCAGCCACCTTGAGGATGGCAAACCAGAACTCGAACTCACCGAAGTTGCGGACACCAACAAGGTTGATGCCGGTGAAGACCACCATGAAAACGAGGGCCAGGACCCAGACGGGGACCACGGGCCAAATGGAAAACAGCAGGCCCGCGGCGCCCAGGGCTTCGGCAGCGATGACCACCACAAGCTGCAGCCACCACAGCCAGCCGATGGTGCCGCCGGCAGTCTTTCCCATGGCCTTTTCCGCGTAGACCGAGAAAGCCCCGCTGTTGGGATTAGCGGCAGCCATCTCGCCCAGGGCCCACATGACCACGATGATCAAGGTTCCCGCCACGAGATAGGAAATCAGGACTGCCGGACCTGCGGCTTGGACGCCCGCGCCGGAGCCGAGGAAAAGTCCTGCCCCGATGGCGCTGCCGAGCCCCATCATCGTGAGCTGGCGGGGCTTCAGTGAGTGGCCGAGGCCGGATGTAGGCGCAGGAGCCGCGATGGACTTCGTTGTCATACGTGTCTACCTTCTATGGATTTCACAAGGGTTTCGCGTGCAGCCTCTTGGGCTGGGCACGCGGGGCGTCGACGACGCAGCAAGAGCCGTGGAATAATTCTCGCAGTTTGTAAGATACATCACTTTTTGCTGTGGCGAAGTGATGGGCATGGCTCCCCGGGGACAGGAACTTTGATGCTGGTCGATGCACTTGATGCAAAAATTGTACGTTTCTTCACGGATTCACCGCGATCTTCCGTACTGGAGGCCTCCCGCGTGCTGAGGGTCGCGAGGGCGACCGTGCAGTCGCGGATTGACCGAATGATCGAGAACGGGGTCATTGGCTCGTGGGTGCCGCAACCGGATCCGGCCAATTTCGGTTTTCCCGTGGTTGCGTTCTGTTCGGTCACCATCACGCAGGAAATCGGGCATGACGCCATCATTGAGAGCTTGAGCGCCATTCCCGAGATCATCGAGGTCCATACGGTGACTGGCAACTCCGACCTCATGGTGCGGATCGCGGCGCGTTCCAATCCCGATATGCAGCGCGTGCTTGATGCCATGATCGCCACGAAATCCGTAGTGCGTTGTTCGTCCGTCATCGTGTTGAACAGCCACATCCAAGGCCGGACGCTTCCCCTGATGGAGGCGGCTGCAAAGACTGTGTG
Source organism: Paenarthrobacter sp. NPDC089322 (assembly GCF_040684895.1). Lineage (NCBI taxonomy): Bacteria > Bacillati > Actinomycetota > Actinomycetes > Micrococcales > Micrococcaceae > Paenarthrobacter > Paenarthrobacter sp. NPDC089322. Next base: position 257,219 of record NZ_JBFBGW010000003.1, read on the forward strand.
ACGCAAAGCATTTTGCTGCGGGGCCGCAAAGTCGTACCATTAGTTCTAGTCAATGTGACTTTAACTAATACGGAGCGCAGCTCCGGCGGCGATGAAGCGAGGTGAACGCCGTGAACGTCAACTCTGCCAACGTCGCTGAGCGGCGGCTCGCACCGCCGTCGTTGGCTATCTCAACGGTGATTTTTGCACTGCGCCCCAGCGAAAAATCCGGGCGCCCCACCTTGTGGCTGCCGCTGGTCCGCAGGATCCGCGAGCCTTACAAGGACATGTGGGCGCTGCCGGGCGGACCCCTGGCGCACGACGAATCCCTCCAGGACGCGGCATCCCGCAACCTGCGCGAAACCACCGGCCTGGCTCCCAACTACCTCGAGCAGTTGTACGCCTTCGGGGGCGTCCATCGTTCGCCGAGCCAGCGCGTGGTGTCCATCGTTTACTGGGCCCTCGTCCAGCCCACCGAAGCAGCGCTCGCCGACGAATCAGAAAACGTGAAGTGGTTCCGCGCGGACAGGCTCGGCGATCTTGCCTTCGACCACAACGCGATCGTGGACTATGCGCTGTGGCGGCTCCGCAACAAGATGGCCTACGGATCCATCGCCTACCACCTGCTGGGGGAGTTCTTCACGTTGGCGCAGGTGCGCGAAGTGTACGAGGCAGTCCTGGACCGCCAACTTGATCCGGCCAACTTCCGCCGGCACATCAAAGCCACACCGGAAATCGAAGAAACCGGTGAATACCTGCAGGGCGGAAAGCACCGTCCGCCACGCCTCTACCGCTTCACCGGCACGCCCGGCCTCGGGCCAGATAACAGGAGTACACCATGAGCAGCGTCAACACTGCCGTCCAGCTGATCACGCGGGAGGAAGCCGAGAAGGGCCTGTCCCGCGCCGGAGCAACCTGCAGCCCTGCCCTGGCCAAGGGCCCGTGGGAATACGACCTCGCGGAGGCAATCGCGGACGCACCTGCCTACGGGCCCGGGGCGTCGAGCAGTGATGTGGCGCCCCGCTCCACCCCCCGGCAGGGCCAGCTCCCGGAACAATACAAGCGGGCCACGGATGCCGAACTTGACGCCCGTATCCGCGCAGCGAAGGCCAAACTCGGTGACCGCGCCGTGATCCTGGGCCACTTCTACCAGCGGGACGAAGTCATCCAGTACGCCGACTTCGTGGGAGATTCCTTCCAGCTCGCCAACGCAGCCCTCACCAAGCCGGACGCCGAGGCGATCATCTTCTGCGGCGTCCACTTCATGGCCGAAACAGCAGACATCCTGTCCACCCCGGAGCAGGCAGTCATCCTGCCCAACCTCGCCGCCGGCTGCTCCATGGCGGACATGGCTGACGAGGACTCCGTGGAAGAATGCTGGGAGCAGCTCGAGGAAATCTTCGGAGCCGATGGTGACGAGCAGGGCCGGGTTCCCGTCATCCCCGTCACCTACATGAATTCCTCTGCGGCACTCAAGGCGTTCTGTGGGCGCAACGGCGGCATTGTCTGCACCTCATCCAATGCCAAGGTGGTCCTTGAATGGGCGTTCGAGCGCGGGCAGCGCGTGCTGTTCTTTCCCGACCAGCACCTGGGGCGCAACACGGCCAAGGCCCTCGGGGTCCCGCTGGAGCAGATGCCCATGTGGAACCCCCGCAAGGAACTTGGCGGCAACGACGAACAAACGCTGCTGGACTCCCGGGTCATTCTCTGGCATGGCTTCTGCTCGGTGCACAAGCGCTTCAACGTTGGCCAGATCGAGAAGGCACGCCAGGACTTCCCCGGCGTCAACGTCATCGTGCACCCCGAGTGCCCCATGGAAGTAGTGGACGCCGCGGATTCCGCAGGTTCAACCGACTTCATCAAGAAGGCCATCGCCGCCGCCACCGAACCGACCACGTTCGCCATCGGCACCGAAATCAACATGGTGAACAGGCTCGCGGCGGAAAACCCGCAACACACCATCTTCTGCTTGGATCCCGTCATTTGCCCGTGCTCCACCATGTACCGCATCCACCCCGGCTACCTCGCCTGGGTGCTTGAGGAACTCGTGGAAGGCCGCATCGTCAACCGCATCACCGTGGACGACACCGTGCAGGACAACGCCAAGATCGCGCTGGAGCGCATGCTGGCTGCGAAACCTGCTTAAACCAGGCAAACCATCTCCGGACCCCCGGACGAGCCGAATCGAGCCCACATGACTACGAGCCCTGCGTCGCCGAGCCTTGCCGGCGGGCACCAGCGCAAGCGACTGATCGTCGTCGGAAGCGGTATCGCGGGACTGTACTCTGCCCTGCTCGCCGCCGAAGCCGGGGCGGAGGTCGTGCTGCTCACCAAAGGTGCCCTCGCGGACAGCAACACGTACTACGCCCAAGGCGGGATCTCAGCGGTGCTCGACGTGCCTGCGCCCGGCGACACGGTCGCAGCCCACATCGCCGATACCCTTCAAGCTGGCGCCGGGCATTGTGATCCGGACGCCGTCGGTGTGCTCTGCACGGAGGCGCGGCTGGACATTGCCGGCCTGGTTCGCTTCGGGGTCCGGTTCGATATGGACGACGACGGCGATCCCGCCTTGGGACTCGAAGCTGCACATTCCGCGCCCCGCATCCTGCACGCCGGCGGCGACGCTACCGGAGCCCGGATCTCCGATGCGTTGATCAAGAGCGTGCTGGAAGTGCAGGCAGAAGGCCGCATCCAGGTGATCGCAGGCGCCTACGTGACGTCGCTGGCCCGGGACTGCGGGCGCGTGGTGGGAGTGACCGTCCTCCACCAAGGCAAGGAACGTGAGCTCAACGCCGGGGCCGTGCTCCTCGCGAGCGGGGGAGCGGGCCAACTGTTCGCGCAAACCACCAATCCCGCCGTGGCCACAGCAGACGGACTCGCACTCGCCTGGCGCGCCGGCGCCGACGTAGCGGACCTCGAATTCTTCCAGTTCCACCCCACCTGCATGGTTCCACCCGCCGACCCCGGCGTGTCCGCACCAACCCCATCGAACAACGAGCCCCTGCTGATCTCCGAAGCTGTCCGCGGTGAAGGAGCCATCCTCGTCGACGCCACCGGACGGCGCTTCATGCCCGACTACCACCCCGATGCAGAACTCGCCCCGAGGGACGTCGTCTCCCGCAGTATCGCACTACACCTGGCCGCCCTGGACGACCCCAACGGCCACGTGTTCCTCGACGCCACAGTGATCGAAAAGCACCGCGGCAAGGGCTTCCTCGAGAAGCGCTTCCCAACCATCACCAGCCGCACCCGCGAAGCCGGTATCGATTGGACCCGCGAACCCGTGCCCGTAGCACCGGCGGCGCACTACTGGATGGGTGGGGTGGTGACCGACCTCCACGGCCGGACCACTGTGCCTGGCCTGTTTGCTGCGGGCGAAGCCGCCTGTACCGGTGTGCAAGGCGCTAACCGGCTGGCCAGCAACTCCTTGCTTGAAGGCCTCGTGTTTGCGCGGCGGGCAGTGTCGGCGTTCCTTGGTGAGCGCGGCGCCACAGGCCCCTCGGCGCCTGCGCTCGCGGCTCGGACCGGCGATCGCCTCGCAAGCTCGGCGGCCAGTCCGGCCGCTCACGCGACAACGGCGCTTTCGGGGCCTCTGGCGCCGCTGGATGAACTCGACAATATGCGGGCCTCTCAAGTGCAGAGGCCGTTCTCCAGGCAGGCCCTGCAGCAGATCATGACTGCCAAGGCCGGGGTGCTTCGGAGCGGGGTGTTGTTGGCCGAAGCTGAAGCTGTGCTGGCTGAATGGGCTGAGGACGTGCTGCCTTTGGCAGGGGCTTCTTCGCTTGAGGTGCGGGATCACGAGGATGCGAACCTCTTGGTGGCTGCGCAGCTGTTGGTTCGGGCTGCGCGGGAGCGGCCGGCGTCGCTCGGGGCGCACTACCGCAGCGATAGTGTGTCTGAACCAGCCGCCGTCGACGATCCCGCCAACTACATAGACAAGCGTTACACCATGAGCCGGAAAGCGAGCCTCGTCCAATGACTAACCTGACCCTTCCCGCCGCCCCTGTGCGGGAGATCCTTGAAAGGGCCTTCGCCGAAGACGCACCCGGCGGCGACATCACCTCCCAACTGCTGATTCCGGCAGCGGCCCGTGCCACCGCGGTCCTCAACGCCCGGGTCCCGGGTGTGCTCAGCGGCGGCACCGTGTTCCGCGACGCCATGAAGCTCATCGACCCCGACACCGAGGTTGAGCTCCTGCTCGTCGACGGAGAAGCGTTCGACGCCGGCACCCACCTCGCGCGCGTCAGCGGAACGGCACGTTCGGTGCTGCTCGCCGAACGCGTGGGACTCAACCTCGTCCAGCGGATGAGCGCCATCGCCACCAAGACCGCGGAGTTCGTCAGGCTCGTCCAAGGGACACGGGCGCGCATCACCGATACCCGGAAAACGACGCCAGGGCTGCGCATCCTGGAACGTTACGCCGTGCGCTGCGGCGGGGGAGCAAACCACCGCTACAGCCTTTCCGACGCCGTGCTGGCCAAGGACAACCACCTTGCCGTGATGACCGGTGGGGACCCGGCGAAACTGACTGAGCTGCTCACCGCAGCCAAAACACAGTTAGGACACACCACGCACTTCGAAGTGGAAGTGGACCGGGCAGAGCAAATCGAGCCCGTGCTCGCTGCGGGTGTGGACACCATCATGCTGGACAACTTCTCCGTGGAAGAGCTCCGGGCAGGCGTCAAGCAGGTGGACGGCCGCGCCATTGTGGAAGCAAGCGGCAACGTCACCGTCAATACGGTGGCCGAAATCGCCGCCACAGGCGTGGATGTCATCTCCATCGGCGGCCTGACGCACAGTGTTGCGGCCCTGGACCTCGGCCTTGACGTCGAGCTGGCGGCCCACTGAATCCCATGATCTTCCTCGACGCAGCCGCCACCACGCCCGTCCGCCGCGAAGCGCTCGAGGCCATGTGGCCGTACCTCAGCGGAGAATTCGGAAACCCGTCCAGCCACCATAGCCTGGGCGAAACCGCGGCGACTGCGCTCGCCGGGGCAAGGTCCGCCGTCGCGAAGGTCCTCAACTGCCGTGCCGGTGAGGTGACGTTCACTTCGGGTGGCACGGAGGCGGACAATCTGGCCGTCAAAGGCATCGCCCTCGCACGGCAGTCAGCTGACCCGTCCCTTAACCGGGTGGTGATCAGCGCCGTCGAGCATCCTGCCGTGGAGGAGTCCGCCCGCTACCTCGAGCGCGTCCACGGTTTCGCGGTGGATGTGGTGGCCGTGGACGGGGACGGGCTGGTCAGCGTTGACGCACTCAGGGAGGTCCTGCGGCCAGAGACTGCGCTGGTCAGCATCATGTACGCGAACAATGAAATCGGAACGGTACAGCCCATAGCCGAACTGAGCGCGGCCGCACACGAGCTGGGCGTGCCGTTCCACACCGACGCCGTGCAGGCGGCCGGCTGGTTGCCCGTGGATGTCAAGGTCCTGGGCGTGGATGCATTGAGCCTTTCCGGGCACAAAATAGGCGCGCCCAAAGGTTCGGGCGTGTTGTTCTGCAAAGGACGCTTGAGCCTTGAACCCTTGGTCCATGGAGGCGGGCAGGAACGGGGGAAGCGCTCGGGAACGGAAAATGTGGCCGGCGCTGTGGCACTCTCCACTGCCCTGGCCATCAGCCATTCCGAACAGCCTGTGCAATCGGCCCGGGTGGCGGAGTTGCGCGAGTCGTTCATTGCCCGCGTCCTCGGTGCTGTGCCGGACGCCATGCTTACCGGACACCGCAGCCAACGCCTCCCGTCGGTGGCGTCCTTCTGCTTCCCGGGCACCAGCGGTGAATCGGTACTGCTGGAGCTTGAGCGCCTCGGCGTGCTCTGCTCCAGCGGGTCTGCCTGCGCAGCGGGTTCGGACGCGCCTTCCCCGGTCCTCGTCGCACTGGGCATCGAGCCCGAAACGGCCCAGACAGCCGTGCGCTTCAGCTTCGCCTCATCAATTACCGCAGCGGAACTCGAAGAAGCTGCGGCAGCCGTGGAAACCGCCGTCGGGCGCGTGCGGAACCTCGCGTCCCCGCAGGCCGGCTAGCTAGACGTGGCGGGCGCGGCGGAAAATCCAATGCCGCAGCAACGTAAACCGCACCGCCGTGGCCACAAAGCCTGAAAGGGTCGTGGTCCACAATTCCTCCGTGACCGTAGCTTCCGGGCGGAAAAAGTGCAGCACGCCCAGGCTGCCGCCGGTGATGATCAGGGCAATGACTATGACGATCACCCCATTCAAGTGGTCCTGTGCGCGTTTCTTCCTGCCCGTGATCTTGAACGTCAGGCGGCGGTTCAATGCCGTGTTCATCAGGGAAGTGACAATCAAGGCAACCGCATTGGCCAGCTGGGGATCGATCCAGGGTCGCAGCAACGCATAGATCGCGAGTGAGCTCGCGGTACAAACAATCCCGACGCCCGTGAAGCGCAGCAATTGCCGCACCACCGGATACCTGAGGACGCCCCGATGCCGCTTGCGTGGCAATTTAGGAGAGGGAGACGGGCGCAGCTCAGTGGCATTCCCTGCTCTCTCCATACCATCAAGCCTGACACACTAAACCGGCAGCTTCTCCCACGAGGCACTGGTGACGGGGTTGTGAAGTTCACCGATGCCTTCCACGCGGCACACCACGGTGTCCCCTGGCTGGAGGCGCGCGCACTCCGCCGGGAATCCAGTCAGCACCAGGTCTCCGGGTTGCAGCGTCATGAACGAGGTGAGGTAGACGAGGATCTCATCCACGTTCCACCCGAGGTCCGCAGAGCTGGCGGTTTTCAGCTCGGTGCCGTTATGGACGATCCCGATGGAAAGGTCCGCTTCGTCAAGCTCCGTCACAATCCATGGCCCTGCCGGCGTGAAAGTGTCCTGGCTTTTGGCGCTGATCCAGAGTTCGTCGGTCTTCTGCAGGTCCCGCGCCGAGACGTCGTTGCCGATGGTGTAGCCCAGGATCGCCGACCGCGCTGTTTCGAGGGTCAACCCCCGCGCTGCACGGCCGATGACGATAGTCAGTTCAGCTTCCGGGTCCACGTAACCTACGGTGGAGCTTAGCTGGATCGCCTCTCCGGGTCCGATCACGCTCGACGCCGCCTTGTGGAACGCCTGGGGCGGAAGGTCACGGCCAGGTTGGCCCGTGTTGTGGGCCATGCCGAACACGTTGACCGGTACGGAAGGGGCCAGGAACGTAAAGGCATCCTGGCTGACCACGGCACCACGTTCCCAACCCTCCCTGGCGGGGCTCCCCGCGTTTGCCCTCGAAGCCGGGAACGGGGAATCAATGACCGTCCATCGGGTGCCTGCGTCGGAATCGAAATCCGGTGCGTTGTTGGCGACGAAGAACTGCTCGTCGTGGCATGGCTCCGTGCGGGACGGCTGGGCTGAGGAGCGGGCAACGATTGGCCGTACACGCGCGATACGGCGGGGGAGGGTTGAACTCATGATGACATCCTACGTCCTGCCATGAGTTGTGAGGCCCGCTTTACGCCCCAAGACCAGTCCCTTTGCGCGCAGAGCGGGCATCGCAACACGTCAGGCGAGTGCCGCGGATCCGAACGCCACGCTGAACCGGTCACACCACAGGACCACCGTTGTGAGGTCCGAGAGCTCTGTGCCTGGCGGGATCGCGTAGTTCTGGTTGCCGTGGGTTGCCTTGATGGGCCCGAGGTCAAGGAACTTTCCGCCGCGGTATTTGAACCAATCCCCGCCGGCTTCGAGGCTGCTCAGCCACACCTTGACGTCCGGCCCATCGCTGCTTGCCAGGTTCTCCAGCCGGAGTACATGGCTGCCGTCGGGAAGCCGCAGCAATTGTGCGGACCCTGTGGTCTCATGCTCCTGGGACTGGAAGCTGCCTGTGCTGACGATCAGGGGTACAGCGGCTGCCGGCGCGGCGGGCGGTGCCGGTTCGGTCGTTACCGTCACGCCTGGCGTTGGCGATGCCATGCTCGGCGACGCCAGGGGCGGGGCCTCGTCCACGAGGCTGCTGGTGAACAAGCGCCATGGTTGGAACAGGGCCGCCCCGACGACGACCAACGCCAGGATTGAGACGGCAGCGACGGGAGCAAGGACCCTATGTTTTCGGATCAGCCGGCCGATGTGGTTCATGGTTTAAGGCTAGGCGTCGGAGGCGGGCCGCGGGTGCCCCATTGCTTACCGTCGCCTTACGGTGAGTTTGGCGGTTGTATCCCGGTTGTGGCGGGCTACGGCCGGTTGCCTGCCAGGTAAAGTTCCCCCACGGGGATCCCGGCCTGGAGCCGGTTTGCCGGACCGGCCAAGGGGCAAGCCCAAGCTTCGTTGTAGGCACAGGAGGGGTTGTAGGCAAAGTTGAAGTCCAGGATGAACTCCTGTTGTTCTCCGGAGCGGCGCATTCCGTGGAAGGATCCCTTCACGGTGTCCAGGAGATACCTTCCCGCCCCGTAGCTTCCGCCTTCCCTTCCGGCGGTTGCGTCGCGGAACGGAACGAAGATGCCACCTCCGTAGCTCTTCAAACGCCACACTGCCAGTGTTCCCAGCCCCTGCAGGTCGAACGTTCCAAGACGTACAAAAGGGACGAGGCCGTCAGTCCCGGTCTCCACGTTCATTTCCTGACCGGCACCCTCAGGCAGCAACGGGACCGACATTCGGAAGGCGGGATCGTAGTCGGCGGTAAGCAAACCTGCGAAGGAGGATTTCATGTCCGCCGTCAGCGCTGAAGCCGGATGCGTGGCAAACATCCTGTCCCGTTCCTGGCGCCAATAGTTGTGGGCGTCGAAGGGGTCGGTGGCGGCGAGCTGCCGCACACGGTCGTAGAGCGCGAAAGTCCGCAGGCGCCAGTCCACGATGTCCACCGCCGACATGGTGGGAATGTTGTCGTCAGAGTCGAAGTGATCAGGTGCCATGCCTTCAGCGTAGTCCCCGGCCGTTTCATGCCACGCCGTCAAGGGCGGCCCCCCGGGCCTGCCGGGCCTCTGCGTGTCGTTGGGCCACGGCCGATAGGCTGTCCGCATGAAGGGCATGACAAAACCCGGTACCGCCCGGCAGGCCATCGCTGCATGTATCGTGGGCGGTTTCCTTCTCGGGGCCAGCGCTGCGTGCTCCGCCGAAAACAAGGGACCACAGGTATCCGACACCGCCACGTCCCGGCCCAACAGTTCGGAGTCCGGCCCGGCAACGGCTTCGCCGTCGGCGGGAAGTACGACGGCGGCATCCGCCCCGCCGTCCGGCACTTCCGGCTCCGGGGAGTCGGCACGTCCGACGCCGGTAGCGACAGCATTGTCATGGAAGACTTACACGGACCCCGCCAAGACGGTCAGCTTTGAGCTCCCGCAGGATTGGATCACCCAGTCTGTGGACACCGACGCCGGAGCACTGCCGGGTGCTGTGAAAGTGGAGGTCAAAGACAGTGCAGGCAAGTATGTCGCGACGCTGCAAACGGGCCTGCCTCCCGCGGAAGCCCGTCCGTGTTCAACCGGCCAGGCCCGTCCCTACGTCGTTATCAGCAGCGTCCCGCTTGACGTTCCGCACTCCAACGGCCCTGACACCATTGATCCACGAGTCGTTTTCCGCGTCATCCAAGGCTACAAATTCTTCGGTTCCTACGGCATCACCAACATGGTGGCGGGCGCGGACGGCCACTCCTGCGAGCTACGAAACCGTGTGCAGGGGCCGGCCGGCCGAGGCGACTACTCTTTTGGTGACGTAGCGGCAGTGCACGCGTTTGCCGCGGATGAAAAAGTGGCTCCCGCAAAGACCTTTGACACCCTGGACCTGGCGGCCAAGTATGTTGCCCACGGTTCTGAATTTGCCAACGTCCAACGGATGCTACTGTCTCTGAAGGTCAATCTGTAGCCCTGCGATTGGCTGATCCACACCACGGCGGCATCGGGGGCTGTACCGCCGCAACCACCCCGGAGATCAATGGAACGCAACGTTGCTGCCAAGCTCGTTTTCAAGACAGTAGCCAACACGAAAGTAGCCATGGCCATCGCCGTGGCAAACAATCCGGGGTATGAGTCAGTGACGGAATCACTGTCCATCACCGTGGACGGCAAAGAAGTTCCTTTCGCTGAGCTCAGCGACCACCATGGCGGCCGGTTCCAGTACATGGAATTCACTGAGCCAAGCGAGGTGACCGTTGACTACACGGCCACAGTCCTTGGCCTCGGTGAGCGGGACTCGTCATCTCCGATGGAACTCATCCGGTACGTACGACCCAGCAGATACGCGGAGTCCGACAGGCTCCTGCCCACGTCATATGCCCAGTTCGGAAGCCTTCGCGGAGCCGAACTCCTGCACGCCGTCCGCGACTGGGTCAACGGTGAACTTCGCTACGTCAGCGGCTCCTCACGCGGAACGGACGGAGCGGTGGAGACACTTCTCCACCGCCGAGGTGTCTGCCGCGACTTCGCCCATCTGGCCATCGCACTGCTGAGGTCCAAGGACGTTCCGGCCCGACTCGCTGCCGTCTACGCACCCGGGCTGAAGCCGATGGACTTCCACGCAGTGGCCGAGGCCTACATTGATGATGCCTGGCACATCATCGACCCTACCGGCCTTGCCCCCCGCCACTCGATGCTGAGAATCACCGCAGGACGCGATTCCTCGGACACGGCTTTCCTCTCCACAGTCGGCGGGAGCCTCTCGCTTAAGACACTGAAGGTCGAGGCATCCGTCAAAGGTGAGCTTCCAGCCGAGGATCCTGCGGAACTTGTCAGCCTGCGCTGACCATGTCCCGTTGACGAGTGTCCGTTAGCTAATGTCCTGCCACGGCCGCCCGCAGTTTTTCCGTCAGGCGCAGCAGCTCCCGCTGCTCGTCGGCGGTAAGGGCAGGCGCCACCAATTGGGCAATGTCGCGAACATGTTCCCGACCAATCGTTTTCTGCAGCTCGCTGCCTGCTTCGGTGAGGGACAGCAGGACTCCACGACCGTCGTCGGGGGCTGTTGTCCGTTCCACCAAACCGCGCTTCTCCAAGCGGTCCACCAACCGGCTGAGGCTCGACTGGCTCAGGAGCACTTTGTCGTTGATCTCGTTCAGGCGCAGCTGGCCCGAAGGGCAGCGGGAGAGCGTAAAGAGGACGTCGTATTCCTTCACCGGCAGGGCCTTGAAGGCAGGGCCGGACTGCAGCTTCCGCATCACCGCCACCTGGGAGCGGAACAGCGACTCCCAGGTTTCGGCGGCGAGACGGACGGCACTGGACGCCGAGGGGCCGGTCATCAGGCGTCCTGACCTGCGGTTCCGGCCGGTGCGGATTCGCTGACGCTGGCCTCCAGCGCGGAGGCAACACGCGAAGCGTGGGTCGGCGCGTCCGGCACGTGGGCCGGCTTCCGGGCGGCGTACTCCTTGCGCAGGACCGGCAGGACTTCTTCGCCGAAGAGGTCCAGTTGCTCCAGGACGGTCTTGAGAGGCAGGCCGGCATGGTCGATCAGGAACAGTTGCCGCTGGTAGTCGCCGAAGAACTCACGGAACGTGAGGGTCTTCTCAATGACTTCCTGCGGGCTGCCTACCGTCAGGGGCGTCTGTGAGGTGAAGTCCTCCAGGGACGGTCCGTGGCCGTATACCGGGGCGTTGTCGAAGTACGGACGGAACTCCTTGACGGCGTCCTGGGAGTTCTTCCTCATGAAGAACTGCCCGCCGAGGCCAACAAGCGCCTGGTCTGCCTTGCCGTGCCCGTAGTGTTCGTAGCGCTCGCGGTAGAGGCCGATCAACTGCTGGTAGTGCTCCTTGGGCCAGAAGATGTTGTTGGCGAAGAATCCGTCACCGTAGTAGGCCGCCACTTCGGCGATCTGCGGCGTACGGATGGATCCGTGCCACACGAACGGTGCAACGCCGTCCAGCGGGCGCGGCGTGGAGGTGAAGTTCTGCAGGGGAGTGCGGAACTTGCCGGACCAGTTGACGGTGTCCTCGTCCCACAGCTTGCGCAGCAGGCTGTAGTTCTCGATCGCCAACTCGATCCCGTCCTGGATGTTCTTGCCGAACCAGGGATATACCGGGGCGGTGTTGCCGCGGCCCAGTACCAGGTCCACGCGTCCGTCGGACAGGTGCTGCAGCATCGCGAAGTCTTCGGCGATCTTTACGGGGTCGTTTGTGGTGATCAGCGTTGTGGCCGTGGAAAGCGTGATGCGTTCGGTCTGGGCCGCGATGTAGGCCAGCGTGGTGGTGGGTGAGGAGGAGAAGAATGGTCGGTTGTGGTGCTCGCCCAAGGCGTAGACATCCATGCCGATTTCTTCCACCTTCCTGGCGATGGCTACGGAAGCCTTGATGCGCTCGTTTTCCGTGGGAGTGCGTCCCGTGGTGGGGTCAGTGGTGATGTCGCTGACGCTGAATACGCCAATCTGCATGATGTGCCTTTCTCCCTGCCCGTGGTCCCGGGCCCTGAAACCAGTGTACCTGAAAATAGATGCATTTGCATGTATCACTGCGGACAACAGGACAGGGCCGGGATTTGTTCCCGGCCCTGTCCTGTTGTTGCTGAGGTAGCTATTCCGCTGGATTGTTGGCGGCGCGCCGGCCCGTAACCCTGGGGATCATGCCCGTGGTCCAGTCGAGGAAGTCATCCTGGCTGTTTCCGTTACCGGCGGCGGGCTCCGGACGGTTCTGCAGGTCCTTCAGGAGCTTTTTCTTCTCTCGTCGCCCCTCAACCAGCCTGTAGAGGACCGGTACCAGGACCAGCGTCAGTGCAGTGGAAGACACCAGTCCGCCAATCACTACAATCGCCAGTGGCTGGGAAATGAATCCGCCTCCACCGGTAAGGCCCAAAGCCATGGGAGTCAGCGCAAAAACAGTGGCGAGGGCAGTCATCAGGATAGGCCGGAGGCGCTGCCTTGCCCCATGCGTAATGGCGTCCGCCACGTTCATGCCGGCGCTGCCATCATGCGGTTTGCGGTATTGGTTGATGAGGTCGATCAACACAATTGCATTGGTCACCACAATTCCCACCAGCATGAGCATGCCGATCAACGACGGAAGGCCCAGGGGAACCCCGGTCACCAGCAGCAGCCCTACAGCACCCGTAGCAGCGAACGGTACCGAAACCAGCAGGATCAACGGCTGCACCAGCGACTTGAAGGCAGCCACCATGATCACATAGACAATGGCGATGGCAGCCAGGAGTGCCAGGCCCAATTGCCGGAAGGACTCGGCCTGCTGCGTGGTTGCGCCGCCGATCGTGGCAGTGACGCCGGCGGGCAGTTGGACATCGGCGAGCCGCTCCTGCACTGCTGCGCTGACGCTGCCCAGGTTGGACCCCGACGGCGTGACCGTCACCTTCGCGGTGCGCTGGCCGTTGCTGCTTGTTATGGACACCGGAGTATCAACCTGCTCGACGGCGGCAATGGACTCAAGCGCGACCGGACCCCGCGCTGTTGGCAACTGGAGTCCACGCACCGCCGTGATGCTCGTAAAACGGGTTCCCTGCCCGATCTGCACCGGGTAGTCGTTGGTCTCGATGCGCACGGTTCCGGCCGGAACAGGGCTCACAGTGGCCGCCAGGAAAGCGCCGACTTGTTGCTCCGTCAGGCCTGCCGCCACTGCCTTGGCCCGATCCACGCGTACCTGGACCACCGACTGGTTGGCTGCCAGGTTCGTGGCCACTTCCGTACTGCCGGGAACGCCCTCCATGGCCTTCACCATGGCGTCGCTGGCAGCCCGAAGATCCGCCGAATTCGCCGCCCTGATGGTGATGTCCACTGTGGACGACGTTCCAAACCCACCCTGCTGGGATCCGACGGTGACCTTGCCTGCAAACCCTGCCAGCTTGGCGCGGACATCGTCTTGAAGCTTCTTCTGGTTGGCCTTCTCATCGGTAACGATCGTGAAGGTGGAGTTGGAGGATCCTGTGGAAGTCAGGGCTGCGAAGCCTGTCCGGGCATTGCCGGAAGTGACCTGGACATCCTTGATGCCCTCCATGCCACGAACGGCTTCTTCAATTTTTGCTGCCTCGTTGGCGGTCGCCTCCAGGCTGGTACCGGCAGGAAGCACCTGGCGCACCGTCATGCTGTTCTCTCCGGAGCGGCCCAGGAGGTCAGTGGCAAGGAGGGGCGAAACAGCGATGGTTGCCACGAGCACCAGGCCCGCCGCGGACAACGTGATCACAGGATGCTTCTGGGTCTTGGCAAGGATCGGCAAATAGGCCCGTTGAAGCCGGGTCCGCTGTTCAGCTTCACGCACTTGCTCAAGCCGGAGCTTCCGTTGCGCCGCCGCCTTGCCATCCACTTCTGCCGTTCCTGCCGTGCCCGGAGCGCTCTTGGTTCCCGAGGGGAGGAACCAATAGGCCAGCACCGGGACGATCGTCAGGGAGACCAACAACGAAGACAACAGCGCGATGGTTACCGTCAGGGCAAAAGGCCTGAACAACTCGCCTGCGAGGTCGCCCACGAAAGCGATGGGGAGGAAGACCGCCACCGTGGTGAGCGTAGAAGCGGTGATGGCGCCGGCAACCTCGCGGATCGAGGTCAGGATGGCGGTCAGCTTGTGCTCGCCATAGCTCAGGTGGCGCTTGATGTTCTCAATCACGACGATGGAGTCGTCAACCACGCGGCCGATGGCGATGGTCAAAGCCCCCAGCGTGAGGATGTTCAAGGAGTAGCCGGTGGCCGAAATGCCGATGAAGGTAATCAGTAGCGACAAAGGGATGGACACGGCGGTCACCAGCGTTGACCGCACCGACATCAGGAAGACAAGGATCACCGCGACGGCGAAACCCAGGCCAAGGAGGCCCTCGGTGGTGAGGTCCTTGATTGACTTCTCGATGAAGGGAGCCTGATCGAAAACGGGCGTGAAGGCCGCATTGTTGCCCAGTTCGGCTTCCATCGGCCCGATCGCATCCCGCACGGCATGGGAAATCGCTACAGTGTCGCCTTCCGGCTTCTTGGTGACCGACAACGCCAGCGTTGGTTTCCCGTTGGTTCGGGTGATCGAGGTGGCGGCATCGTCTTCGATGCCGACGTCGGCCACGTTTCCGATGGTTGCCGCGTTCTTGGTGCCGGGCAAAGGGAGACTCCGGATGACGTCCAGCGAATCAACCGGGCTTCCGAGCTGCAGTGAGAGTGTCTTGCCTTGGTCCTCGATGGTGCCCACGGGCACCAGGGCGCCGTTGTTCTTCAGCGCATCGCTGATCGATTGCAAGGATGCGCCCGAGGCTGCGAGCTCGGTGGGGCGCGGTTGCACCAGGATGTGCTGCGTGGAGCCGCCAGTCACATCGGCGCCGCGAACGCCGTCGATCTTTTGGAGCCGCGGAACGCTCAAGCGTTGGAGGTCGGCGTTGAGCTCGCTGAGGGGCTTGTCCGAGGACACCGCCAGGTAGACGATGGGAAAGTCGCTGATGTTTCCCGCAATGGACTGCGGTTCGACGTCCGCGGGCAGCACACGCTTGGCGTTCGATATTGCCCGGTCTATCTGGTTGCGTGCACGGTCGAGGTTGGACCCGTACGTGAACACCATGGTGATCTGGGAGACACCATTGCGGGACGTCGACGTTGTGGATTCCAACCCCTCCACGCTGTTCAGGGCCGTCTCGAGGGGCTGGCTGAGTTGCTTGTCCACGACCTCGGGCGAGGCGCCCGGCATCGACGTCACAACCGTAATTTGCGGGAACTCGATGGACGGAATGAGCTCTTGCTTGAGCGACCCCATGGTGATCACGCCGAACACCGCCGCAAAGACGGTGATCAGCGCGATCAGGGCCCGGTTTCCCAGGGACAGCGTGGCCAGGCGGAACATTGCATCGTCTCCTGAGGTCTACGGAGTCATTCGGCTGACGGGATCCGGCCGCAGCCCCTTGCCTAGCTCTGGAGCGCGTTGGCTGCTTCCAGTTGCAACGAGCGTGCCGTGCTCGCTTCAAGCTCAGCTGCAAGTTCCGGGTTCTCGTTGAGCTTGACGCCGTAGCCCGGCATCATGTCCTTGAGCTTGGACTGCCAACCCTTGAAGTTCTTGGGGAACGATTTTTGCAGCAGCTCGATCATGATCGGCACGGCAGTGGACGCTCCCGGGGAAGCGCCCAGCAGGGCACCGATGGAACCGTCGCGGGAAGCGATGACCTCTGTGCCGAATTGCAGGATGCCGCCCTTTTGCGGGTGCTTCTTGATGATCTGCACGCGCTGTCCTGCCGTGATGAGTTCCCAGTCACCGCCGGCCGCCTCCGGGTAGTACTCACGCAAGGACTCAACCTTGGCCTCGTGGCGCTTTGCCACTTCCTTGATCAGGTAGGCCGTGAGGTCCATGTTGTCCTTGGCCACAGCCAACATGGGGATGATGTTTCCGGGACGGATGGACAACGGCAGGTCAAGGTAGCTGGACGTTTTGAGGAAGTTCGTGGAGAAACCCGCGTACGGGCCAAAGAGCAGGGACCTCTTGCCGTTCACGAACCGGGTGTCCAAGTGCGGGACAGACATGGGCGGTGCCCCCACTGATGCCTGGCCATAGACTTTGGCGCTGTGCTGGCTGGTGATGGATTCATCCGTGCAGCGGAAGAACTGGCCGGACACCGGGAAACCACCGTAGCCCTTGCTCTCGGGGATGCCCGAAGCCTGCAGCAGGTGGAGTGCTCCACCGCCGGCTCCAACAAAGACGAACTTCGCGTGGATGCGCCCGTGCTCGCCGGACTTGCGGTGCTTGAGGGACAGGTCCCAGCCGCCGCCCGAGGCACGGTGGATGTTGGTGACGTCGTGACCGTAGTTGACCTCGGCGCCGCTGCCCTGCAGGTAACCGGTCAGCTCCCGGGTCAGCGCGCCAAAGTCGACGTCGGTGCCTTCAGCTGCCCGGGTGGCGGCAACGCGTTGCTTGCGGTCGCGTCCCTTGACGATCAAGGGGGCCCACTTTGCGATCCGTTCCTGATCCTCCGTGTACTCCATGCTCCGGAAGAGGGTGTTGGGCTTCAGTGCCTCGTACCGCGTCTTGAGGAAGTTCGCGTGGTCGTCCCCAATGACGAAGCTCATGTGCGGGACGGTGTTGATGAAGTTCTTCGGCGAGCCGATGACTTTGCTGTCCACCAAGTGGGACCAGAACTGGCGGGAGAGCTGGAACTGTTCATTGATGTGGATGGCCTTGGAGGGATCAACGGAACCGTCCTTGGCCGCGGGGGAGTAGTTAAGCTCACACAGCGCGGCGTGCCCGGTGCCTGCATTGTTCCAGGGGCCGGAGCTCTCGAGCCCGGCCTCATCGAGCCGTTCAAACAGGGAGATGGTCCAGGTGGGTTCGAGTTGCTTGATGAAAGCACCAAGGGTGGCACTCATGATTCCGCCGCCTATAAGGACGACGTCGGCATGTTGAGTCTTGGAAATGAAGGTCACGATCAATCTCCGTTAGCGGCGGCACTGGCTGTCACAGAATATCCCCGCGCAGACCCAATACTGAAATTGTGGGGAATCGTCAAGGCTTTAAGCGGACGTTTGTGAAAACTTCGTTCAGAACAGGGGAAGCCGGGTAGTTTTCCACCTTGTTGGACAGGGCGAGGGCGGAGATGGGGAAGGCGATCGGAACGGCTGGAACGGACGCTGCAATCTCGGCGTTGACAGCCTGGTATTGGGTGTTGCGGTCATCGCCGTCAGGCAGTGCGCGTGCCCTCTCGATCTTATGGAACACCTCGGAATCCGAGTACCCGAATTCGCCGCTCGTCTCTCCAAACAGGGGGCCCAGGAAGTTGTCGGCGTCGGCATAGGAACCGTTCCAACCGAGCAAATGCAAGGCGTGGTCACCCGGCGATTGGACCTTCTGCAGGTAACCCTCCTCCCACTCCACGGGAACAGGCTTGATGTTGAGGCCCACGGCCACCAATTGACGGCTGATCTCCGCGTAGATCTTCTCCGGAGTCGGCATGTAGGCGCGGGTTGCGTTGAGGGGGTAGTAGAACTTCAGCTCCTCGCCCTTGTACCCCGCCTTCTCCAAGAGTTCCTTGGCCTTTTCCGGGTTGTAACCCAGCGACGGAGCATTGTTGTTGAAGCCGCTGAGCTTTGGCGGAACGAACTGGGAAGCCTGTGCCGTGTTGTCGATGAAGAACCGCCTGATCAGCGTTTCCTTATCAATGGCCATTTCTATCGCCTGGCGGACCTCAAGTTTCTCGAGGGGTGCCACGGCCTGGTTAATGCCCAGGTACATCACCGAGAACGGGTCGCGCTGAATGATCTGGACACCCTTCTTGACCAGCTCATCGAAAGTACCCGAGGTCACCAGGTCATAGGCGTCGATCTTGCCATCCAGCAAGGCCTGCTGACGCGTCTCCGCGTGGTCGTAGGGTATGAAATTGATCGTTGCGATCTGGCCCCTGTCGCCCCAATAACCCTTGTAGCTGGTCAACGTAATCTTCTGCTCGTCCCACGTTCCGAACTCATACGGTCCGGTTCCCACAGGATGACCCGCGTAGGCAGAGACAGCCTGGCCGTTCTGCACCTTGTCCAGGACGTTGGCCGTTTGGGCTTCCAAGGCCGCGGGGGACGAGATCGCGAAGGCAGGTAGCGTCAAGGCCTGGAGAAATCCCGTGAACGGCCGGGTGAGGTTGATCTGCACGTCGCTGGCAGAAATTACCTTGCAGTCCTTGAAGATAGAGAACACCGGTTGGTCCGAATAGGCTTGGAAAACACTCTGGAAGGAGATCCCCGGAGCCTGTTTCCTGAGCTCTGCCGGGAAAGTGAACCAGCGGTTGAAATTGGCGCAGACTGCCGCCGCATCAAACGGCGTACCGTCGTGGAAGGACACCCCGGACCGCAACGTGAAGTCGTAGCTCAGCCCGTTGTTGCTGTCTTTCCATTCCGTCGCGAGCAGGGGAGTGGTTTGTCCTGTAGCGCCATCCACGCCCACCAATCCTTCAAGGACCTGGCGGGTAATCCTGTAGGACTCCGAATCCGCAGTCATGGCAGGATCCAGGCCCAAGGGCATCGATGCCGTTCCAAAGTTGAAAATGGCTGAGGGCTCGGCCGCCGCTGTACTGCTTCCCGACGACGAAGGGGCAGGTCCAGGTGTTCCGGTGCAGGCAGCGAGCCCCAAGACCATAGCGATGGCTCCGAGCTGTACTGCCAGCCGCCGTAACTTGCTGCTTGCCACTCTTGTCCCCTCAAGCCGGTCGGAAGTGCTGTGTCCGGCGTCGGCCAGACCGCATTCCAGTCTAGTTGAACGTCCTGGTGGCCCCGTGTCGCAGGCATGCAGGACATGGTCCCCGTCTGCTGGAGGAAGAAATGCCCCCGATCCAAAGCGAACCGGGGGCATATGGGAGATCGCGGTTCTTCACCACTGTGCGCGGTTCACCACTGTGCAGGTTCACCACTGTGCGCAAGGGGGGACTTGAACCCCCACGCCCGAAGGCACAGGAACCTAAATCCTGCGTGTCTGCCAATTTCACCACTCGCGCTGGACGGTCGCTGTCCCTGCCTCGCGGGCCGGTGCAGCGTCCTACCGGCCTCCAGTGTACCCGTTACTTATCGAGCTTAAGATCCCGCCGCAGCTTGGCGACATGCCCTGTGGCTCGGACGTTGTACTGGGCGAGCTGGACCTTGCCGTCGGGATCCACCACAATGGTCGAGCGGATGAGACCCATGTAGGTGCGGCCATAGTTCTTCTTTTCGCCCCACGCCCCATAGGCCTCAGCCACGGAATGGTCTTCATCGGAAAGCAGCGGGAACGTCAGCTGCTCCTCCTCCGCGAACCTGGCCAATGCTTTGACGGGGTCCGGGGAGACTCCAAGGATGTCGTATCCTGCCGCTTGCAGGGAGGCGAGGTTGTCCCGGAAATCACACGCTTGTTTGGTGCAGCCGGGAGTTGATGCTGCCGGGTAGAAATACACAATGGTCTTCCGTCCCCTGAAGTCGGACAGGCTGACGTCGTTTCCGGACTTGTCCTGAAGTGTGAAGTCCGGAGCTGCGTCACCGGGAATGAGTCGTTCGGCCAAAATTTGCTCCTTGCTTACGTTCGCGACTCCCCAGCATAGTGCGGAGGAGCCACGGCTTCACGCCGCACGCGCATATACTGTCGGCATGCCGGATATGGAAAGATGGCCCACCACGCGATTGCTTTCGACGGCTGCGCGGCTCGTGGAAATCTCGTGGAACGAAAAATTGAAGAACATCGGCTTGACGCATGCCGGCGTCATCGCCATGCAGGTGCTCGCGGCGAAGGGGCCCATTACGCAGGCCGCCTTGGCAGAGGTTGCCCGGGTCAAGGCGCAAACCATGGGCACTACTCTTGCGAGATTGGAACTGCACGGGCATGTCAGCCGCCAACGAAGTGACTCCGACCGTCGAAGCCATGTGGTCACCCTTACGGAGGCCGGCAGCGCCGCTTTGGCTGAAGCTGTCCGCTTGGAGCAGGACGTCCTGGCTCCTGTGGCTGTCGACACCGCCCGGCTGCGCGAGGAACTCAGGATCGTGGTCCGCGGCCTTGCGGGTACGCCCGCGCTCGAAGGCCCGGCAGGGGAGACCAGCGCCGGCACCCAATAGCGTGGCCAAGCCACCACGGGGAGTAGCTTGAGGTGAAATTCAGTGAGGCCGGTCCGCAGACCGGTTCCACGGAATAAAGCCGGAAAGTTCAAGGACAAAGAAAAAGCTCCGGATCGCATCAGCGTTCCGGAGCTTTTTCTCTTGGTGCACCCCCCGGGACTCGAACCCGGAACCCATTGATTAAGAGTCAATTGCTCTGCCAGTTGAGCTAGAGGTGCAGCTATTGTCGAAGGCGATTCGGGGAAGTTATTTCCCTGTCGACCTCCGCAACGACAGATAACTCTACACTACTTTTTTGCCGCAATTGACCAATTGCGGACATGAGTGACGTATCACACGATTGGAGGGCGGGGCGCTTTAAGGCGGCAACGCAAAAGGCCTTGGAGTGAAATTCACTCCAAGGCCTTTCCTTGGTGCACCCCCCGGGACTCGAACCCGGAACCCATTGATTAAGAGTCAATTGCTCTGCCAGTTGAGCTAGAGGTGCAGCTGTTGGTGGTGGTCCCTCGAGGGGTTTATTCCCTCGGAGATCTCCGCAACGACAAGTAACTCTACACGACATCCGCCGATGTGGGAAATCGGGGCCGACGCAGCTTAGCTTCCGGCTTTCGGGGGGTCCACGATCAGTGCGAAGTCGGGGTTTCTGTTGTTGCTGAGGACCCATATTGATCCATCCGGTGCCTTGGCGACATCCCTTAATCGCCCGTATTCGGACGTGAAGTAGGCCACGGGAGTTCCCGCCGTTTCGCCGTTGAGCGGGACTGCCCAAAGGCGCTGGCCGCGAAGTGCGCCGGTGTAAGCCACGCCATCAACGATGTCCAATCCGCTCGGTGACGCTTCCGACGTCGAGGGCCAGACGACCTTCGCGTCGATAAGGCCGCTCTTGCCGGGAGCACCCGTGACGGTGGGCCAGCCGTAGTTGCCACCAGGGATGACCAGGTTTAGTTCGTCGTCCACATCGGGGCCGAACTCACTTGCCCATAGTCGGCCTTGGCTGTCCCAGGCAAGGCCCTGCACGTTCCGGTGTCCATAGCTGTAGACGGGGTTGTCCCCGAACGGATTGCCCGGGGCCGGTTGTCCTTGAGGCGTCAGCCGCAGGATCTTGCCGCCAAGGGCGTTCGTGTCCTGCGGCTGCTCGCGCCGTTGGGAATCGCCGGTGCCCACGTAGAGGAATCCATCAGGACCAAAGCGGATTCTGCCCCCATTATGGGTGGAGGCCTTCGACATACCGGAAAAGATCACTTCGGGATCGCCCAATGACAGCTTTCCCGAGGCATCAGCCGTTAATTGCATTCTCGCTATCCGATTATCGGTGTCGGATGTGAAATAAGCGTAAAGCCAACGATCGCTGTCGAATTCGGGAGACAAAGCCAGGCCCAGCAGCCCGCCCTCCCCGCCGGGATCGACCCCGGGAACCTCGCCGACCGTCGTGGCCTGGCCATCTCGGATGCTCTTGATCAGAGCGGAATCCCGCTCCGAAACGACGGCAGTCCCATCCCCCGTGAAGACGACTGACCACGGTAGCTGCAGGTCGACGTCGAGCTTTTGCCGGACCACCAGGCTTTGCGGCGCTGTTGGCGGGGCGGAGACGCTGGTGGAGGCTGCGCCCGGACCTGGGGCGGAAGCCGCGGGAAGGCCTGGTGTCGCGCTCCCACCCGGTGTCGCGGCTGATCCTGGCGACGACGGGCTGCCCGTGCAGGCAGCGAGCACCACCACGGAGAGCGACAGGGCAGGCACGAACCGGGAGGCTACCCGCCCGTCCATTCCTGTCCTGTGCCTTCCCAATTGTCCTCCGCGGGTCTCGTGCCCGGGTCAGAGCCTGCTGCGCCGTGGTGGTCGGAAGCCTGCTGCTTCCGCGTGGGCTGCCGACTCGAACCAGACGTCGGCGCCCGCTTCTGCGTACCCGGACGAATCTTCCTCGAAGTAAGTCATGGTGGCCGCGTCTGCCTTCACGGGGTAGCCATCCGGGCTACTGCCATCGGCGGCAGCTCCCGAGGAACCGACTCCATAAGGATGGTCGGCAGCCAAGTGGCCGGATGGTGCGGCAGTCGGCTCAGGAGTGGCGTATTCTCCAGCGGAGCCGGCTGCATCGTCGGCGTCCGCCGTTTCGGCCGCGGCTGTCTCCGCCCCGGGGAGAGTGGGAGAGTGTGCATCCGTGTACTCGTGGTGATGGACAGGGGTGCCCTTTGCGTCCGTCCACGACGATTCCCATTCCGCTTTGTCCGCAGCGTCATCCGCACGCCTTCCGGCGTCGGCCACCGGCGCCGCGGCTGCTGCCGGCGTTGAGGACCCTGCTTCCCAGTCATCGACGTCGCCGCCTTGCCCCGCTGCCGTCTCTGCTTTCGTACCGATGTCCGGCTCGGAGAGGGCGGGTTCAGCGACCACGGGCGCTTCAACGGCAGGTTCGTGCACTGCGGTCGCTGATTCTTCGCCTACGTCCTTCGATTCCCGTCCGGCGTCCTCCTCCCGGATCCGCGCTTCTTCCTCCGTGGGGCCGGATCCTTCTGCCGCGGCCCTGCCCATATTGGTCACCCCGGCCAGCCCTGCAACGCCGGCTGCTGCCGCGGCGGTTTCCGGCACGGACATGGTGTTGCTTGGTTCCGTGGCGGCCGGTGTGGTGGTGCCCTGCTGACCCGGAGTGCCTTCGCCCTGGCTGACACCGGACGTTGGAGATTGCGAATTCCTGTTGTTGCGGCTCATCAGCCACCAGACAATCGCGACGATCAAGACAATTACAATGACCCAAATCAACCAGTCCATGGTGAAGCCCTTCTGCTCACAGGGGTGCAGTTAGTGGTATTTCCGACGGTACGTTGCTGCAATTGGGCTGTCCAGCATTTCGAGACGTAGCCGGCGGATCGAAATATTGTGCCTTTTGTGCGTAACCCGCCACCTTTCATCGCAAGGCGGCATGAGGGCACATAGACTTTGGCTCATGAGTGATGCCACCCGAACCGCGACAGAGACGACGCCGGACATCAAGCCCCGTAGCCGGGTGGTGACCGACGGCATTCACGCAGCTCCCGCACGCGGCATGTTCCGTGCGGTGGGAATGGGGGACGACGACTTCGCCAAACCCCAGATCGGCGTCGCGAGTTCGTGGAACGAGATCACGCCTTGCAACCTTTCCCTCAACCGGCTCGCCCAGGGCGCCAAGGAAGGTGTCCATGCCGGCGGTGGGTTCCCCATGCAATTCGGGACCATCTCCGTCTCGGACGGTATCTCCATGGGCCACGAGGGCATGCACTTCTCCCTTGTTTCACGCGAAGTCATTGCCGATTCGGTGGAGACGGTCATGCAAGCGGAACGCATCGACGGCTCCGTGCTGCTGGCAGGCTGTGACAAGTCCCTTCCCGGCATGCTGATGGCTGCCGCCCGCCTGGACCTGGCCAGCGTGTTTCTTTATGCGGGGTCCATCATGCCCGGCTGGGTCAAGCTCGAAGACGGATCGGAGAAGGAAGTCACGCTGATCGATGCCTTTGAGGCAGTTGGCGCATGTGCGGCAGGCAAAATGAGCCGTGAGGACCTGGATCGAATCGAAAAGGCCATCTGTCCGGGCGAGGGCGCCTGCGGCGGCATGTACACGGCCAACACCATGGCGTGCATCGGCGAGGCCTTGGGGATGTCCCTTCCCGGCTCGGCCGCACCACCCTCGGCAGACCGTCGTCGTGATGAGTTTGCGCGCAAGTCCGGCGAAGCAGTGGTCAACCTGCTCCGCCAGGGCATCACGGCCCGGGACATCATGACCAAGAAGGCCTTTGAGAACGCCATCGCCGTCACCATGGCGTTCGGCGGTTCCACCAACGCGGTGCTGCACTTGCTCGCCATCGCCCGCGAGGCCCAGGTGGAACTCACCCTGGACGATTTCAACCGGATCGGCGACAAGATCCCGCACCTGGGCGACCTCAAGCCCTTCGGCCGCTACGTCATGACGGACGTGGACAAGATTGGCGGCGTGCCCGTCATCATGAAGGCACTGCTCGACGCCGGTCTGCTGCACGGCGACTGCCTCACCGTCACCGGCAAGACACTCGCAGAGAACCTTGCCACCATTAATCCGCCGGACCTTGACGGCAAGATCCTGCGCGCGCTGGACAACCCCATCCACAAGACCGGCGGCATCACCATTCTCCACGGTTCCCTGGCCCCGGAAGGTGCCGTCGTCAAGAGCGCGGGCTTCGACGCTGACGTCTTTGAGGGGACTGCGCGCGTCTTCGAGCGGGAACAGGGTGCCCTTGATGCGCTGGACAACGGCGAAATCCACAAAGGGGACGTCGTTGTCATCCGCTACGAGGGCCCCAAGGGCGGTCCGGGTATGCGCGAGATGCTGGCCATTACCGGTGCCATCAAGGGAGCCGGCCTTGGAAAGGACGTCCTGCTGCTCACGGACGGCCGCTTCTCGGGCGGTACCACCGGCTTGTGTATTGGCCACGTTGCGCCGGAAGCCGTCGACGGCGGCCCCATCGCCTTCGTCAGGGACGGCGACCGGATCCGCGTAGACATCGGAGCGCGGTCCTTCGACCTGCTGGTGGACGAGGCCGAACTCGAGGCCCGCAAGGTGGGATGGGAGCCGCTGCCGGCCAAGTTCACCAAGGGCGTCCTCGCCAAGTACGCCAAGCTCGTCCACAGTGCCTCAACGGGCGCTTACTGCGGGTAGAAGCATCGCGGCTCCGCCCCGCTCTTCGGAGCGGAGTCCGGTAGGCGGACAACGGGGTCCGAATAGTGAGATACGATGATGCTCAATTGACACGTATCTCACTTTGAGGGAACACTGAACGCATGATCTCATTCGTTACCTTCGGCGTCGTCGTCCTTACCAAGCGCGTGGCATAGCCCGACTGGTAACGAACTGTCACGCGCAACCCCTCGAAGAGCCGCAAGGCTGAGGGGTTTTTTTATTACCTGAGGTCGATTCGCAGCGCGGTATGGCTGCACCAAGAAGCAAGACACATCAACTGAAGATCCACTAAGGAAGAGTCCGATGAGCAAAGGATCGCCGATCAGCCCCTCGCTGATGGCTGCAAAGTCCGCTGGAGCCCCCAAAGCTCCGGAAAAGGTCGACCGGACGGCAGAGTCCGTCGTCGTCGATGCTGCTGCACCTCTCTCTCCTGTACTTGGGCCGAACAACGTTGTACCCCCAACGGTGATGACCGGCTCGCAAGCAATTGTCCGCTCGCTCGAAGAACTCGGCGTGGACGATATTTTTGGTTTGCCCGGTGGCGCGATCCTGCCCACCTACGACCCCTTGATGGCTTCCAGCATGAATCACATCCTGGTCCGTCACGAACAGGGAGCCGGCCACGCCGCGCAAGGCTACGCCATGGTCACCGGACGGGTAGGCGTTTGCATCGCTACCTCCGGCCCCGGTGCCACCAACCTCGTTACCGCCATCATGGACGCCCACATGGACTCCGTGCCGATGGTTGCCATCACGGGCCAGGTCTCCAGTGCAGTCATTGGCACTGATGCCTTCCAGGAAGCCGACATCGTGGGCATCACCATGCCCATCACCAAGCATTCCTTCCTGGTGACCGACCCCAACGACATCCCGCACGTCATGGCAGAAGCTTTCCACCTCGCATCCACCGGACGTCCCGGCCCCGTGCTCGTGGACATCGCCAAGGATGCCCAGGTTGGCCAGATGACGTTCTCGTGGCCTCCCAAAGTGGACCTGCCCGGATACCGTCCGGTGGTCCGCGGCCACAACAAGCAGGTCCGCGAAGCCGCAAAGCTCATTGCAGCCTCCAGCAAGCCCGTCCTCTACGTAGGTGGTGGCGTCATCAAGGGGCACGCTTCGGCTGAACTGATGGAGTTGGCCCTGGCAACCGGGGCGCCCGTCGTGACCACGCTGATGGCCCGCGGTTCCTTCCCCGACTCGCACCCGCAGCACGTCGGCATGCCCGGCATGCACGGCTCCGTTTCTGCTGTCACCGCCCTCCAGCAGGCAGACCTGCTCATCACCTTGGGTGCGCGGTTCGACGACCGCGTGACGGGTGTGCTGAAGACGTTCGCTCCGTTCGCGAAGGTGATCCACGCGGACATCGACCCCGCGGAAATTTCCAAGAACCGGACAGCCGATGTGCCAATCGTCGGCTCCGTCAAGGAAATCATTCCGGAACTGACCGAGGCAGTGAAGGCCCAGTTCGAGCAGAGCGGTACGCCGGATCTTGAGTCGTGGTGGGCTTTCCTGAACAACCTGCGCGAAACCTACCCCTTGGGCTGGACGGAGCCGGATGACGGACTCACCGCTCCCCAGCGGGTGCTCAAGCGCATCGGCGAGCTCACCGGACCTGACGGTATCTACGTGGCCGGCGTGGGCCAGCACCAGATGTGGGCTGCCCAGTTCATCAAGTACGAGCGTCCCCACTCCTGGCTGAACTCCGGCGGGGCCGGAACCATGGGATACTCGGTTCCGGCAGCCATGGGCGCCAAGGTTGGTGAACCGGACCGCGTGGTCTGGGCAATCGATGGTGACGGCTGCTTCCAGATGACCAATCAGGAATTGGCCACCTGTGCCATCAACAACATCCCGATCAAGGTTGCCATCATCAACAACTCTTCGCTGGGCATGGTCCGTCAATGGCAGACCCTGTTTTACGAAGGCCGCTATTCCAATACGGACCTGAACACGGGCCACGACACCATCCGAATCCCGGATTTCGTCAAGCTGGCAGATGCCTACGGCTGCGCTGCGCTGCGGTGCGAGCGCGACGAAGACATCGACGCCACCATCCAGAAGGCACTGGAAATCAATGACCGCCCTGTAGTGATCGACTTCGTGGTCAGCCCCAACTCGATGGTGTGGCCCATGGTGCCCGCAGGCGTCAGCAATGACCAGATCCAGGTTGCCCGCAACATGACCCCGGAATGGGAAGAGGAGGACTAGGCATGAGCCGCCACACACTGTCCGTTCTGGTCGAAGACAAGCCCGGCGTGCTGACCCGCGTAGCCAGCCTCTTCGCCCGGCGCGCTTTCAACATCAATTCCCTTGCTGTGGGACCAACCGAGGTCCCCGGCATGTCCCGCATGACGGTTGTCGTCGACGCCGACGGCGACCTCATCGAGCAGGTCACCAAGCAGCTCAACAAACTGGTCAACGTGATCAAGATTGTGGAGCTGACTTCTGAATCTTCCGTACAACGAGACCACATCCTGGTCAAGGTACGTGCGGATGCCGCAACACGTCTGCAGGTCACCCAGGCTGCAGACCTGTTCCGTGCCGCTGTCGTCGACGTGTCTACAGACTCGTTGGTGATCGAGGCAACCGGTACCCCCGAAAAGCTCGCAGCACTGCTTTCGGTGTTGGAGCCGTTCGGCATCCGCGAAATCGTGCAGTCCGGCACCTTGGCCGTTGGACGGGGATCCCGCTCCATGAGTGACAGGGCGCTTCGCTCCGCGTGAAACCAGGCAGGTTCAGTCGATGTCATCGTTGACTGGGCCCGCCGAGCGTTGCGTCCAGTACCGCAGCACCACAATCAATATCGAGAAATCCACTCAAGAGGAGTTACGCAAGTGACTGAAATGTTCTACGACGACGACGCAGACCTGTCGATCATCCAGGGTCGCAAGGTCGCCATTGTTGGCTATGGTTCCCAGGGCCACGCCCACGCGCTCAACCTGCGCGATTCCGGCGTCGACGTCGTCATCGCGCTCAAGGACGGGTCGAAGTCGACCGCCAAGGCCGAGGACGCAGGCTTCACGGTCAAGAACGTTGCCGACGCCGCCGAATGGGCAGACGTCATCATGATCCTGGCGCCGGACCAGCACCAGCGTGCGATCTACAACGACTCCATCAAGGACAAGCTGACCGAAGGCAAGGCACTGGCCTTCGCCCACGGCTTCAACATCCGCTTCGGCTACATCGAAGCTCCGGCAGGCGTTGACGTCATCCTGGTTGCTCCGAAGGCACCGGGTCACACCGTTCGCCGCGAATTCGAAGCAGGCCGTGGCATCCCGGACATCATCGCGGTTGAGCAGGACGCTTCCGGTTCCGCCTGGGAGCTGGCCAAGTCCTACGCCAAGGCCATCGGCGGCACCCGCGCCGGCGTCATCAAAACCACCTTCACTGAAGAGACCGAAACGGACCTCTTCGGCGAGCAGTCCGTCCTCTGTGGCGGTGTCTCCCAGCTGGTCCAGTATGGCTTCGAAACCCTCACCGAAGCCGGCTACCAGCCGCAGATCGCCTACTTCGAGGTGCTGCACGAGCTCAAGCTCATCGTCGACCTCATGTGGGAAGGCGGCATTGCCAAGCAGCGCTGGAGCGTTTCCGACACCGCTGAGTACGGCGACTACGTCTCCGGCCCCCGCGTCATCACCCCCGAGGTGAAGGAAAACATGAAGGCTGTCCTCGCGGACATCCAGAGCGGCGCCTTCGCCAAGCGCTTCATCGACGACCAGGACAACGGTGCCGTCGAGTTCAAGGAACTGCGAGCCAAGGCAGAGCAGCACCCGATCGAGGAAGTTGGCCGCGAGCTGCGTTCGCTCTTCTCCTGGCAGCAGCAGGACGAGGACTACGTTGAAGGTTCGGCAGCCCGCTAACCTTCCACCCGCAACGCCCGTCCGGCCGACAAAGCCGGGCGGGCGTCCGCGTTTCCCCTGCATTCCCTTCGCCCACGGAGTGCTGTGAATTTCTTCACAACTGCCCCTGCCCGGCCGTAACATCGCACACCGGCTCCGGAATAGCGGTCCGTGTTCGATATTCTGGGCTGGTCCCGGCGCTGTGTCCGGGCCACGCATCCGCTCCTTGTCCAGTTCTGTCCCAAGTTGTCCAAAGTAAGGTGCCACCCCGTGTCAGCCACCAAACCCGTCGTCCTCCTCGCCGAGGAACTCTCGCCCGCCACAGTCGAGGCGTTGGGCCCGGATTTCGAAATCCGCCAGACCGACGGCGCCGACCGCTCCCAACTGCTGTCCGCCATCGCCGACGTCGATGCCATCCTGGTGCGCTCGGCAACCCAGGTTGATGCCGAAGCCATCGCCGCTGCAAAGAACCTGAAGGTTATCGCCCGCGCAGGCGTGGGGCTGGACAACGTGGACATCAAATCGGCGACGCAGGCAGGCGTCATGGTCGTCAACGCCCCCACGTCCAACATCGTTTCGGCGGCTGAGCTCACGGTAGGGCACATCCTGAGCCTTGCCCGCCACATCCCGCAGGCCAGCTCAGCCCTCAAGGGCGGGGAGTGGAAGCGGTCCAAGTACACCGGCATTGAACTCTTCGAAAAGAAGATCGGCATCATCGGCCTCGGCCGCATCGGTGCCCTCGTCGCAGCCCGCCTGCAGGGTTTCGAAACCGAGATCCTCGCCTACGACCCCTACATCACTGCCGCCCGCGCGGCCCAGTTGGGCGTCAAGCTTGTCACCTTGGATGAACTCTTGGAGAACTCCGACTTCATCACGATCCACATGCCCAAGACGCCCGAGACGGTAGGCATGCTGGGTGCCGATGCTTTCCGCAAGATGAAGGAAACCGCGTACGTCATCAACGTCGCCCGCGGTGGACTGGTGGACGAGGAAGCACTCTACATCGCGCTGAAGGAAGGCCAGATCGCCGGTGCAGGCGTGGATGTCTTCGTCAAGGAGCCCAGCACGGACCTGCCCTTCTTCGAGCTGGATAACGTCGTGGTGACCCCACACCTTGGTGCCTCCACCGACGAAGCCCAGGAAAAGGCCGGTGTTTCCGTAGCTAAGTCCGTTCGCCTGGCCCTTGCCGGTGAGCTGGTCCCGGATGCCGTCAACGTCGCGGGTGGCGTGATCGCTCCGGACATCCGCCCGGGCATTCCGCTGATCGAAAAGCTGGGACGGATCTTCACGGCGCTGACCCATGCATCGCTGACCCAGATCGACGTCGAGGTCGCCGGTGAAATCGCCGCCCTGGATGTAAAGGTACTTGAGCTTGCTGCGCTGAAGGGCGTCTTCGCCGATGTCGTCACGGAGCAGGTGTCGTACGTCAACGCACCGGTCATCGCCGAGCAGCGCGGTATCAACACCCGCCTGATCACCACCCCCGAGGCCGAGGACTACCGCAACGTCCTCACCATCCGCGGCGCACTGAGCGACGGTTCGCAGATTTCCGTTGCCGGTACCCTCACGGGACCCAAGCAGGTCGAGAAGCTCGTGGGAGTCAACGGCTATGACGTCGAAATCCCCATCAGCGAGCACCTTGTGGTGGTTGCCTACGCGGACCGCCCCGGCGTCATCGGTACCATCGGACACATCCTGGGCATGAACAACATCAACATCGGCGGCATGCAGGTGGCACGCCAGACCGAGGGCGGCCAGGTGCTCGCCCTGCTCACGATCGACAGCTCAGTGCCCCAGCAGGTCCTCGAGGCCATCAAGGCAGGCATTGGTGCGGAAATGGTCCGGGAAGTAGACCTGGAGGACTAGGGCTGATTCCATCCGCCGAGTCCACGTGCCGGAGACACGCCTCTGACACGTAAGTGTGTGGCCGGTCTGCTTACAATGGCTGGGTCCGGGATTCGGACCCGGCAGCAGGCCGGCCACTACTTTTTGCACATTCAGCCCGGGATTACTTTGTGTCCTACGTGAAATCCCGGTCCATGTGTGCGCGCCCGCAATCAAGGTTCAGGGAGCCCAATGAACGCCGTCCAAAGGTTCATCAGAAGCCGTGTGCTGCTGCTGACCGCGGCCATTTTGATCGTCGCGATGTGCTTGTCCGTCCTCGTCCAGAGCCAGTCGCAGGCAGCTCTGAACAGGACCGTGGATGAGAATTCCCGGGGTCTTTACGACATCCTGGTCCAGGCGAAGCCGGACCAGTCAGAGGACGGCGACGGCGGTGCGCTGATCCAGCCGGAAATCGCCAACGGCCAAGGCGGGATCAGCTTCGAGCAGCTGGAAGAGATCCGGGGCATGGGCCAGACGGCCGTGGCCGCTCCCATCAGCCTTGTATCCCGTGTTTCCCAGAACCTCGAAGCTCCGCGCCTGAACGCCATGGACTACCTCGGGTACAACGCCGGGCTGGCCGGTGCCGTCACGGCCGGGGACCCCTCCGCGATGGACTCCAGCAAGTGGCCTGCAGCTGAATCGGTTCTGTCCGACACCCCCAAGAAGTACCGCCTGACAGCCTCGGCCACGAGCTCTGACGGCGTCAACGAGCAGACGCTGTTCAAGACCAGCGCCGAAGGAACCCTCGGCAAGGGCCGCCTGATCCAGGAGAAGACCGCCGGTGGAACCAACGTCCGCATCGCGGGCCCGGACGGCGAAACGGGCATCAAGTTCCCTGCTCCGGCCCTTGGCTCCGAGCACAATCTCTTCAATCTTTCCGTGGCGCTGCCGCTGGCGCCCGAGGTGACCGAGTCCGTCGTCGCCGTAGACCCTGCTGCCGAGCGCGCGCTGCTGGGTTCCGCGGGCGACTTCCTGGCGCCGCTGGAAAAGGCTCCTCCCGCCGATGCCCGTAACGCCGGTGCGATCGGCCGCCACTTCGAGAGCCTCTTCACCACGGGCCTCAGCATGGAGCAGTTGGAAGAAGGTCCCGATTTCCTCGGCGTGAAGCTGAAGTACTGGGCGCCGCTGATGACCCAATACCAGCAGGCCAAGCGTGACGGACTCCTGACCGACGACTCCCAGGCCATCCCGCTGATCGTTCGTTCGGGTACTTCCCTTGATTTGAAGTACTCCGTCAAGATCGAGGAGATCGATGCGGGCGGCAAGGTAGTCAACGAGGTTGGCACGGTAACCCGTTCCTTGGACAAGGATTACCTGCCTTTCGTCTCCAAGGCGCCCTTCGCCCTTGAATGGCCCGGTTCCACTGACCACAGCCAGTTGCTTGGAAGCACGGCTTCCTTCAGCCAGGGTCTTTACAACCCGGCAACGTGGAGCACGGCGTTCGCGGCTGCGCCGCAGTACAAGGAAGGCGATGAAGCGTCCAACGGCGCTTCGGACAAGACGGCGACGCCGGGGGACTGGGTGACGGTCAACCGTCTTCCGGAGAAGTCCTCGTTCGGGGCGCCCGTTGACCAGACGCAGCGGAAGCCGGTGGATGAGCGCTCCTACCGTGAAGACCTGGAGACCGGCAAGAAGCCCGCTACGCCGATGCCCATGGTCTACGGCACTTTTGACCCGGCGGATGTCCAGGCGGCAGCCGGCGATGTCAACAAGCTGCCCCTCGGCGGCTACGACCCCGCGCCCCTGACTTTGAGCAAGGACGCAGAGGGCAAGGACGTCGATGGCACGGTGCTGAAGCCGTCCCTGAGCGCCACCGGACTCGTCAGCCAGTCAGCAGGCGCCATCACCGACTACTACGGTCTCGCTGCAGCCCGCGGCTACGACTCCAACGCCAACGTCATCGACGCCGTCCGCGTCCGCGCTGCCGCGACCGGTAGCTGGAAGCAGGCCCAGCCGGAGGTTGAGAAGCTTGCCTCGCAGATCCGTGAGCTCGGCCTCGAAGCCACCATCGTGGCCGGCTCCGCCCGCGAAGACGCCAATATCTTCGTTCCCGGTTACAGCAAAGACGACGCCGGCAAGGAATCTCCGCTGGGCACCGTCCAGCAGTCCTGGGTACGGCAGGATGCGGCTGACGCCGTTTCCGGTTCGCTGACGGGCACGAACGTCACCCTCCTCTTCCTGACCCTTCTCGGCGCCACTCTGCTCGTGGGTGCGTCGACGGTCAGCTACATCCGCCAGCGCAGGAGTGAGGCCGGCATCCTCAGGGCAATGGGGTGGACCCAGAAGCGCATCAGATCCTGGGTCCTGGAAGAGTTTGCCGTGGGAGCGGCCGCCCTCGCAGCAGCAGGAGTCGTCCTTAGCTTGCTCAGCTGGAACCTGGCCACGGTGATCGTCTCCGTGACAATGCTGGTGATCTACGTGGGTGCGGCCCTGCTGGCTGCGCAGCAGCTGCGCCACCGCGTCGTGATCGACCAGGAGCCGCAGCACGACGAACGCCTGGTCACGGTGGACTCA
The DNA here is from genome assembly GCF_040684895.1 of Paenarthrobacter sp. NPDC089322. Classification (NCBI taxonomy): domain Bacteria; kingdom Bacillati; phylum Actinomycetota; class Actinomycetes; order Micrococcales; family Micrococcaceae; genus Paenarthrobacter; species Paenarthrobacter sp. NPDC089322. The sequence continues at coordinate 290,473 of NZ_JBFBGW010000003.1, forward strand.
CCCTTGACGTTTGCCAACAGGCAGCTGACCACCAACAGGTTCAACTCCGTCTCCCTGGCTGTTGCCGTGGGTGTCTTCGGTGCTGCCGTAGGAGCCCTCATCGCCCTGCTCATAGACATTCCCCGGGCTGCCGGCGCGAGCGCCTTGAGCGGCTTGGCTGCCGCAAGCATTGCCCTGCCGAGCGTGATCCTCGCCGTGTTCGGCGTGGTGGTTGGCTTGTTGCTGACATTGGTGACAGGCCGCTTCGAGTTGCATGCCAAACGCGAGTACCTGGCCACCCTGCGTGCCATGGGTTGGAACCCGGACATGCTGGGGCAGGTCCGCTTCTTCGAAAATGCGCTGGTAGGCACCGTAGCTCTGCCTTTGGGAGTCCTCGGCGCCCTCGGGCTGGGACTGCTCCTGGCTCCGTACGCGGCATTGTGGGCCGGGCTCGCCGGGCTGTTGGCCGTAATTTGCTGGATTCCGATTGCAACGAAAGTAGTCAAATGACCGAGAACCTGAACCAAGAGCTGAAGGCGACCCCGGAATCCACGGACGAGTCGCTGCAGACGCGCGCCAACACCATCGTTAAGGCTGCCGACCACGCCACGCCCCTGGAACTCAGCCGCGTCACCATCCACTATGGCGGCGATAAGGGCGGAGCCGAGGAAGTCGACGTCGTGGACGACTTCAACCTCACGCTGCACGCAGGCGAGATGCACTGTATCGCCGGCCGAAGCGGCTCCGGCAAGACAAGTATCCTGACCGTCAGCGCGGGACTTACGCTGCCGACGTCGGGCAAGGTCTTTTGGGAAGGCCACTCGCTGGAATCGATGGGCGATGACGAGATCGCCGATCGTCGCCGTGCGCTGATCGGATACGTTGACCAGGGCGGCGCCCTGATCGACGGCATGAGTGCGCTGGAAAACGTGCTCCTCCCGGCTGTTCCGGACGGTGAGGTGGAACAGCGCACCGAGATGGCGAAGGACCTTCTGGACCTGGTGGGACTTGGCCGCCGCATGCGGCACCGCCCCGCACAGCTTTCCGGTGGTGAACGGCAACGCGTGGCCATCGCCCGGGCCCTCATCCTCGGCACCCGCGTGCTGGTGGTTGATGAACCCACCGCGAGCCTCGATCGTGCGGCAGCCAACCGCATCATCGGCATCCTGAAGGACACCACAAGCGATGGCATTGCTGTCCTGGTGGCATCGCACGATCACGAACTGGTCCGCCTGAGCGACACCCTCACTGAGTTGAACTAGCTCGCGGAACCTACGCTTCGCCGGTTGGCCCCGGCACTGACTGGACCGGCCGTCACATGCGGCCGGTCCAGTCATCCCATCCGAAAAAAAGGTAACTTCTTAGAGTGACGTCTGCAGAGAAATCCCCGTTCTACATCACTACGGCCATCAGCTACCCCAACGGCGTGCCGCACATCGGCCACGCTTATGAGGTCATCGCAACCGACGCCATGGCGCGTTTCAAGCGCCTTGATGGTCATGAAGTGTTTTTTATGACGGGTACCGATGAACACGGACTCAAGATGCAGCAGTCCGCTGAGAAGGAGGGCATCACCGCCAAGCAGTTGGCGGACCGCAACTCGGCCGCCTTCAAGCAAATGAGCCGGGACCTGGGTATTTCCCACGACCGCTTCATCCGCACCACCGACCCTGACCACTACGCCGCCTCGCAGGCCATCTGGAAGAAGATGGAAGCCAACGGTGACATTTACCTGTCCAAGTACGAGGGCTGGTACTCGGTCCGCGACGAAGCGTATTACGTCGAAGACGACACCGTGGTGAAGGAAGACGGACTCCGCTACTCCAAGGAGACGGACACCCTTGTGACGTGGACGGCCGAGGAGAGCTACTTCTTCCGCCTGTCCGCGTATCAGGAGAAACTCCTTGCGTTGTACGAGGAGCAGCCCGACTTCGGTGCACCGCAGTCGCGTTTCAACGAGGTCATCAGCTTCGTCAAGCGCGGCCTCGAGGACCTGTCCATCAGCCGCACCACGTTCGACTGGGGTGTTCCGGTTCCCGGCGATGAGAAGCACGTCATGTACGTCTGGGTGGACGCCTTGACGAACTACCTGACGGGTGCCGGCTACCCGGACGTCGATTCTGAATCCTTCAAGAAGTTCTGGCCTGCCGACGTCCACGTCATCGGCAAGGACATCTCCCGCTTCCACGCCATCTACTGGCCTGCGTTCCTCATGAGCGCCGGACTCGAGTTGCCCAAGCGGGTCATGATCCACGGCTTCCTGACCAACAACGGCGTGAAAATGTCCAAGTCCTTGGGCAACGTCGTGGCACCGCAGGACTTCGTTGCCCAATATGGCCTGGACCAGTGCCGCTTCTTCTTCCTCCGGGAGGTCCCGTTCGGCGCTGATGGCAGCTACAACCATGAGGCGATCGTGGGCCGCATGAACTCCGACCTTGCCAACAATTTCGGCAACCTGGCCCAGCGTTCGCTGTCCATGGTCGCAAAGAACTGCGAGGGCAGGGTTCCCGTCCCCGGCGCATTCACCGCTGAGGACAACGCGCTCCTGGCCCAAGCCGGCGCGTTGCTGGAGACGGCCCGCGGCGCGTTTGACAAGCAGGAGTTCAGCCGCGCCCTCGAGGCCATCTGGGCCGTGCTGGGTGACACCAACGCCTACTTCGCTGAGCAAGCCCCGTGGGTGTTGCGGAAGACGGACGTTGAGCGCATGAACACGGTCCTTTACGTCACCTTGGAGGTCGTCCGGATCGTGGCGATCCTCGCCCAACCCGTCATGCCGTCGTCGTCCGCCAAACTCCTTGACGTGCTCGGCCAGCCTGAAGGCGAAGCCAGGAACTTTGCTGCCATCGGCACGCCGATCGTACCGGGCACGGAGCTTCCGGCACCCGCCCCGGTCTTCCCCCGCTATGAGGAACCCGTCGAGGCCTAGCCAACGCTCTCTCACCAAACACCCTTATACGCCAATCGCTCGCTCACTTCCCGTCGGCCCGGCCGGCGGAAGTGAGCGAGCGATGCGCTTTAAGGGGCGTTTGGTGACAGAGCGTCAGGCGGTGGCCAGGCCCTCAACCGGGGAAAGACGGGCCGCACGCCGGGCGGGAACGACCGAGGCAAGCAACCCCGCGACTACCGCCACGCCGAACACCGCCGCAAGTTGAAGCCACGGCACCGCCGGGACGACGTCAGCCACGCCGCCAAGCGCAGATTGTGCACCGAGCCAGCCGTAAAAGATGCCCAGGGCTGCTCCGATCACGGCTGCTACACCGGCCACAAGCACCGCTTCGATGGCCAGCATCCCCCGCAGTTGCCCCTTGGTCAGCCCGAGTGCGCGTAGGAGCGAGTTTTCGCGCGTCCGTTCCAGGACCGACAGGGAAAGGGTATTGGCCACACCGATCAGGGCAATCACCACCGCAACACCCAGGAGTCCAGTGACCACCAGCAGCAGGACATCGATGATGCTGTTGAATGTCACGCGTTCGATCACCGCACCGCTGACTGCGCGTTCGTGGATGCCCAGCGCTGAGGCAATGTCCTTCTGGATGGCCTGCACCTGATCGCCGGATACCGAATCATCAAGCTTCACCCACACCATTCCGGGCTCGCCGGGGAGCGCGACGGGCGGGATGCTGGCTGCTTCCACGAAGGCCGCGACATGGCGGGTGCGCAGCACCTTGGCGTCGAGCGTCACCGTTCCTGCCGCCGTCGTGATGTTTGCAGGGCCTTCCGGTGAATCCTCAGGCAGATAAACAACGCCGGGAACCGGCTGGAGCTTGGTGTCGCGGAGTATGGACGCTGCCTGGGAGGCGGGGATTGAGTAGATGGTAGCGCCGCCGCTCGATGTCGAATCTCCCTTGAGGGTACCGACGGGCTGCAACAGGGTTGCCTCGCTGACGCCGGAGAGCGATGCGATGCGCTCAAGCGCCGCGGCGGGATCCTTTCCGCCGGCGTCGGCAAGGGCGGTTGGTGCGGCCAGGTCCACGGGATAATTTTCGGCCAAGGTATCGTTGAACGCCTGCCTGGATGTCGCTGCGCCTGTCATCATCAGCGACACCAAGGTGACGCCGATCAGCAGGGCAGCGGCAGTGGCGGACGTCCTTGCAGGATTCCGGGTCGCGTTGACTGCGGCAAGCCTGCCGGGCACACCGGCCGGGGCAGCGAGGCGGCCGGCGACAGCCACGACGCCAGGGATGAACAGCGTGGCGCACAGCAGGATTCCAATGAACGACGCCGCCCCGCCGATCAATGCAACCGGAAGGGAGACGTTCATGCTTCCCAGCACCAGCAGCGCCGCGCCGCCCAGGAAGGCGGGCAAACCCAGGACAAGGCGGATTTTGCCACGTCGGTTGCGTACGGAAGCATCGTCGGCGGGCCGCAGCGCCGCAAGAGGTGCGACGGCGGTTGCCGCCTTCGCGGGGACCAGCGCCGCGGCGACGGTCAGCAAAGTTCCCGCCAGGAGCCCGATGGCGACGGCCGATGGCGGCACCGCCAGGGTTGCAAATGCTTGTTCAGGCTGTGTCTTTGCCCACGCGATCAGCCCGGACATCAAGCCGACGGCGGCGAGGACTCCAAACACCGAGGCGATGGACCCCACGATGAACGCTTCCACCATGACCGAACCCCGGATCTGCGACCGACCGGCTCCAAGGCAACGCAGGAGCGCTAGTTCCCGGGTCCGCTGGGCAACCAGTACGGAAAACGTATTGGCCACCACCAAGGTTGACACCAGTATCGCCACCCCCGCGAAGGCGAGCAGGACAACGGTGAGCTGGTCTTGGCCGGCACTCAACATCGCCACAGTGGACGTGACCTTCTCCTGCGCGGTTTCCAGGACGGGCTCCACGGCGCCTGCGGCCTCCATCCGGTGGGCGATGTACTCCTTGGCAGCGTTTACGTCCTCACCAGGCCTGAGGGTGAACTGCAGGCCGGAGTAGCCGGACCCTGCGTCCTGGACGGCGTTGAGGACCGGTTCCGAAGCAACCAGTTGCGCGGCTGACGAGGAGAAAGGATCGTTCGTGGCCTTGATGAGCCCCGTGATGGTCACGCTTGCGTTCTTGACCGGGCCTTCGCCGTGCAGTTCAAGCGTGCTGCCCACGGCGAGCCCGAGGTGATCGGCGCTTTTGACGTCCAGTGCCACATCGTAAGGCTGTGCAGGCAGCGATCCCGAGGACAGGACAGCGCCCTCGAGCGAGCCGTGGGCCACATTGCGCACCTTGCCGTATTGCTCGCCGCCGCCTGCCGTGAAGGTGACATAGGTTGACCGTTCGGCGTAGCTCCCTTCGACGGCCGGCGCGGAGACTGCAGCGTCCACGGCGGCTTGGCTGAAGGCTTCCCCGTTTTTCGAGGTGGCCACCAAATCAGCATTCCGGTAGGCCTCACCGATGCTGGCCCCGAGGGACGCAGTAGTGCTTGCGCCGACCATGAGCGTGGCGGACAGGAACATGACGGACAACAGCACCGCGAGGCCAATCGCAACGAAGCGTCGGAAATGCGTTGTTAGTTGTGAAAGGGCAACACGCAGCACGCCTCAGGCCCCCAACTTGCCGAGGGCGACGAGTACGGATTCGGCCGTCGGCTGGTCGATCCCGCCCACAAGGTCTCCGTCGCTCATGAGCACCACGCGGTCGGCGTAGCTCGCCGCGACGGGATCGTGGGTCACCATGATGATGGTCTGGCCCATCTCCTGGCTGCTGCGGCGCAGGAGGGAGAGCACCTCGCCGCCGGCCTTTGAGTCAAGGTTGCCTGTGGGCTCGTCTCCGAAGACGACGTCCGGTCGTGTCAGCAGCGCCCTGGCGACAGCGACACGCTGCTGCTGCCCCCCGGACAACTCATGCGGGCGGTGCTTCAACCGGTCCTTCAACCCAAGGGTGGTTACTACGGTATCCAGCCATCCGGCGTCGACCGCTGTTCCTGCCAATGCAAGCGGAAGCGTAATGTTTTGCTCGGCCGTCAAGGTGGGCACCAGGTTGAACGCCTGGAAGACGAAGCCGATCCGCTCACGGCGGAGCGCGGTGAGTTGGCGGTCGTTGAGGCCGGTGAGTTCCGTGCCACCCAGGACGATGCGGCCGGAATCTGCAGTGTCCAGCCCTGCCAGGCAATGCATGAGCGTCGACTTGCCGGACCCCGAAGGGCCCATGATGGCCGTGAACTTTCCGGCCTCGAAACGGACGGACACCTCATTCAGGGCCTTCACCCGTGTGTCAGCCCGGCCGTAACTCTTGGTGAGCGCGAAAGCTTCGACGGCGGGACGCGTTTGGGCGGCGTCGGTTCCGGAATGGTGGGGGAGGGGCGTGAAAGTTGTCATGGTTTCACGCTATGTTCCGGGACAAGCCTCCCGGATCGGGCCGGAGAACCATCCTGGGCGGCGTGGCCTCATACCGTGGTCTGACAAGCCGGCGCGGGCCTTACGTCCCCGGAGCTACGACGCCGGTTTCGTACGCTATGACCACAACCTGTACCCGGTCCCGGGCCCCAAGCTTGGCGAGGATATGGCCAACATGCGTTTTGACGGTGGCCTCCGACAGGAACAAACCGGCAGCTATCTCCGGGTTGGACTGGCCTTGGGCGATGAGCTGGAACACTTCGCGTTCGCGCGCGGTCAGGCGTTCCACGGCGGCTGCGTGTTCGCTCTTTTGCGGAGCCTGGGTCCTCAGCAGGGGAGCGACATGGTCCAGCAGCCGGCGCGTGGTGGACGGTGCGATCACAGCGTCCCCCCGATAGACAGTACGGATCGCCTCGAGGAGTTCTTCGGGCGGGGCGTCCTTGAGGAGGAAGCCGCTGGCTCCGGCCTGAATGGCAGCGAGGGCATATTCATCCAGGTCGAAGGTGGTGAGGACCACGATTTTCACGTCCGCCCGCCGGGACCCTGGCGGCTGGGCGGCAGCTTGTTCCAGGATGCGGCGCGTGGCTTCAATACCGTCCATGCCGGGCATGCGGACATCCATCAGGACAACGTCCGCGGTGGTGCCTGCAAGGGCTTGGATGGCCTCGATACCATTGCCGGCCTCGGCCACCACCTCGAGGTCAGGCTGGGAGTTGATGAGCATGCCGAACCCCGAACGGACCAAGTGCTGGTCATCGACGAGTGCCACGCGGATGGGCGCGGGAAGGTCAGGCATGGATCAGGCCTCCGAATACGGGATGAAAGCGGACACGCGGAATCCGCCGCCCTGTTCCGGGCTTGCGGTCAAGGAACCATCGTAGAGGGAGATGCGCTCGGCCATGCCGCGCAGGCCGTTTCCGCCACCCGGCGCGGGCGGATCGGCTGCGGCGCCCCGGCCGTCGTCGACGATGTCCAGCTGCAGTCCGCGATTCTGCCAGGTCAGCGAAACGCTGGCTGTCGCCTTCGGGCCGGCGTGCTTGATGACGTTGGTGAGGGCCTCCTGGATGATCCGGTACGCCGTTAGCTCCGCTCCGGCAGGGAGTTTGCGGCGCGGCATCCCTGTCTGTTCAAAAGCGACTTGGAGCGTGGCGGCCCGGAAGCCGAGAAGGAGTTCGTCGAGATCCGCCAACCCCGGCTGGGGCCTCGTGGGGGCATCGTCGTTGGATCGGAGCACGCCGAGGAGCCTGCGCATTTCGGCAAGTGAATCCCGGCCCGTTGCTGCAATGGTGGCCAAGGCTCCAGTGGCGAGTTCGGGCTTGGTCGCTGCCGCATAGCGGGCGCCATCGGCCTGGGTGATGATCACGGACAATGAATGCGCCACGATATCGTGCATCTCCCGGGCAATGTGGGAGCGTTCGTCGGCGGCGGCCAGTTGGCGCTCTTGCAGGTGCTCAACCTCAAGCCGCCGTGCCCTGTCCTCGAGGGCCTGCAACTGCAGCCTCCGGACGCGGGTGAGGTCGCCAAGGGTCCAGCTCACCAGGACAAGCATCCAGATCAGGACCGTATACAGGGCTCCGATGGTCAGCCCCATGATGCCGGATTCCGCGGTGCCGGAATACTCGCGGGTCGTCAGCATGACGCCGCCGAGCAGGCCCAGCAACAACACTGTCCGGCTGGCCCAGACGGGTCCGTAGGCAGCCGTGGCGTAAATGATGAGGGGGACCGCAACCTGGCCGGCTACGGGCTGTTCGCCGATGGCCCATTGAACGAGGCAGACGAAAACCACGACGCCGGCCGCCTCCACGGGACGGGTCCGTCGCCATGCCAAAGGCATGAGAAGGGCACACGACAGAAGGAAGAGGACCGGCCTGTCGGCCAGAAGGTAGACGGGACCGAAGACCAGGATCAGCAGAAGGGTGGCCGCCAGGTCCACTTTGAAGCGGTTGATGCGGAACCATTCGTATATCGCGTGCCTTCTATCCACGCTAAGACTCTATGCGCTGGCAACTGGCCGGGTCGTCATGCCCTGGTCTGACTCCCTTCGGGGCGTTGTTCGAAGAGTGAGACGATTTTGACCACGATGTGGATTGCTTGGCTAGATATACCTATGAGTGCATCGTCCATCAATCTGGCTGTCATCCCTGGCGACGGCATCGGCCCCGAGGTCATCGCCGAAGCCGTCAAGGTCCTCGAAAAAGCCGTCGCTGCCGAAGGCGTTTCCTTGGAGCAGACGCATTACAAGCTTGGGGCACAGCACTGGCTTGAAACGGGCGAGACGCTCCCGGACGAGGTCCTGGACGACCTGCGCACCCGCGACGCCATCCTCTTCGGGGCAGTGGGAGCCGCCCCCGGCGATACCCGGATCCCCTCAGGCATCATCGAGCGCGAGATGCTGCTCAAGCTCCGCTTCAGCCTGGACCACTTCGTGAACCTGCGTCCGTCCCGGTTGTACGGCACCGTAGGCAGTCCGCTGGCCGACCCCGGAACCATCGATTTCATCGTCGTTCGTGAAGGCACGGAGGGTCCCTACGTTGGCAACGGCGGCACGCTGCGTGGTGGAACGCCGCATGAAGTGGCCACTGAAGTATCGCTCAACACTGCCCACGGAGTGGAACGCGTTGTCCGCGACGCATTCCGTCGGGCGAATGAACGCCCCCGCAAACACGTCACGCTGGTCCACAAGCACAACGTCCTGGTCTTTGCGGGACACTTGTGGAAGCGCACAGTCGAGGCCGTGGCAAAGGAATACCCCGAGGTCACGCATGACTACCTGCACATCGATGCGGCCACCATCTTCATGGTCACGGATCCCTCCCGCTTCGACGTGATCGTCACCGACAATCTCTTTGGCGACATCCTGACCGACCTCGCTGCAGCCGTCACCGGCGGCATCGGGCTCGCAGCGTCGGGAAACATCAACATGGACCGTACGGCGCCGTCCATGTTCGAACCCGTCCATGGTTCCGCCCCGGACATCGCAGGCCAGCAGAAGGCAGACCCCACTGCTGCGATCCTGTCTGCAGTGCTGTTGCTGGACCATCTGGGGTACACCTCGGCGGCCCGCAGGATCGAAGCGGCAGTGGTTGCCGACGTCGAAAGCCGCACCGGTGAACCGCGCAGCACCGCTGCGATCGGCGACGCCATCGCGGCCGCACTTTAGGCCAATTACTCAGGCGTAAGCTTGTCTTGAATTATTTACCTGCTTCCCTGGTCCATCGCTGAACCACCCCCATTGTCGGGGGCCCGGTTCGCCCTGCCAGGTAGCTGACTGTGGAGGAAACATGACTCAGACTGCCCATGGCGTCGAATTCAGCCAGCAGCTTTCGGCCAACCCGAAGTCTGCTGAGGAGCGTGCAGCCGTCCTGGCGAACCCGGGCTTCGGCGACTACTTCACCGACCACACCGCCGTCGTCGACTATAAGGTCGACGCCGAGGGCAAGGGCGGTTGGCAGAATGCACGGATTGAGCCCTACGGACCCATTTCCCTGGATCCGTCGGCCGCGGTGCTGCATTACGGCCAGGAAATCTTTGAAGGCCTGAAGGCATACCGCCACGCCGACGGCTCAGTGTGGACGTTCCGCCCGGAGGCCAACGCGGCGCGCCTGAACAAGTCGGCCCGCCGTCTTGCGCTCCCGGAACTGCCCGAGGAGTACTTCCTTGGCGCCATCCGCGAACTGGTCCAGGCTGACAAGGAATGGGTCCCGTCCGGAGACGGCGAAGCCCTGTACCTGCGCCCGTTCATGATCGCCACCGAGGCCTTCCTGGGTGTTCGCGCTGCCCGCGAGGTCTCATTCCGCGTCATCGCGTCGCCCGCAGGAAACTACTTCGGCGGTGAGCTCAAGCCTGTGTCCATCTGGATCTCCCGCGAGTACGCCCGCGCCGGACGCGGCGGAACCGGTGCCGCCAAGTGCGGGGGGAACTACGCAGCCTCGCTGATCGCCCAGCAGGAAGCCGAAGCCAACGGCTGCAAGCAGGTACTCTTCCTGGACCACTTCAACGACGACGCCGTTGAAGAACTCGGCGGGATGAACGTCTTCTTCGTCATGAAGGACGGTTCGCTGGTGACCCCCGCCCTCAGCGGCACCATCCTTGAGGGCGTCACGCGCATGTCGGTTATTCAGGTGGCCAGGGACATGGGACGCCAGGTCTCAGAGCGGAAGATCACCCTTGACGAGTGGCGCGATGGCGTTGCCTCCGGCGAAATTGCCGAAGTCTTTGCCTGCGGCACGGCAGCGGTGATCACTCCGATCGGCGTCCTGAAGGATGCTACGGAATTCATCGGCTCCGCCGACGCCAAAGCCGGCGAGACCACCATGGCCATCCGTGAGCAACTCCTCGGCATCCAGACCGGCACGGTGGAAGACCGTCATGGTTGGCTGACCCGGCTGGTGTAGTCACCGGACTTTTCAAACGTACGACGGCGGCCCTCACCTTGGTATCCAAGCGGGAGGGCCGCTGTCGTTCCCAGCCCTCTCTCACCAATGGGCGGTTTTTCCCGGTCGCTCTCTCACGAATGGGCGGTTTTTCCCGGTCGCTCTCTCACCGGCGGCCGGGAGGTGCGAGAGGGTTGGCCTGGAGGGGGTCATTGGTGAGCGAGCGTCCGAGGGGTGCCAAGATGGAGGGGTGACTTCCAACGACGCAGTTCCGTCCGAACTCCAGCAAGCCAGTGAGCTGACGCGCTTCCGGTTGGCCCCCAATCCAGGGCCGATGAGCCTGGACGGCACCAACTCCTACATCATCGGTGCACCGGGTTCCGCCCACGTGGCCATCGTGGACCCGGGTCCGCAAGACGAGCGGCACCTGGCCGCGCTGGCAGCGTCAGGAGTGGTCGACGTCGTACTTATCACGCATAGGCACGCCGACCATACCGAGGCGTCGGCACGATTCCATGAGCTGACCGGGGCACCCGTCCGCGCGGCGATGGCAGAGCACTGCCACGGCGGCGAGCCGCTACGTGACGGTGACGTCTTGGCAGCCGGGGGTGTCGAAATCCGTGTGCTGGCTACACCAGGACACACTTCGGATTCATTGTGCTTCCACCTTCCCGGGGACGGGCCAAACGGTTCAGTACTCACCGGCGACACGATCCTCGGGCGCGGAACCACCGTGCTGGACTATCCCGATGGCAGGCTGGGGGATTACCTGACCAGCCTTGACCGGTTGGAAGCACTCGGCCCGGCAACCTTGCTGCCGGCCCATGGACCCGTGCTCGCCTCGTTGGAGGAGAAATGCCGTGAGTACCGTGAGCACCGTGAGCAGCGGCTTGATCAAATCCGGGCCGCACTCGCGCAGGTGGGAGGCGACGCGACTGTCGCCCAGGTGACCGACGTGGTTTACGCCGACGTCGATCCATCCGTCAGGTGGGCCGCGGAAACGTCTGTCGCCGCGCAGTTGGACTACCTGCGCAGCTAACTGGAACCCCGTTCGCCGGACGGTAGGCTTGAACCCATGCGTATCGCCCGGTTTGTAGTTGACTCTGATCCCCTCTATGGCGTTGTCGAAGGTGAGCCCGGCAGTGAGGAAATCACTGTCATCAACGGCGACCCCTTCTTCAATGGCGTCGAACGTACCCACGTCAAGCACAAGCTCGAGGACGTGCGGCTCCTCGCGCCCATCATTCCGCGCAGCAAGGTGATCGGTGTTGGCCGGAATTTTGCCGAGCACGCTGCCGAACTCGGCAACGAGGTTCCCCAGCACCCCCTGCTTTTCCTGAAGCCGAACACGTCGGTCATCGGCCCGAACGATCCCATCGTTCTTCCTGAGTTCTCCGAGGAGATCTCTTTCGAAGCCGAGCTGTGCGTCATTATCGGAAGGATCTGCAAGGACGTCCCGGAGGAGCGCGTGGATGATGTGATCTTTGGATACACCTGCGGAAACGACCTCACGGCGCGTGACGTCCAGAAGACCGACCTTCAGTGGGCCCGTGCCAAGGGGTTCGACACCTCGGCCCCGCTCGGCCCGTGGATTGAGACAGAGCTCGACCCTGACGACGTCGCAATCCAGGCCCGGCTCAACGGGGACCTTCGCCAGGACGGCAACACCACGCAGATGATCCGCGGTGTCCGGGAACTCGTGTCCATCGTTTCCCATGCCTTCACGCTCCTTCCGGGGGACGTCATCATGACCGGAACTCCGGCCGGCGTCGGCCTCCTTAACGAGGGCGACCGCATCGAGGTCGAGATCGAGGGCATCGGCCGGCTGTCGAACCCGGCCGTCCGGCGCTAGCCGGTACAGCCAACCACCAGCGCAAGTCCGACGCCGGTACTCGCCTTGGGTGCCGGCGTCGAGCGCGTCCCGCGGCGAAAGCGGGCTGGATTCAAGCGGTAAAGTTGAAGCACTATGACTACTGCTTCTGCGTCGAACGCTGCCTCCAGCGCCATTCCTGCCGTCAACGCCGAGACTCCGGTCCGCGTCCGTTTCTGCCCGTCACCCACGGGAACGCCGCACGTTGGTTTGATCCGCACCGCCCTGTTCAACTGGGCCTATGCCCGCCACACGGGTGGCAAGCTGATCTTCCGCATCGAAGACACTGACTCAGCCCGCGACAGCGAGGAAAGCTACCACCAGTTGCTCGACGCCCTGAAGTGGCTCGGCATCGACTGGGACGAGGGCGTCGAGGTGGGCGGACCCCACGAGCCTTACCGGCAATCGCAGCGCAGCGACATCTACCAGGACGTCATTGCCAGGCTCAAGGCCGGTGGACATGTCTACGAGTCCTACTCCACACCCGATGAAATCGAAGCGCGGCACAAGGCCGCCGGACGCGACCCCAAACTGGGCTATGACGGTTTTGACCGCCACCTCACGGAAGAACAGCTGGCACAGTACAAGGCGGAGGGCCGGGAAGCTGTACTGCGCCTGCGCATGCCGGACGAAGACATCACCTTCACCGACCTCGTTCGCGGTGAGATCACGTTCAAAGCCGGCTCCGTTCCTGACTTCGCAGTAGTCCGCGCGAACGGTGCGCCGCTTTACACCCTGGTCAACCCGGTGGACGACGCACTCATGGGAATCACCCACGTGTTGCGCGGTGAAGACCTGCTCAGCTCGACGCCCCGCCAGATTGCCCTGTACCGCGCGCTCTACGCGATCGGCGTCGCAGAGTACATGCCGGAGTTCGGGCACCTGCCGTACGTCATGGGCCAAGGCAACAAGAAGCTTTCCAAGCGTGACCCCGAGTCAAGCCTGTTCCTGCACCGTGAGCGTGGCTTCATCAGGGAAGGCCTGCTCAACTACCTCTCGCTGCTGGGCTGGTCCCTCAGCGCCGACGAGGACATTTTCACCGTGGAGCAGCTCGTCGCCAACTTCGACATCCACGATGTCCTGGGCAACCCTGCGCGCTTTGACCTGAAGAAGGCAGAAGCCATCAACGGAACGCATGTGCGCATGTTGGAGGCGGACGACTTCAAGGAGCGGCTGGTACCGTACCTGCGTGCCGCGGGATTCGTGGGGGAGATCCTGACGCCCCGCCAGGAGGAGATCCTCGCCGAGGCAGCTCCCTTGGTCCAGGAGCGTATCGCCTTGCTGGGCGAGGCTCCTGAGATGCTCGCGTTCCTGTTCAAAGCAGATGACGCAATCGACGTAGCCGACGACGCCCGCAAGGGTCTTCCTGCCAATCAGGACGAAGTCCTTGACGCAGCCCTTGCTGCCCTTGAGCCGCTCAAGGAGTGGACAGCCGAAAACATCCAGACAGCCCTTAAGCAGGCGCTGGTGGAGGACCTTGGAATCAAGCCCCGTATGGCCTTCGGTCCCGTGCGGACCGCCATTTCCGGCCGCCGCATTTCCCCGCCGCTGTTCGAATCCATGGTCATCCTGGGCAAGGATTCCTCGCTCACCCGACTCCGCGCTTTCCGCGGCTGACTCCAAGGCGGCAGGCATGGCCATCTCAAGCATCTTCGGCTCCGTTCGCGGGGTTCTGTTCGATATCGACGACACACTGGTAGACCTTGAGTACGCCATGACAACGGCCTTGCGTGACGTCAGCGAACATCTCCTGCCCGGCCTCGACCAGGCCGGGTGGGCGAAGTTCGGACGGATCTTCACGCACGAAACCACGCACTTCTACGATCGTTACCTGGCCGGGGAATTGACGTTCAATGAACAACGGCTTCTGCGGGGCCGGGCGGCATTGGGCCATTTCGGCGTGGAACTTGCTGATGGCGAGGAGTCACAGGCCTGGGTTGCCGAATACCATCAGCGGCAGACGGCCTACGTCCGCGCCTTCGAGGATGTTGCCGGTGTTTTGGATGCCCTTGATGCCGCCGGCATTCCCTACGGCGCAGTCAGCAACAACGTTCACGACTACCAGCGGGCGAAGCTGGACGGGGCAGGACTGTCCAGGATCAGGATCCTGGTGGGAACGGATACCGTGGGTGTCCCGAAACCGGACCCCGCGATCTACCTCGAAGGAGTCCGCCTGCTCGGGACAACACCCGGGGAGACGCTCTACGTGGGCGACAACAGGCTCCTTGACGCAGAAGGTTCCACCGCGGCCGGTCTGCTGGGAGTATGGCTGAACAGGACAGGGGAAACTGTTCCGGGCTTCATCGGCCCACAGGTGGACTCGCTCTCCAAACTGCTGGCCTCGGAAGCGAACCCGGATCCTGTTTGCGTGTGACACAGGTAACGCCTCTCCGATTTGTGCAGGTCAAAAGTCTCGGGTAGAGTAATTACTCGTGCTGAGGGGCACGGAGGGAAAAACCGAGGGAAACCGCGGTGACGAACTCCGGTCCGAAAGTCACTTTGGGATATGGTGTAATTGGCAACACTACGGTTTCTGGTACCGTCATTCTAGGTTCGAGTCCTGGTATCCCAGCTCTGAATTACCGCGGAATTCCGCGGAATTCAGAAAAATCCTGATCGCTCGCCGATTTGGATGAGAGCAGAATGTGTGAAATACTCATTCAGCTTTGATCGCCGGAAACGGTAATCAAGAAAGTGCAAGGCCCCATCGTATAGCGGCCTAGTACGCCGCCCTCTCACGGCGGTAACGCGGGTTCGAATCCCGCTGGGGTCACCAACAAATCCCCCGGAACAGTATGTTCCGGGGGATTTCTTTTTTTGCGTGCTCCGGGGCTCCCACGCTTCCCTCCATCGGGCTGGCATGATGAAACTGTGAGCGCACACGACGAGCCGACGAACGGCGGGACAGGCCCCGTCCGGAACCAGGCGTTGGACCACGCCGTCACTACACTCGAAGCAGCGCGGGCGGAATTGGCAAAGACTGTCTTGCCACTGGCATTGCCGGAAGCGGAAGAAGCCCGCCGGTGGGTCAGGGAGACATTGGCCCAACTCGACGACTACGTTCTTCCCCGCTACCGCAGCCTCGACGCACCGCTGCTGGCCGTCGTCGGAGGTTCCACCGGTGCAGGAAAGTCAACGCTGGTCAATGCGCTGGTCGGGTATCCCGTAACACGGGCCGGTGCCATCCGGCCGACCACCCGCCAGCCGATCCTGCTCCACCACCCCCAGGATGCAGAGTGGTTCGAGGGGCAGCGCATCCTGCCGAACCTGGAGCGGATCCGGGGATTTGTATCGGCCGGTCCGGTCCCGGCCAACCAAGCCGGTGCCGCTCCCAATGCCCATGCGGTATCGTCCCTGGTTTTGGTGGGCCATGAGCGGGTTCCACAAGGGGTAGCAATTCTGGATGCCCCCGATATCGACTCAATATCCGACGATAACCGGCGGCTTGCCGGACAATTGCTGGCAGCCGCGGACCTCTGGGTATTCGTCACCACAGCCAACAGATATGCGGACGCTGTGCCGTGGCGACTCCTCCTGGACGCAGCATCGCGCGACATTACAGTGTCCGTGGTCCTGGACCGCGTTCCACAGGCGGCTGAGGAAGAAGTCACGACGGACCTCAAGGCGATGCTGGACCGGCAGGGACTCGGAACTGCAGAGCTTTTCGTCGTGCCTGAAACCACCTTGGACGCGGTAGGGATGCTGCCGGCCGAAGCGGTTGGGGGACTGCATGAATGGCTGGTGGAACTCGCGGCGGACGCGTCGGGGCGGGCCGACGTTGCACGGCGTACGTTGCACGGAGCCATCAGGGCGGTCAGCGTCCGCTTTGATGCTATTGCCGTAGCTGCCGAAGAACAGGAAGCCGCCGCCCGCGCGCTGCGCACAACCTGCGTGCGCGAGTACGAGGAAGCTTTGACCCGCATCCTCGATGCCACCAAAGACGGCGCCCTTCTGCGGGGGGAGGTGCTGGCCCGATGGCAGGACTTTGTGGGCACGGGCGAGTTCTTCAGGTCAGTGGAGCAGAATATTGGACGGTTCCGGGATCGGCTGGGTGCCTTCTTCAGGGGTGAGCCAATGCCTGCAGTAAAGGTTGAGACTGCGATCGAAAGCGGGCTGCAGGCAGTGATTGTTGACGAAGCCGCCAATGCCGCGGAAAACGTTGACCGGCGCTGGCGTTCTGACGCAGCCGGGCGGGGACTGCTGGCGGCCGATGATCTCTCGGGGACCAGCGCGGGGTTCGAGGTGAAGTCGGCCGCCGGCATCCGCTCGTGGCAGGAGGGTCTCATGGAACTCATCCGGACCCAAGGCCAGGGGAAGCGCACCCAGGCCCGGTGGTTGTCGTTCGGCGTCAATGGCCTTGGCGCGGCCCTCATGGTGGTGGTGTTCTCCATGACCGCGGGACTGAGCGGGCTGGAGTTGGGAATTGCAGGTGGAACTGCAGTAGTGGGCCAAAGACTCCTGGAGGCGGTATTCGGCGAAGATGCGGTGCGCCGGCTGGCGCAGCAGGCGCGCGACGATCTGCACACGACGTGCCAGCGGCTCCTGGACGAGGAACGGGACCGTTTCCTCACCCGGCTTGAGGCCGCAGAGCCCCACGGCGGCAGCGGACTCAAGGATCACTCGCAAGCACTGAGCCGCCTGGCAGGCACTGCATGAGCCGCCATAGCCAGGTCAGGGAGTCTTCGCGGCTGCAGCGGAGGCTCGAATCACTGAATACTGCACGTGAGTTGGGGGAAGGAGTGCTGCCCGAGCCGGACCTGCAGTCCGTGTATGAGGTCCTGGAGCGCGCAACGTCCCGACGTTCACTGTCCGGTGGCCACACAGTGGTGGGCTTCTTCGGCGCAACAGGGAGCGGTAAGTCGTCCCTGTTCAACGCTGTCTCCGCCAGCAACCTGGCAACGGCTGCGGCCCGTAGGCCTACCACGTCCGCACCCCTGGCAGGCATTTGGGGCGAGGAAGGGAGCGGGCCTCTCCTGGACTGGCTGGGCGTCCAGGAGAGGCATGGATTGCCGGAAGTACCCGGATTGGCAGGGGAAGAAACCGGCCTGCTCCTCCTGGACTTGCCGGATTTCGACTCAACCAAGCTGGAAAACCGACAGATCGTGCAGCGGTTGGCCGGGATGGTGGACGTCCTGGTGTGGGTGCTGGATCCGCAAAAGTATGCCGACGCGGCCGTGCACAATGATTTCCTGCAGCCCATGGCCTCGCATGGCGCGGTCACTTTGGTTGTCCTGAACCAAATCGACAAACTGAGCCCTGCAGATACTCCCGCTGTTCTGGCCTCCTTGGAAGGCATCTTGGAGCGTGACGGCCTGGGCGCCGTCAGCGTGCTGGGCGCCTCGGCACTGACGGGCGAGGGCGTTGGCGGTGTCCGTACAGCCATCCGACGCGTCGTGGTCCAGCGGGAAGCTGCCACGAAGCGCCTGTCTGCCGACGTCGCTGCAGCGGCCGCCAGGCTGGCCGAAGCCTCCGGTGAAGGCGAGGCGCGCGGCGTCGCGGCGACTGCGAAGGCGAAGCTGGCGTCCGAGTTGGCGACGGCGGCAAACGTCCCGGTGGTCGTGGATGCTGTTGCGCGCTCGTATAAGCGCGAGTCGGCCCGCAGGACCGGGTGGCCGGTGACGAGGTGGCTCCTGCGCTTCAGCCCTGATCCGCTGCGCCGATTGAACCTGGGACGGCAGGATACCCGGCCGGAACTGAACAGGACGTCCCTGCCGGCGGCCGGCGCACCCGAGCGCGCCCGCACGGACGCTGCGGTCAGGGACTTCGCAGACGAAGCTTCCGAAGGAGCTCCCGGCCCGTGGCGGGCGTCCATCCGCGGGGTGGCACGGGAGGGTCGCGAACAATTGCCGGATGCCTTGGACCAGGCTATTGCGGGGACGGACCTCAAGGCTTCCCAGCGCCCGGTTTGGTGGCTGCTTTTCAATACCCTGCAGTGGGTCGCGCTGTTGTTGGCCGTCGGGGGCCTCGGGTGGCTGGGTGTCCTTGCCGCCCTGGGCTACTTTCAGTTGCCCGTACCGGATGTTCCCCGGACGGAAGGGTGGCCGTGGCCGACGCTCATGGTGGCCGGTGGCGTCGTGCTGGGCGTCCTGTTGGCAGTCATCGGGAGGATCATCAGCGGTTGGGCGGCCCGGATGCGTGCCAAGGGCGCGGCGCGAAGGCTGAAAGCTGCCGTGGCCAGTGTCGCCGAGAAACGTATTGTGGAGCCGGTGGACGTGGAGATCACCCGGCTGCGGGCCTTCAATGCTGCGCTCAAAGATGCACGTACGGCCTAGCTCTGGAGATCCGCGGCGGCGTCCCTGACCTTGATCAGCGTGCGCAGGTTACGCGTGGTGGTGCTTGCCTTGTAGCGTGCCTTCGCCGACAACTTGCTGAACGGGCTGTCCAGCGTTCCGCCGGCCGGGGCCAACCATGCTGAAGCTTCAGGTCCCAGCCGTACCTGGTCCACACCGCCGAGTGCCTCGCCCGCCTCGAACAACTCGTCCAGCATCGCTGGGTCCGAGGCCAGGGTGATGTAGCTGTGCGTGGACTTGTCGTCTGCAGGGTAAGGGCAAGCGTCCACCAATTGAGCCACACGTGCAGCCGTGAGGACCACCACCCATGCGTCGTAGCCAAAGGATTTCCGTAAGCACTTTTCGAATTCCGTCTTCACGTGCTTGGCATCAAGTTCGCTCTGCAGCACGACATTTCCGCTGGCCAGGAGCGTCTTGACCCCGGAGAACGGGCAGGCTTTCAGGGCGGTCTTGAGGTCGGCCATCTTGATGTTGATGCCACCGACGTTGATGCCCCTGAGGAAGACCGCGTAGCTGTCCATGAGGCTGCCGGTCAGTCGTTGTTCTTGCGCAGGGCTTCGGTGAGCACACGTGCCGCGTTGCAGACCACTTCCGCATGCAGCCTGCCGGGCTGGCGGGTGAGCCGCTCGATGGGACCTGAGATGGACACTGCGGCGATGACCCGACCGGAGGGTCCGCGCACGGGGGCCGAAACCGAGGCGACCCCGGGCTCGCGTTCCCCGAGGCTCTGACCCCAGCCCCGCCGTCGTACTCCCGCCAGAACGGTGGGCGTAAAGCGGGCGTTTTGAAGTCCCTCAAGGAGGCGGTCGTGGTCCTCCCACGCGAGCAGGACCTGGGCAGCAGAGCCGGCCTTCATCGACAACTGTGTGCCCACGGGAATCGTGTCGCGCAGGCCGATGGGGCGTTCGGCGGAGGCCACGCACACGCGCCAGTCGCCCTGGCGGCGGAATATCTGCGCGCTCTCACCTGTGGCGTCGCGGAGTTGGATCAGTACAGGCCCTGCGGAGGCGATGAGCCGGTCCTCGCCGGCAGCAGAGGCGAGCTCCACAAGGCGGCTGCCAAGGACGAAGCGGCCTTGGATGTCACGGCTCACCAAACGGTGGTGGACCAGTGCCAGTGCGAGCCTGTGGACCGTGGGTCGGGCGAGTCCCGTAGCCGCAACGAGTTGAGCCAGCGTGGTTGGTCCTGCCTCAAGTGCGTCAAGCACCTGGGCCGCTTTATCGATGACTCCGACTCCACTAGAATTGTCCATGTAATGATATTGCCGTCTCAATATCTGAGATGCAAGTTGTTTCACTGGCCTATTTTGCCGACGTCCTGCTTCAGTTGGAGAAGGACGGTTCGCCGGACGCCACGCACTAAACAGCAAGACACCGAACTGTTCAAACAGTTCACAGGAACAACCAACCGCAGTGAAGGGAGCAAGGCCGTGGGAAAGACACTGGCCGAGAAAGTCTGGGACGCGCACGTAGTGCGCAAGGGTGAAGGCGAAGGAGCCAATGCCCAGCCCGACCTTCTCTTCATCGACCTGCACCTGGTCCACGAAGTCACCTCGCCGCAGGCATTCGAGGGTTTGCGCCTGGCGGGTCGCCAACTGCGCCGCACGGACCTCACCATTGCGACAGAGGACCACAACACTCCCACGCTGGACATCGACAAGCCCATTGCCGACCTCACCAGCCGCACGCAGATTGAGACCCTGCGCGCCAACTGCAAGGAGTTCGGCGTCCGCCTGCACTCGCTCGGCGACAAGGAACAGGGCATCGTCCACGTGGTGGGTCCCCAGTTGGGCCTGACGCAGCCGGGCATGACCGTGGTGTGCGGGGACTCGCACACCTCCACGCACGGCGCATTCGGCGCACTGGCGATGGGCATCGGCACCTCCGAGGTTGAGCACGTCATGGCCACGCAGACGTTGTCCCTGAAGCCGTTCAAGACCATGGCCATCAATGTCGAAGGTACGCTGCGCCCGGGAGTTACCGCCAAGGACATCATCCTGGCCGTCATCGCGAAGATCGGTACCGGCGGGGGGCAGGGGTACGTCCTGGAATACCGGGGCTCAGCAATCCGTGCACTGTCCATGGACGCCCGCATGACTATTTGCAACATGTCCATCGAAGCCGGTGCCCGCGCCGGCATGGTCGCTCCGGACCAGACCACGTACGACTACATGCAGGGACGCCCGCATGCGCCGGAGGGCGCCGACTGGGACGCCGCTGTCGAGTACTGGAATACGCTTCATACCGATGCCGATGCAACGTTCGACGTCGAAGTGGACCTCGATGCCAACACGCTGGAACCGTTCGTGACCTGGGGAACCAACCCCGGGCAGGGTGTGTCCCTCTCCGCCAAGGTTCCGTCCCCGGAGGACTTCGGTGACGAGAACGCCAAGCTCGCTGCGGAGCGGGCCCTGCAGTACATGGGCTTGGAGGCAGGCACTCCCATGAAGGACATCCGCGTGGACACTGTCTTCCTGGGCTCCTGCACCAACTCGCGTATTGAGGACCTGCGGGCCGCCGCCGACATCATCCGGGGGCGCGAGAAGGATCCTAAAGTCCGGATGCTCGTCGTTCCAGGCTCCGCCCGCGTGCGCCTGGAAGCCGAAGCTGAAGGACTGGACAAGGTCTTCAAGGACTTTGGCGCAGAGTGGCGCTTTGCCGGTTGCTCCATGTGCTTGGGCATGAACCCGGACCAGTTGGAGCCGGGAGAGCGTTGCGCCTCCACATCCAACCGCAACTTCGAGGGCCGCCAGGGCAAGGGCGGCCGCACACACTTGGTCTCGCCCGTGGTGGCAGCAGCCACGGCAGTCCGCGGCACGCTGAGCTCGCCGTCGGACCTCGAGTCCGCGTCCGCGGGCACGCTGACCGGCATCGCAGTCTAGGAGGACCCCATGGAAAAATTCACCACGCACACTGGCATTGGTGTTCCGCTGCGCCAGAGCAACGTAGACACCGACCAGATCATCCCCGCCGTGTACCTCAAGCGCATAACCCGCACCGGCTTCGAGGACGCACTCTTCGCCGCGTGGCGCAAGGATGAGTCCTTCATTTTGAACCAGGAACCCTTCAACGCCGGGTCCGTCCTGGTGGCCGGCCCTGACTTCGGTACCGGTTCCTCCCGTGAGCACGCTGTCTGGGCGCTCAAGGACTACGGCTTCAAGGCCGTCCTGTCGTCGCGTTTCGCCGATATCTTCCGCGGCAACTCGGGTAAGCAGGGCCTCCTGGCTGCCCAGGTTGCACAGGATGATATTGAACTCATCTGGAAGGTTCTCGAGAACAACCCGGGCACCGAGGTCAAGGTGGACCTGGTCTCCAAGACGGTTGAATGCGGCAACGTGGTGGCACCCTTCGACATCGACGACTACACTCGCTGGCGCCTGCTGGAAGGCCTGGACGACATCGGGCTGACCCTGCAGCACGAGGAAGACATCACGGCGTACGAGGCCACGCGGCCGTCCTTCAAGCCGAAGACGCTTCCGGCGAAAAGCTGACGTACCGCAGCAACTGCCGTAGTGCTGAATACGGACCGGGAGGCCCTTTCGAACGGGCCTCCCGGTCCTTTTTCGTGGGCGGATTTCCGACGCGGAATGTGCCCGCCACGGGGTGGCTGCATTTCGGTTCGGTAACGCGAGCTTCTATGCTTAGCTGGAGCCTTTGTTAGTTTGGGGGGCGAGTAGTCGTGAGGAAACCGGTATAGATGAGTAGTGTTCTGACAATCCGCGGTGGCGTCCCGTTGACAGGGCGAGTGACCGTTCGCGGTGCCAAGAACCTTGTGCCCAAGGCCATGGTGGCCGCCCTGCTGGGCAGCGAACCATCGGTTTTGCGGAACGTGCCGGAAATCAAGGACGTAGAGGTAGTTACCAGCCTGCTGCAGCTCCATGGTGTCACCGTTGTGAAGGACCCGGCCACGGGCGACCTCACCCTTGATCCCAAGGAAGCCAAGACCGCGTCCAGCACTGCCATTGATGCGCACGCCGGCGACTCCAGGATCCCGATTCTTTTGTGCGGCCCGCTGATCCACGCGATCGGTGAGGCTTTCATCCCGGACCTCGGTGGGTGCAAGATCGGCGACCGGCCGATCGATTACCACCTGAACGTCCTGCGCCAGTTCGGCGCAGTGGTGGAGAAGCGTCCCGGTGGCATCCACATTTCCGCTCCGCACGGCCTGCATGGTGCCAAGATTTCCCTGCCGTATCCGTCCGTCGGTGCAACGGAGCAGGTCCTCCTCAGTGCCACCCGCGCGGAGGGCATCACGGAGCTCAGCGGTGCCGCCACCGAGCCCGAAGTCATCGACCTCATTGCCGTGCTGCAGAAGATGGGCGCCATCATCAGCGTCCAAACGGACCGCACTATCCGCATTGAGGGGGTCAAGGACCTCGGCGGTTACAATCATCGTGCTCTTCCGGACCGCAACGAGACCGCGTCCTGGGCGTCGGCGGCGTTGGTGACCCGTGGCGATATCTTCGTTGAGGGTGCTTCGCAGCGCGACATGATGACGTTCCTGAATACCTACCGCAAGGTGGGTGGCGGGATGGACATCGGGGATGATGGCATCCGCTTCTACCATCCGGGCGGGAAGCTCACTCCGTTGGTTCTCGAGACCGACGTCCACCCCGGTTTCATGACCGACTGGCAGCAGCCGTTGGTGGTCGCTCTGACCCAGGCCGAAGGCGTGTCCATCGTGCACGAGACCGTCTACGAGAACCGCTTCGGGTTCACGGAGGCACTTGCCCGCATGGGGGCCAACATCCAGGTGCACCGCGAATGCCTGGGCAGCGTGCCTTGCCGCTTCGGGCAGCGGAACTTCCTCCACTCGGCAGTGATTTCCGGACCCACGCCGCTCCGGGGGACGGAGATCGACATTCCTGATCTCCGTGGCGGCTTCAGCCACCTCATCGCTGCCTTGGCCGCGACCGGAACGTCCCGGGTCACAGGCATCGATATCATCAACCGCGGTTACGAGCGCTTCACGGAAAAGCTTGCCGGCCTGGGCGCCGATTTCGACATCACCACCACCAAGTAGCGGGGGACCCTTTGAAGGAATCGGCCAAGAGCCGTGCCACGTTCGTGCTCCTTGCGGGCATTGCCCGTCCATTAATGAACATCTTGATGTCCAAGAAATGGGAAGGCACGGAGAAGCTTCCCGCCGGCGGTTTCATCGCAGCACCCAACCATTGCACCGAGATCGACCCCATCGTGATCGGCCACATGCTCTACAACCAGAGGCGTGCACCGCATTTCCTTGCCAAGTCCGGCCTCTTCAGGGCGCCCGTGCTGGGCGCCTTGCTGCGCGCCACCAAGCAGATTCCGGTGGAACGCTCGACGGCGGGGGCGAACCGCTCGCTGCAAGTCGCCCAGGAGGTGGTGGACGCCGGGGGCGCCATCATCATCTACCCGGAGGGAACGCTGACGCGCGATCCTGATCTGTGGCCCATGAAGGGCCATACGGGGGCGGCCCGGTTGGCGCTGAAGACCGGGGCGCCAGTGGTTCCGATGGCCCACTGGGGTGCGCACGAGGTATTTCCGCGATACGCCAAGCGGTTCCATATCTTCCCCCGCAAGACCGTCAGGGTCCTCGTGGGCGAGCCCGTGGACCTGAGCGCATTCGCCGACCGTCCCATGGACCGTACTACGCTGTCCGAGGCAACCGACGTCATCATGGATGCTGTCACTGAACTCCTGGCTACCCTCCGCGGCGAGGAAGCACCCGCGGAACGCTGGGACCCCGCAAATTACAACCAAGCCAAGCATGGCCGCTTCGTTGAGCGTGGATCGCATCAGGTGAAGGGCGAGAGCTCCGCCGCTGATGACGGATCGCTTGACCAGGAAGCGGAGTCCGGCAAATGACGGTTACCGAGGGCCGCGTCCCTGTTCCGGACACTGTTGCTGTCCTTGGCGCGGGTTCATGGGGAACCACTTTTGCCAAGATCCTGGCCGATGCTGCTGCAGCCACAGGCGTCGAGCGCACCATCCGGATCTGGGGCCGCCGCAAGGAGGTGGTCGACCAGATCAACACGATCCACCGCAATGAACAGTATTTGAAGGACATAGAGCTTCCCACAGCTGTCACGGCGTCGCTGGACGTCGCCGAGGTCCTGCGGGACGCCGGCCTCGTCGTTCTCGCCGTACCTGCCCAGTCACTGAGGCCCCAGCTGAGTGAATGGAAACGCCTGCTGGCGCCGGACGCCGTGGTGGTTTCGCTCATGAAAGGACTGGAGCTCGGTACAGACGCACGGATGAGCGAAGTCATTGCCCAGGAACTGGGCATCCCGTCCTCGCGCGTGGTGGTTGTCTCCGGCCCGAACCTCGCCATGGAAATCGCGCGGGAACAGCCCACGGCTTCAGTGGTTGCGTGCAGCGAAGCCGATACCGCCGCCGCCGTCGCCCTGTGTTGCACCGCTCCGTACTTCAGGCCCTACACCAGCACAGACGTGGTTGGGGTCGAGATCGGCGGAATCGTCAAGAACGTCATTGCCTTGGCAGTGGGCATTTGCGAGGGCCGGCAAATGGGCGACAACACCAAGGCTTCCGTGATTACCCGGGGCCTTGCCGAGACGTCGCGGCTCGCCTTGGCCTTGGGAGGGGAAGCCCACACCATGGCCGGGCTTGCGGGACTGGGGGACCTCGTGGCTACGTGCTCGTCCGCGCTGTCCCGGAACCATACGGCAGGAAGGCTACTGGGCGAAGGCCTCACCCTTGAGCAGGTGGCGAAACAGATGACGCAGACCGCCGAAGGTATAAAGTCCGGACCGGCTGTGCATGAGCTGGCCGGCAAGCTGAATGTTGAAATGCCGATCACGGCCGCTGTAGTGGCAGTCCTTGAAGGCAAAATGTCCGTTGATGACCTGGGGCCGCGCCTGCTGGCCCGGGCACTGAAGTCCGAAGGCAGCTACTGATGGTGACCGAAGAAACTACTCCCGCCACCGGACGCCGCCCCCGGGTGGCCGTCCTGTTCGGCGGGCGTTCGAGCGAGCATGCTGTCAGCTGCGTCACCGCAGCGGGGGTCATGGGAGCCATCGACAAGAGCAAGTACGACGTCGTGCCGATCGGCATCGCGAAGTCAGGGCAGTGGGTACTGACCTCCGGGGATACCAGCCAATGGTCCTTGAGCTCTTCCGCCCTGCCTGAGGTGGCGGCGTCGGACCGGACCGTCACCCTGGCTGAAATCGGCGGTGAGCACCAGCTCATCGTCACCGAACCGAATTCCGTACCGCAGGAACTTGGGTCCGTGGACGTTGTGTTCCCTTTGCTTCATGGACCGTGGGGTGAGGACGGAACGATCCAGGGCCTCCTGGAGCTCTCCGATACCCGCTACGTGGGTGCCGGAGTTCTGGCGTCGGCCGTCGGAATGGACAAGCATTTCATGAAGGTGGTCTTCGAAGCGGCGGGCCTGGCAGTGGGCCCCTACATCGCCGTCACCGACCGGGAATGGCTGACGGACGCCGAGGCCGTTCGTAAGCGCGTGGACAAGCTGGGCTTTCCTGTCTTCGTGAAGCCCGCCCGTGCAGGATCATCGATGGGCATCTCGAAGGTCGATTCCCTGGACGGCCTGGATGCGGCGATCGAGGAAGCCCGCCGCCATGACCTCAAACTGGTTATTGAGGCCGGCATCGTGGGTCGCGAAATTGAATGCGCGGTGCTGCAAGGCCGTGGTACGGACGCGCCCCGAACGTCGATGCCGGGTGAAATCGTCGTGGCAGAGGGCGAACACCAGTTCTATGACTTCGCTGCGAAGTACGTAGAAGACGGCGCAGCAGCACTCAGTTGCCCGGCCGACCTGCCCGCAGAGGCGATCGCCCGTGTGCGCGAGCTTGCAGCCGTGGCCTTTGATGCCGTCGGCGCGGAAGGGCTGAGCCGCGTGGACTTCTTCTATACCCCCGCCGGCGAGGTCATCATCAACGAAATCAACACAATGCCTGGCTTCACCCCCAAGAGCATGTACCCGCAGATGTGGGCAGCCTCAGGCCTGAGCTACCCGGAGTTGATCGACGAACTCATCCATTTGGCGTTGACCCGGAAAACCGGCCTGCGCTGACGCATCCCGGTCCCCGGCGAATTCCTGGCCAGCTGCCGCACCCTAGCTACCGGGGATGTTCTGGAGGTCTTCCTGGCCGACGCACTGGCGGCTTGCCTTGATCTTGCCGGCGGCGTTCGAAAGTTCGGCAAGAACCGTAGCCGAACTGATGTTGGCAGCTTCCAGCTTCACGGGGTCGATAAGGATCTCAGTGGCCGGCTCGCGACCGAACGTGGTGAGCGTCCACACGGGGTCGCCTTCCTTGATGACCCAATCGACATCGTTGACACTCACGCAGCGGTCAGTGGTCGGGCCGGGAACATTGACTCCGCACCGAAGGATGATCTGGGAAGGGTCCCCCCAGGCGGCGGTGGCTTGGCTGTTCGTCTTGCGCAGTGCGGCATCCCCAATGGTGTCTGGCAGCGCCACCATCATGGGCGCGCAAGCCGGATTGGCGGCGTCGGATGCGGCGGGCACGTCAACGGCGGGGGCACAGGCCGAGAGTGTCAAGGCAGACGCCGCGACCATGAGAAGGGCAACACTGGTCCGGCGAAGGGTCTTTCGGTGCATCAGTCAAGCCTATCCCGGGGCGGGGCGCAAGGGGATTCCAGTTGCCAGGGGCACATGGTCGCCATTTCCGCCCGCAGAGTCGATGCGCATTATTCTGTCGCTGTGTCGCGATAGCGTAGAGCCGTGCCCGCAGAAGAAATGCCAATCGAAGATCTCACGGACCAGCTGACCGTCGCCCATCTTTCCGAGGCTGAGCTCCTTGCCCGGATCTTTCCCCGCCTGAACCACGGTCCCAACATCCTGCTGGGCCCGGGAGATGATGCGGCACTCGTGGCAGCCCCGGACGGGCGCACACTGATTTCCATCGACACGCAAACCCAGGACCAGGATTTCCGTTTGCGGTGGAACAACGGCTACAGGACGTCGGGTTTCGACGTCGGCTGGAAGGCCGCTGCGCAGAACCTGAGCGACATCAATGCCATGGGTGGCAGGGCTACTTCCTTGGTGGTGAGCTTGACCATGCCTCCTGCGACGCCTGTGCAATGGGTTGAAGACTTCGCCGACGGACTCACGGCGGGAATCGTCGGGTTGGGCGCGCCGGACTGTTCCGTTGCCGGGGGAGACCTTGGCCGTGGTCGCGAGATAGCGGTGACCGTCGCCGTCGTCGGGACCCTCAACGGAAGGCCGCCGGTACTGCGTTCGGGTGCGAAGCCCGGCGACGTCGTTGCCGTGGCCGGGACGCTCGGCCGGGCTGCTGCAGGGCTCGCCCTGCTGGAAAGCGACATCCCCCTGGCTGACCTCGATCCGGAGCTGCGGGCGCTCGTCAACAGCCAGTGCCGGCCCGAGCCGCCCCTGGCCGCGGGACCGCTGGCAGCAGGCTCGGGAGCCACCGCGATGATGGATGTCTCGGACGGATTGCTTCGCGACGGCGGCCGTCTCGCGGCAGCCGGCAACGTCGTAGTGGACCTGGATCCTGCTGCCCTCCAACGATTCGCCGGACCCTTGGTGCCCGCGGCCATGCGGCTCGCTACCGACGCCATGCCGTGGGTTCTGGGCGGGGGTGAGGACCACGGGTTGCTGGCTACTTTCCCGGCAGGAATTCAGTTGCCGGAGGGCTTCACTGCGATAGGCTCGGTTCAGGCCGTTGCCCAGTCAGAAGGCAGCGGCGTCCGGATTGCCGGGCAAGCTGCTGACACCGTGGGATGGGATCATTTTGCAGACTAAGATCGCCGCAAATGCACACGCCATGAAACGTTGGCTCAGCAAAACCGAGGTGGTCCTCGGCAACCACAGCGATCGCCTCAATGCGATCAACATCTTCCCCGTGGCGGATGGCGATACCGGCACCAACCTCTACCTCACCGCCCGCGCGGCCGTGTCCGCCGTCGGCGGCAGCTCTCCTGAACCCGCGGAATCGGGCAACGATGTCGGGGCCGTCCTGGCGCGCGCCGGCCAAGCTGCCATTGAACAGGCCCGGGGCAACTCCGGTACTCTCTTCGCCGTTTTCCTGTGCGCAGCGGCTGAACCCCTGGTTGGAAAAACGCGGCTCAGCGCACCGCTGCTGGCAACGGCGCTCAACCGTGCCCAGATCCGCGCGTGGTCGGCGCTGAGCGAACCGGTTTCCGGCACCATGCTTTCCGTCCTTGAGGCTGCAGCGCGCGCAGCCCAAGCAGTGGATGCGTCCCAAAACGGCGACGACAGCAACCATGCCCTGGGCCTCGCGCTGGACGCAGTCGTGGATGCTGCCTTACAGGCCGTGGTCCGTACGGAGGACCAGCTCGCCCCGCTGCACGAGGCCCATGTGGTGGATGCAGGCGGCGTAGGCATGCTCCTGGTCCTGGACTGCTTGCGGTCAGCAGTCCTCGGGGAAGAACTCCAGGACGAACTCCTGGACGGGTTGCATGGGTACCATTTGCAGGACCCGCACATTCATGAGCATATGCCGGCAGACGACGGCGTCGAGGTCATGTGCACCATCAGCCTCTCGCCCTTGGACGCCGCCATCCTGCGCCAACGCCTGGACGAAATGGGTGATTCAGTCATCATGAGCCAGGTCGGAGGTACCGCTGCAGACGATGACGACGACGAGCCGGCGGCGGAAGCCAGCTATCGCTGGCGCGTCCACGTCCACGTTCCGGAGGCCGAACCTGCGGTTGCCCTTATTCGATCACTTGGCGAGCCTACCGACATCGCGGTCAGCCAGTTGGCTGTTTCCAGCGCAGACTCAGGCAGCGAAGTGATTAACCCGGTCCCTCATGGCACAATCCCAGGCCCGTCCCGGCATGAACACTGAACTGGGCCTGCCCCTCGAACGCAGGATCGGAAAGCGCTCGGCGTCGGTACTGGAGAAGCACCTGGGCATCAAGACCACCGGAGCCTTGCTGAACTACTTTCCTCGCCGGTACTTGAGCCGCGGGGAGCTCACGCCTATCAGTGCCTTACCCCTGGATGAGGAAGTCACACTGATCGCACGCGTCCTGTCCAACAGCACCCGGCAGATGCGGGCACGAAGGGGGTCCATCACGGACGTCGTGGTCACGGATGAAGCCGGCGGCAGCCACGTCCCGGGCACCCTGAAGGTGAGCTTCTTCAACGGATTCAGGGCAAAAGCGGAACTCCTTCCGGGGCGCCGTGCCATGTTCTCGGGCAAGGTCACCCGGTATGGCGGCGCCTTGGGGCTGACCAACCCTGATTTCCTGTTGCTGGACGAGGATCCGGAAGCCGAGGGCGCCATGGACCCGGAAAAGCTGGCCGCCATGCCCATCCCCGTGTATCCCGCGACGGCCAAGGTCACCAGCTGGTCCATTCATAAGGTGATCACTACGCTGCTGCAGACTTTGGACCTTGACTCGTTGGCTGATCCACTTCCGCCCTCTGTTGTCCGCCGGGACCGCTTGCTGAGTGTGGCGGACGCATATCGACTGATTCATTCGCCCGAAACCGCCAAGGACTGGCAGCGCGCGCAGGAACGGTTCCGGTACCAGGAAGCGCTCGTGCTCCAAACTGCGTTGGCGCGGCGGCGTGCCCAGCTTGCTGCCGAGGAAGCCACGGCGCGTCGGCCGGTCAGCGATGGCCTCCTGGCCGCGTTCGATCGCAACCTGCCATTTACCCTGACAGCCGGCCAGTCGTCCGTCGGAAAGACTCTCTCCGCGGAACTCGCGCAGGATACGCCCATGAACAGGCTGCTCCAGGGCGAGGTAGGCTCCGGCAAGACGATCGTGGCGCTGCGTGCCATGTTGCAGGTAGTGGATGCGGGCGGGCAGGCAGCGCTCCTTGCCCCCACGGAAGTCCTGGCCGCCCAGCATTTCGACTCCATCCGCAGGACGCTCGGAACGCTGGCCCGGGACCATCTGTTTGGCGGGGCTGGCATGCTTGGCGGCGATGCCGGTGAAGACGGCGTCCAAGTCACCCTCCTCACGGGTTCCATGCCGACGGCTGCACGAAAGCAGGCAATGCTTGACGCCGCATCAGGCAACGCCGGGATCGTGATAGGCACGCATGCGCTGTTGAGCGATAAGACGAGCTTCCTTGACCTTGGGCTGATCGTTGTCGATGAGCAACACCGCTTCGGTGTGGAGCAGCGGGATGCCTTGCGCGCCAAGGCGCAGCGGCCACCGCACCTCCTGGTCATGACAGCCACGCCCATTCCGCGCACGGTTGCGATGACGGTCTTCGGCGACCTCGAGACATCCATCCTGGATGAGCTGCCCGCGGGGCGTGCCCCCATTTCAACGCATGTGGTGGGGTTGGCCGAGAACCCTGGCTGGGCTGACCGCATCTGGAAACGGTCGCGGGAAGAAGTCGACGCGGGCCACCAGGTTTACGTTGTATGCCCGAAGATCGGGTCGGACGACGACGGCGACTTCAGTCCCGGCGAGGCGGAACCGGGCGACGCCGGTCTTGCGGAAGAAGGCTCCGCCCGCGAACTCGCCTCGGTGACAAGCGTCGTCGAACTCCTTGCGGAGGAGCCGGCGCTTGCGGGCGTCCCGGTGGCGCCCCTTCACGGCCGGCAGGACCCCGTGGTGAAGTCCGAAACCATGGCATCTTTCGCGGCAAACCAGACCAAGCTGCTGGTCTCCACCACGGTCATCGAGGTGGGGGTGGATGTCCACAACGCCACACTGATGGTGATCCTGGACGCTGACCGTTTTGGGATCTCCCAGCTCCACCAGCTGCGGGGACGTGTTGGCCGCGGCGGCCTTCCGGGAACTTGCTTGCTTGTTACCACCTTGGAGCCCGGCCACCCGAGCCGCCGCCGTTTGGATGCGGTGGCATCCACCACCGACGGTTTCGAGCTCTCGCAGGAGGACCTCAAACTCCGGCGCGAGGGTGACATCCTGGGCGCTTCCCAGTCCGGTGGGCGTTCCACCCTGAAGCTGCTGAGGGTTTTGGAACATGAGGACCTCATTGCCCGGGCACGTGCGGACGCACAGGATTTGGTGGCCGAAGATCCCGGGTTGCACCAGCAGCCCTTCCTGGCGGCCGCGATCGACGAGTACCTGAACCCCGAAAAGGAGGCGTTCCTTGAACGCGGTTAGCCAATCCCTGCAGGACGCGGCCCCGCCCCGGCACCCGACCCCGCACCACGGCGGAGGCCACTTATGAGCCGTGTCATTGCCGGAGTCGCCGGTGGCAATCCGCTGGCCAGCGTGCCCGGTACTGCCACGCGCCCAACGACGGACAGGGTTAAGGAAGCACTGTTTTCACGGCTGGAATCCTTGGCGGTGGTTGATGATGCCCGGGTGCTGGACCTTTATGCCGGCTCAGGATCCTTGGGGATCGAGAGCGCGAGCCGCGGAGCACGCAGCGTGGATCTGGTGGAGTTCGACGCGAAGGCCAGCGATGTGTGCCAGCGGAACTCGGACATGGTGAACCAGGTCCTGGGCAGCAAGAAGGTATCTGTCCACCGTTCCAAGGTGGAATCCTTCCTTGAACGCGCCGGTGGCGAAGCCGTGTGGGACCTTGTCTTCCTGGATCCGCCCTACCCGTTGGAGGAACCGGCCCTGGGTGCCGTCCTGGCCAAGTTGGCGCCGCATCTGGATGAAGGCGCCGTCGTGGTGGTGGAAAGGTCCTCCAGGAGTGCGGAGCCTTCGTGGCCGGAGACGTTGGAATGCTTCGCAGATAAGAAGTACGGCGAGACCAGGCTGTGGTTTGCCGAGCCCGCCTAGCTCTTATCCCGAAAGCTTGTCCAGATCGACGCCGGCCAGGACCGTGGCAGGGTGCGGTCCCCGCGCCAGCAGTTCGGTGGTCCATTCCGCAGGCCAGGGAGTACGGGTCCCCACAAGGATGATGTTGCCCGGGTACCGGCGGGAGAACATGCCTGTCTCTGCGAACGCGGCAACGTCGCGCATGACCTGCCGCATGGCAGTGGCTTGGCTTTGCACCAGCGTGAGCCCTGGTTCGTCGCCCACGTTGACGATCAACACTCCGGAGGGCCGCAGCCGTGCTGCGGCTTCTTCGTAAAACCCGGTACAGGCAATGTGGGCCGGGGCCTCAGGCCCGGAGAAGATGTCAAGGATGACGACGTCGAATGTCACCTGTGGGGGAAGTTCGGCCAGCGCTTCGCGCGCGTCGCCGATGTGCGTGTGCAGCCGGGTGCCTTCAGGAAGGGGCAGTTTTTGCAGGACAAAGTCGAGGAGTTCCCGTTCGAGTTCCACTGCGTACTGCTCAGACCCGGGACGCGTCGCCTGGATGTAGCGTGCCAAGGTCAGCGCGCCCGCTCCGAGGTGGAGCACGCTGAGCGGTTCGCCCGGTGCTGCTGCGAGATCCACCACGTGCCCTATCCGGCGGAGGTACTCATAGAAGATATCGGCTGGGTCTGCCAGATTGACGTGGGATTGCTCGGCCCCGCCGATGCTCAGGATGAAGCTGCCCTCAACAAGCGTGTCCGGCAGGATGGTTGCGTGCTGTCCCGTGGTGCGCAGGAACCGGGTGGCGTGATGGTGGCCGGAGCCGCTGTGTTTCAGAGCATGTCCTTGAGCTTGGCCAGGCGCCCGGCGGCCTGTTCCAGTACTTCGGCTCTCTTGCAGAAGGCAAACCGCAGGAGGCTGCGGGTTCGCTGTGCGCCTTCGGGATGGCAGAAAACAGGCAGCGGGATCGCAGCAACTCCCACGAGCCCGGGCAATCTGCGTGCCAGATCCACCGAGTCGCTGATACCCAGCGGAGCCGTATCAACGTTGATGAAGTAGGTGCCGCTGGGTGAATACACTCCGAAGCCTGCCTGGCGCAGACCTTCGGAAAGGATGTCGCGCTTGTTCCGGAGCGTGGCGGCGATATCAGTGAAAAAATCATCGGGGAGCGCGAGTCCAACGGCGATCGCAGCCTGGAAAGGCGTGCCGGAACTGTAGGTGAGGAATTGTTTGACGGTCCGGGCGGCCGCCACCAGGTGAACAGGACCGCTGAGCCAGCCAACCTTCCATCCAGTGAAGGAGAAGGTCTTGCCGGCCGACGAAATCGTGATAGTCCGATCGGCGGCTCCAGGCAAGGAAGCAATGGGCACGTGCGGGACACCGAAAGTCAGGTGTTCGTAAACTTCATCGCTGACGATGATCGCGTCATGCTTAATGGCCAGCTCCACCACTTTGGCGAGGACTTCCCGGGGGAAGACCGCTCCCGTTGGATTGTGCGGATTGTTCATGAGCACCACTTTGGTGCGGCTCGTGAAAGCGTCCTCCAGGGTTTTGGCGTCGGGTAGGAAGTCCGGGGCAAGCAGCGGTGCGGTGACGTGCTTGGCCCCGGCCATGGCGATGATCGCCCCGTATGAGTCATAGAAAGGTTCAAACGTGAGGACCTCATCACCGGGTTGAACAAAAGCCAGGAGTGAGGCTGCGATGGCTTCCGTCGCGCCGGTGGTAACAACGACTTCCGTTTGGGGGTCGGGGGTTAGTCCGTAGAAGCGGCGCTGATGCCCGGAGATGGCTTCCCGCAGCTCAGGAATGCCTTTGCCGGGCGCATACTGATTGGCTCCGCCTGCGATGGCGGCCTGTGCTGCGGCCTTGATCTCAGCGGGTCCGTCCTCGTCCGGGAAGCCCTGGCCGAGGTTGATGGCACCGGTTGAGTTGGCCAGCGTGGTCATCTCCTCGAAGATGGTCACTCCGAGGTTTCCGTCGCTGGACAGCAGGTTCGCTCCGGTGGCTGCGCGTTGCCAGGGACTGGTGGCGGTCAGTGGTTCAGTGCTGCCTGCGGATGACATGTCAGCCATGGTATCCCGGCAAAGCTTTGGGGTAGGTTCGTGTCATGAGACGTGCGGTATGCCCCGGATCCTTTGACCCCATTCACAACGGACATCTCGAAGTCATCGCCCGGGCGGCCGGCCTGTTCGATGAAGTCATCGTGGCAGTGTCCACCAACTATGCCAAGAAGTATCGGTTCAGCCTGGAAGACCGCATGGAAATGGCACGCGAGACGTTGGCGTCCCTGCGCGGCATCATTGTTGAGCCAATGGGGGAGGGGCTGCTGGCTGAATATTGCCGGCACCGCGGAGTTTCGGCGATCGTGAAGGGCCTCCGGTCGTCCTCCGATTTCGACTATGAGTTGCCGATGGCCACCATGAACCGCCAGCTTTCCGGCGTGGAGACTGTCTTCCTTCCGGCTGAGGCCCACTACGTCCACCTTTCATCCACCCTGATCAAGGAGGTCAACGTCCTCGGCGGCGATATCTCCGACTTCGTTCCCAAATCCGTGCTGAAACGCCTCCTCGCGGGCGAGCCTTAAACGGAAATGCCGCGCAAGGGGTAACCTTGTCAGGTACCTCGCACGCTTGATGCGGAAAGGTTCAAACCAACGCCGTCGGGCTTTTTGTGTGCCCGCCCCCGGTTTGAGTCCTCCAGTGCGATCAGGCTAAGATGGTACGTCGGTCATATGTTCTACAGGAGTTCTCATTAAGCGAGATGCAAGTTCGCCCTTGGCGCTGGTTGTCAAGGACCTTGGGCGCAGCCCCGGGACCATGCGGACGCTCAACGAGCATGTACCTGCACCAAGTGACCTTGGTGTGGCACTCATTGGCGTGAAGGAAGGCTCGGATGTCGAGCTGGATCTTCGGCTTGAGGCCGTACACGAAGGAATTCTGGTATCCGGATCCGCGGTTGTCGAAGTAACCGGCGAATGCGGTCGATGCCTGGATCCCCTTGCGTATGACCTTGAGGTCAATGTGCAAGAACTTTTCTTCTATGAAGGTGTTGAGCTTTCGGACGAAGAAGACGATGAAGAGCAACGTCGAGTCGAGCACGATCTAATCGATCTTGAGCCGGTGTTGCGGGACGCAGTTGTAACCATGCTGCCGTTCCAGCCGGTGTGCCGGGAAGACTGCCAGGGCCTTTGCTCCGAATGTGGAGTGCGCCTGGAAGACGAGCCGGGGCACCACCACGAGGTCATTGACCCTCGCTGGGCTGCCCTAGCTGATCTGGCTAAGACTGACCGGCAAACTGATTAGTAAGTGTTGGACTAAGAGAGAAATGAGATAGCCGTGGCTGTTCCCAAGCGGAAAATGTCTCGCGCAAACACACGCGCCCGCCGTGCCCAGTGGAAGGCAACTGCCCCCAACTTGGTCAAGACCATCGAGAACGGTCAGGTTACCTACAGCCTGCCGCACCAGGCAAAGGTCGTTACCGACTCCGCCGGCACCGCGCTGTTCCTTGAATACAAGGGCCGCAAGGTCGCAGACGCCTAATCTGCCGCAAAGGCTGACCAAGGATGTCTTCAACTGAAGAGCTTCTGAAGCGTCTCGGTGTCTCCATTGACACCGAGACGCTTCGTCTTGCTCTCACGCATCGCTCGTACGCGTACGAGAATGGCGGGATTCCCACCAATGAGCGCCTGGAGTTCCTCGGCGACTCCATTTTGGGTTTTTCGGTGACTGATTCGCTGTACAGGGAGCACCCGGAGCTGCCGGAGGGGGAGCTTGCCAAGCGGCGTTCCGCAGTGGTTAGCACCCGGGCCCTTGCGGGCATTGGCCGGGAGCTCGGCGTGGGAGAGTTCATCTACCTGGGCCAGGGCGAGAAGCTCACTGACGGCAAGAACAAGGCCTCCATCCTTGCCGACACCATGGAAGCGCTGATTGGTGCGACCTACCTTTCCAATGACATGGAAACCGCGCGTCAACTCGTGATGCGCCTCGTTGGCCCGCTCCTGAAGGATGCAGGAGCCCTTGGAGCCGGCACCGACTGGAAAACCAGCATCCAGGAACTCACAGCCAGCCGCCAACTCGGTGCCATCCACTATGCGGTTGAGGGCTCGGGACCGGACCACGCCCGAACATTCGAGGCCGTGCTCAATATCGGTGGAACCCCCTATGGCCGCGGTTCCGGCCACTCCAAGAAAGAAGCCGAGCAGGAAGCGGCGGCCGACGCCTGGCGTGCCCTCACGGCGTTGGACCAGGCTCCTGCCGGACCTTCCGCCTAGGCATGCCTGAACTTCCCGAAGTAGAAGTAGTCCGCCGCGGGCTGTCCCGTTGGGTCCTGGGCCGCACCATTACCGGGGTCGAGGTCCTTGACCCTCGCTCCATCCGCCGGCACGGGCTTGGTGTTGAGGACTTCATCGGGAACCTCGAGCAAGCCACGGTCCTGGACGTGGTCCGACGCGGCAAGTTCCTGTGGATGCCCCTCGGGATGGATGGCAGCCAAAGCCATCACGAGCCTCTTCCGAGGGTGGCGCTCATGGCGCACCTGGGAATGAGCGGGCAACTCCTCATGCAGGACCCTGACGTGCCGGACGAGAAGCACCTCAAGGTCAGGATCCGCCTCAGCGAGGCCGAAGGCATGCCGGAGCAGTTGCGCTTTGTGGACCAGCGCATCTTTGGGGGATTGTTCGTCACGTCGCTGGTCCCCACTACTGACAATGGACCGGGCGGCCTGGGCGAGACACCTTTGCCGGAGATCGCAGAGGAAGCATCCCACATCGCTCGTGACCCACTGGATCCCTGCTTTTCCTTCGATGCCTTCTACCGGAAGCTAAAAAGTCGGAAAACCGGCCTGAAGCGGGCGTTGCTGGACCAAGGTGTCATTTCCGGGATCGGCAACATCTACGCCGACGAGGCACTGTGGCGCGCGCGCCTGCATTACGCCCGGCCTACCGACAAGTTGCGGCGAGGCGACGCTGGACGTCTCGTGGACGCTGTGAAAGACGTCATGGATGCAGCATTGGCGGCAGGGGGAACGAGCTTCGATTCCCTGTATGTCAATGTCAACGGAGACTCCGGCTACTTTGCCCGTTCGCTCAATGCCTATGGTCGCGCCGGTGAATTGTGCAGCCGATGCGAATCGTCAGGGCTGCACAGCATCATCAAGCGGGAGCAGTTCATGAACCGCTCTTCCTACACCTGTCCTGTGTGCCAGCCCAGGCCCCGCAACGGACGCTGGTAACAGCCGGGGAACAATGCAGTGGTGGGCAATTTCCGTGCCACCCAAACTGTTCCGCATCCGGGGTGGCAACTGGCAGACTGTCCCCATGAAAAGCTTGGTTCGCAGGGCCGCGGTTTCCCTGGACATGCCATGACGGCGCGGCGGTTGGTGATCATTGGGCTGTGCCTGGCTCTGGTGATCGCTGCCGCCGCCGTGATTTTCGACCAGCTCGCGAGGCAGGGGAGCACTTCCGCCCAAAGTCCGGCATCTTCGTCCCCGACATCCGATGCTTCAACCGGAACCGCTACGGGCGACGCGGAAGCGACTGCGTCCGGCAGCCCGACGCCGGGGGCTACTGCCGGCACCACACCGGAAGGAAGCGACGGCGCGACCTCCACTGCCAAGCCGCTCGAAGTCCTGCCGCCCGTGACCTCGACGCCCACCGGGCTGCCCGCCCCGTCGTCTCCGGCTCCCCTCATCACCGGTGGGTTGCCTGCCGCCGGCAGCGCGCGGGGTGAAGTGGTGGATGGCTGGCCGGGAGACATCCTTACCCTGCCGCAGGGGACCACGGTGGGATCCACCAGCATCTCGGTGTCGGGGGACATCCTGCAGTTGACGGCAGACGGGATAGTCAATAAATCCCAGGCCGATGTCCTGGCCGACTTCCGCCAGTCATTGACCGGCCACGGTTTCTGGTCCGAGGACGCTTCGGCTCCCGAGGGATCGGTGGCCCAGAGGTTTGTCCGCGGGGCGGACACGGTGACGGTTTCGGTGTCCCTGACCGGAACCGGAAGCTCACGCTTTCAGTTGTTGGGCAGCCTGCGCACGGCGGCGGACTAGGGGCCATGCATGTATATTTCCCTTTCGGATCGTAACGGCGGTAAACGGGACAAATCCTCCGGCGCCGCAGCGGCACTATCGAGCGAAGTGCCGTTTCGTTTGTCCCCGGTGATTTTGTGGCTGGGCATTGTCAGTATGGTCACGGATGTTTCCTCCGAATCCGTGACTGCGATCCTTCCGCTGTACGTGACCGGTTTCCTTGGCCTTTCCACCATCGCATTCGGTTTCATCGACGGCATCAACCAAGGCGCCAGCGCAATCGTGCGGATCGCCGCCGGCTGGGCTGCGGATCGCACGGGCCATCCCAAAAGGATTGCGTTGGCGGGCTATGGCTTGTCGATGCTGGCGAGGATCGGCTTCCTGTTCGCAGGAGGCTTTTGGGCCATCGCCGCCATCGTGACGGGAGACCGTATTGGCAAGGGGATCCGGACCGCGCCACGGGATGCACTGATCACGGTGTCGGCCCAGCCGGAGCATCTTGCCCGGTCGTTTGGTGTCCACAGGATGCTGGACAACATCGGTGCGGCCGCCGGGCCCATGATTGCCTTCGTTGTATTGCTCATGATTCCCAATGGCTTCAGCACCGTCTTTGTGGTGTCCTTGGCCTTCGCAGTGATTGGGGTGGCGGTCCTTGCGCTGGTGGTGCCGGACCTGCAGGCGCCGGGCCTGAGGGACAGGAGCCGGTCCAAGAGCCAGGAAAGGACCGGGGACGCAGGACGGCGGAAGCTGTTCGCCTTTTCGTGGAGCCATTTGAAGGAGCCGGGGCTGGGCAAGCTGCTCGTCGCAGCCGGGATCCTTGGACTGCTGACCATTGGCGACGGTTTCATTTACCTTGTGCTGCAGGCACGGGATTCCTTTGCCGTGCAGTGGTTTCCGTTGCTCTTCGTGGCTACCAACGTAGTGTTCCTTGTGTTGGCGATCCCTCTTGGCAGGCTGGCTGACCGCGTGGGTAAGGTCCCGGTATTTGTCGGCGGTCATGTTGGGCTGCTTGCCTGCTATTTCCTGGCAGCAGCACCTTGGGGCGGGCTCTGGAGCATTGCCGGATGCCTGGTGCTCCTTGGCATGTTTTATGCCGCCACTGACGGAGTGCTGGCCGCATTGGCCAGCCAGTTGACCCCGCAAGGAAAACTCGCCATGGGCATCGCCTCGGCGCAAACGGTGGTTGCGTTGAGCAGGATGACGGCTTCGGCTGGATTCGGGGTGCTCTGGTACGCGGTCGGGGCTTCCACCGCCATGGTCCTGGCAGGGTGCTTGCTGGCTGCAGCCGTGGTGGCCGTCATCTTCATTCTGCCGGGGGCACGGCCCCGGCGGGCCGGCGTATGAGCAGCACGCTCACGGACGGGAAGCTTCGGTGGGGTATCCTCCTTGCGGTCACCGCGCTGGTCCTCGCCGCGGCCGGCGTCTATGCCGTGAATGCCTACCAGCGCTTCGAAGAGAGCCGTACAGCGGCCCCGTCGGTTGGCGTGACGGCGGGCCAGTCGCTGCCTGACGTTCCGTTCGTCCTCTTCCGGAATACGGCGGGCGGGCAGGGCTATGGCAACGCGGCCACGGTGCCCGTCTCCCAGCCCGACGGTGACCGGGCTGTTAGTGACCAGGCGTGCGACCGCGTCTATGGCACGGCTGCCACAGTGGTATGCCTCAAGACCAACAGGGGGCTCGTAACGGCATTCGAGGTTGCCGTCCTGAACCGCAACTGGGAGCAGGAACGAACCTGGCCCCTGCCGGGCATCCCGAGCCGGACGCGGATCAGCGAGGACGGGTCCATGATCGCCACCACGGTCTTTGTCACGGGGCACTCGTATGCGACGTCGGGTTTTTCCACGGCTACCGAAATCAGCTTGCCCGCCGGTAGCACGGGCAACCTGGAGGACTTCGCCCTCATGGTCAACGGTGAACGGTTGCTGGCCACGGACAGAAATATTTGGGGCGTGACGTTCGCGCCCGGGCAGAGCGATGTCTTCTACGCTACGGCGGCATCGTCGGGGCGCATTTGGTTGGTCCGCGGAAGCTTGTCGGCGAGGACATTGACCGCCATTCACGACAATGTGGAGTGTCCTTCCATCTCACCCGACGGAACCCGGATTGCGTACAAAAAGAACGACGGCGGTCCGCTGGCCGCGCATTGGAAAGTCGCCATTCTTGACCTGGCGACGGGCCATGAGACGGTTCTCTCGGAGGATCGCAGCGTCGATGACCAGATCGAGTGGCTGGACAACCACAGCGTGCTTTACGGCTTGGTGGATGAGGCCACTGCCGGAGACAGCAATATTTGGAAGCTGGGAACCGACCCGTCGTCGAAGCCGGGCCTTTTCATCCGGCACGCCTGGTCACCCAGCGTGGTCCGCTAAGCCAATGCTCCCCGGGCCAAACGCCATGCCGGCGCCCGGCCCTGGAGTTCAGGGGGCCGGGCGCCGGCAGTCTTGGAGGACGGTGCGGGTCAGCAGGTTCCCAGCAGCCCGCAGAGCAGCCCGCCCGATTGCGTTGATGTGGGTGACGGGCTCGGTGAGGGACTCGGCGAAGCCGTTGCGGTCGGTGTTGCCGTAGCCGTGGGTGTTGCGGTAGCTGTCTGTGTCTGGGTTTGAGCCTGCGTTTGTGACGGTGCGGTGGAGAACACGACATCAACAAAGTAGTTGGTTGCGTTCCAGGAGTTCGTGGGCATCGACCCCGAAGCCCCATACCGGTACAGGCCATTGTTGGGTCCGCTGGCCGTGAAGACCCCGCTGGTCCACGTCTGGTTAAAGAAGCCAGCGGTGTAGGAGTACCTGCCGTTGGGTGCCCGGTACGACACTATGTAGGTCTGGCCCGTTGACAGTGCCACCGGTGTGGACAGGGTCGCGGTTTGCCAGCCGGTGGCAGTCTCATTGGAGAATGTCACTTGGGCGAGGCGGGTGCCGGCGCTGTTCCACAATGACCCGACGTGGGTTCCGGTGTTGCCTGTTCCCTTGTAGAAACGTATGCCTGTCACGTTGCCGGGCTGCGAAACACTGAAGGCCGTGCCGAGTTCCACTGCCTTGGTCTCACTGGCCGAGGCTATCTGCGGCTGCAGGTTCCCGAAGATGGTGGACTGTTGCATGGTCTGGCTGCCCGTCGTGAACTGCCAGTTGATGGGCAGCAGGGTCTGGCCCTGTTGCGACACCACGTTGGCCACACTGGCGGACACCGCCGTAGTGCCGGGCAACGGGGACGCCGGCGTGAAGGTTAGTGTCCTGCCATCGGCGGACAAGGCGGCCGTGCCGGCAACACTTGTCCCATTGGTGGTCAGACTGAAGGTCGCGCCCGGGCGGATCGCTGCGGAGAATGTCACCGAAGGCTTGACGTCCGTGGCTATTCCAGTGGCTCCCGGAGCCGGGACCTGGGCGGTCACTGTGAGCGTTGGTTCCGGTACCGTCAGCACCAGGTCCACAAGGTAGTTGGCTGTGGACGGCGAGTTCGGGAAGTCTCCGCTGTAGGAGAAGGAGCCGGCGTCCGAGCCTGCGCTGAGGGGCCCGCTGCTGAGTCCTTCACCGAATCCGCCCGCCGTATATGAGTACTTTCCGGTGGGTGTCCTGTAGGCAACCACGTACTCTGTGTCGGCCGTGATATTCACTGGTTGGCTGAAGGTGGCCGTCTGCCAGCCCATACTTGTCTCATTGGTGAAGGTGACCGTAGCCAGCAGCTGTCCGGCGCCTGTGTAGAGGGAGCCGGTGTGGGTTCCCGTGTTGCCGGCCGACTTGTAGAAGCGGACACCGGTGACCTGGCCGGCAGTCTCACTTGAGAACCGTACGCCCAAGGTGAGGGGCACGCCGTCGTCCACTTCCGCGGTGGTCGGAACCACGCTGTCCTGGAAGAGCGTGCACGGGCACGTGCCAGGGGTCCGTGGCGCCGGAACCGTGGTGAAGGACCACGTGCCGCCATCCGACAACTGCTGGCCCTTCGCGGAGGTTGCCGTGACCGTCGCCGTGTAGGCCGTTCCAGCCGCCAGCGGAGCAGAAGGCGTGAAGGATACCGTGCGCGTTTGCTCGTTGTAGCTCATGGAACCAGCTACGGCGGCACCTCCCGTGGCCTTCAAATTGAACGTGACGCTCGAGGCCGTAGCTGCCTCGGACAACACCGCACTCAGGCCCGTGTCCAACGGAACGCTGGAAGAGTTGGGCAACGGAGACTGCGCGCTTGCGATGAAGGCAGGCGGCGGAATCATGGCGATGACGTCAACCAGGTAACTTGCATTGGAACGGGTACCCGGGAAGCCGCCGCTGTACGTGTACATGCCGGCATCCGAGCTTGCCCGCAACGGCCCGACACTCATGCCCGAACCGAAGCCATTGATCGTGGCGGAATAGGTGCCCGTCAGTGAAGTGTAGGACACGACGTATTCTGTGTTCGCGTCAATGTGCACAGGCTGGCTGAACATGGCTGTCTGCCAGCCGGTCGCGCTCTCATTCGTGAAACCGACGGTCGCCAGTTGCTGACCCGTGGCCGTGTAGAGGGCGCCATTGTGCGTGCCGGTGTTGCCGGCCGACTTGTAGAAGCGGACACCGGTGACTTCGCCGGCCCGCACGCTCGAGAAACGTACGCCGAGCGTCAAAGGTACGCCGTCGCGGATCTCCGCGATTCCGGGCGTCACACTGTCATCGAAAAGGCTGCACGGGCAGTCGCCCGGCACCGGCAAGGTGGCCGCCGTCGTAAATGACCAGGTTCCGCCCGCTGTAACCGCGCCACCGATCGAGTCCGTTCCGGCCAAGGTGGCGGTGTACTGGGTGCTGAAAGCCAAGGCCGCGGACGGGGTGAATGTTGCCCTGCGTGTGGCGGGGTCATAAACGGTGGTTCCGGCCACAGTACCCGCCGAAGAGCGGAGCGTGAGTTGAACACTGGAGGCCGTGACGGGCTTGGAGAACACTGCACTGACTTTGGTGTTCACGTTGACGCTCGAGGACGAGGGGAACGGGGTATGCCCCGACACCGTCATGGGGGTCGTATCGACGGTGCTGAAGAGGGCGTCGACGAAGTAGTTGCCCCCGTTGTAGCTGGCGATCGGGAACCCGGAACCGCTGTACACGCCTGCCGGTTCGGCTCCAAAGCCGCCGGCGACCTTCAGCGGGGCATCGGTGGAACCGGAGTAGGCCCACTGGTGTTCCTTGGCTGCGTAGTGACCGTTCGGGGCGTAGTAGGACACCGTGTACTTCACCCCCGCAGCCACGGGTACCGCTTGGTTGAACAGCACTTGCTGCCAGCCGGTCGGGGTTTCGTTCGTGAAAGTGGCTGTGGCCAGGCGCTCGCCGGTGGCGCTCCAGAGGGAGCCGGTATGCGTGCCCGTATTGGCCGCGCTCTTGTAGAAGCGCACGCCCGTGATGAATCCATCCACGCTGGGCGTGAACCTGAGCCCCATTTCGTAGGATCCACCGTCGCCGGAGTCCGGAATTGCGGGAACTGTTTGGCCGAAAATGCTGTACGGGCCGTTCAACGAAAGAGTGCGTGTGGACGCCTGGCCGATGTTGGCGCTGTCATCAATGGCCCGCACTTGCACCGATGCTGCGGCAAGGCCCTTCTGGATATAGCTGTAAGTCCAGTTTTGCTTGCCTTGGGCCGGGTGCCAGGTGGTACCACCGTCTGTGGAAACCTCGACGCCGGCCACTACCCCGCCTGTGTCCACGGCCGTGCCGCTGACGGTGACGTTCGTGCCGTGGGCTATGGTGGCACCATTGGCCGGAGTGGAAATGGATACCGTGGGGCCCGTACGGTCGC
The DNA here is from genome assembly GCF_040684895.1 of Paenarthrobacter sp. NPDC089322. Taxonomy (NCBI): domain Bacteria; kingdom Bacillati; phylum Actinomycetota; class Actinomycetes; order Micrococcales; family Micrococcaceae; genus Paenarthrobacter; species Paenarthrobacter sp. NPDC089322. The sequence goes on from NZ_JBFBGW010000003.1 coordinate 334,719, forward strand.
TGCTGGCAGTGACGGCCGCTATCCCTGCTGCCCTTGAAGCGGGTTGGGCCCCCATATCCGCCAGAAGGTTCGCCTGGGCCTGACGCATGCGGGAGTCGGCCGGAGCCCCTCCGCCGTCGTGCACCTGGTCAAGGCCCCATGTCCATTGGACGCTGCCGGCGGAGAATACCAAGGCGCCGCTGGCCGCGCGGTAAAGAGTCACATGGTGCTTGGTGGTACCGGGTTTAACGGTGTTTCCAAAGTCCTGAAGATACTGATCGACGTTGCCCACGGTGGTGGATAGCCGGATCAGCCCGGCAGGGCGGAAGCCGTTGTCCAGGTCTTCATTGGATTCATAGCCCACTGTGTGAGGGGCAAGCGCGGCCGATGAGCCTGCAGGCATGGACGCCAATGATGTGTTGCGCCAAAGCCGCGTTTTGCCTTCCTCCGCCGAAACAGTGACCGGAAGATCGGTGTAGTTGGACATGTAGAGGGTTCCGGTCAGCCCGTTTTCCGGCAGCCCGCCTCCATTGCTCTGCGAAGCGAAGCGCGGGTCACGCCATGTTCCCGTCCATTGCGGGCTCGGATCGATCTTGCTGTGGGCCCACGTCTCCTTGTATGAGGTCAGGGTCCGGCCGGCGCCCCCGTCAACAGGGGAGGGCTCGAAGCGTGTCCGCCAGTACATCTCGTTGCCGGACAGGAACTGCAGATTGACGCCGGCGTCCCGCGCCGCAGTGACGTTCGCCCGCTGCGCGCCTGACCAGTATTCATCGTGGCCCACGGAGAGGAAGATTTTGTGGTTGAGCAACTGGGCTCCGTTGCGGTCTGTATCCAGGCCGCTGATGTAGCTGACGTCGTAACCGTTCTGCTCCAGGAACCGCACCATCGGGTACTCATTGGCGAAGTAGAAGTCCCGCCCTCCAATTCCGCCCCGGGTGTCCATGGGGCGGTTGTAACTGAGCTTGTAGGCCCTGCCGTTTGCCGCACCTTGGTAGAAGTTGGAGCCTCCGTAGCCGTTGTACGCCTGCCACGTCGTATCGGACGTCTGGAAGACGATGTCCGAGCGGCTGCCGTCCGACCTCACGATGAAGGTGATGTGGCTCTGGTCTCCCGTATCGGGACGGGTGAGGAGAGCAATATAGACGCCGGACACCGCGGTCGCCGGTACTTGCCAGGTGGCGGAAACGGCCCAGTTCCCGCAGTCATAGAGTTCCGTAGCTACGTCGCGGATGCACTGCGGCTGGTTCTGCCGCAATACCGACGGCGTGACGTCGGCTATCTTGCGGGCACCGTTGCCGCCGTACCAGCCTGTGCGGTAGATCGCGATCTTGTAGTTGGTGGCGTTGGTGTCGATCTTGAAACGGATCGGTTGCCCTGCGTTGACGCTGATTTCCGTGGAAAAGCCCTGGATCCCGGCATCACCGGCGCCGCTGATATCCCACTCCGACGGCGGGCTGCCGGGTTTCGAATTTTCGCAGACCACCGGATTCACCACGGGGTCGCATGGTCCGGCCGCGAAGGCTGCCGGCGCAGTCAAAGGCAATAACGCCGCAACCATGGCAACCACCAAGGGCACAAGGAAGCCCTTGGCGAGTAGCTGGGGCCGGGTGGCTGAAAGACCGGGCATCGGAACTCCTGGGTTGGTACGCCATTGCGAGTGTGGGTCCGCGCTCTCGCACGGTCCCTGCTTGCCGCTCCCCAGCCAGGGTCAAACCAAGATCTTCAGTTGTGGACCATCAGGGTCACGTACATGGTTGGTCGTTCCGAACATCTGGACCGGACCCGGCTCCACCAAAAGACCAATCAGGCGAAAGCCGGATCACCGGAACGATTCCGCCAAGTAACCCTTGGCAGGAGTGTAGGGGTGGGCGTTGCTGCCCCGCAAGGCTTTCCGGCAACGGATCCAAGGTTTCGCCGCAAACAGCGTTAGATTTAGGAGAATAAAGCACCAGGCCACCCAGGAGAACCGAAGCGCCTTGCATTTGAAAAGTTTGACTGTCCGCGGATTCAAGTCGTTTGCGTCGGCCACGACGTTCGACTTTGAGCCCGGAGTCACCGCCGTTGTCGGACCGAACGGTTCAGGCAAATCCAACGTGGTGGATGCCCTGGCCTGGGTCATGGGGGAACAAGGCGCCAAGACGCTTCGTGGCGGCAAAATGGAAGACGTCATCTTCGCAGGCACCTCCGGCCGGCCGCCCTTGGGACGCGCCCACGTCTCCCTGACCATCGATAACGCGGACAACGCCCTTCCCATCGAATACAGCGAAGTGACGATCTCCCGCACGCTGTTCCGCACGGGAGGCTCCGAATACGCCATTAACGGTGCGCCCTGCCGGCTTTTGGACATCCAGGAGTTGTTGTCCGATTCCGGACTGGGCCGTGAGATGCACGTCATTGTCGGCCAGGGGCAACTCGACCGGGTCCTGCACGCCACACCGGAGGATCGCCGCGGCTTCATCGAGGAAGCCGCGGGAATCCTCAAGCATCGCCGCCGCAAGGAAAAGACGGTCCGGAAACTGGAAGCGATGCAGGCCAACCTGGCCAGGCTGGGTGACCTCACGGCAGAGATCCGCCGCCAGCTGACCCCCTTGGGTAAGCAGGCGGAAATTGCGCGCCGTGCCCAGACAGTCCAGTTCGATGTCCGGGACGCGCGTGCGCGGCTCCTCGCCGACGACCTCGTCCAGCTCACCACCGCGCTTGAACAGGATGTAGCCGACGAAGCCGCACTCAAGGAACGCCGCCACATCGTCGAATCCGAGCTCGGACGGGGCCGCCGTCACCAAGCCGCTTTGGAGCATCGGGCCGCCGAAGCGACACCCCGCCTCAATGCTGCCCGCGAGAATTGGTATCAGCTCTCAGCGGGCCGGGAACGCTTGCGCTCGCTGGGCTCCCTGGCGGCAGAGCGCCGCCGGCTCCTTGGCTCTGCCGAAGCCGCCCAGCATTCCGGACGCGACCCCGACCAGCTGGAGCGCCAGGCCGCAAAAGTCCGTGAGGAACAAGCCGCCCTCGAGCACGACATCCTTGCCAAGCAGGCAGGGCTCCTGGAGGCCACGGTGGCGAAGGACGCTGCCGAGGCGCTCGCGGCCGCGGAAGACAAACGCCTGACGGCGATGCTGAGGGCGGCTGCCGATCGCCGTGAGGGCTTGGCCAGGCTCGCCGGGCAGGTTGCTGCCGCCCGGTCCCGTGTGGAGGCAGCGGAAGCCGAACGCGGGCGCCTTCGGGAGTCCTTGGCGGCCGGTAATGACCGGCGCCGCCAGGCACAGGGCGAATTCACTGCACTCGAAGCCCAGGTTGCGGGAGTGGAGGACGGGGAAGAGGGCCTCGACGCAGAGTATGAGGAAGCAAACGACGTTCTGGATGCGGTCCTCGCCGAGATCGAGGAACTCAAGTCCGCTGAACGGGAGGCGCTGCGGGAGCGCGATGCCCTCACTGCCCGTCGGGACGCCCTTCAGCTGGGCCTGAACCGCAAGGACGGTTCGGAACGCCTGCTCAGGGAAGACGTTGAGGGGGTGCTCGGTCCGCTCGCCGGGATGTTGGCCGTCGAGCAGGGTTTCGAGACGGCGGTGGCTGCTGCGCTCGGGTCCGCATCTGAAGCGCTTGTGGTTGCGGACGCCGAGGGCGCCGTTTCCGCGATCCAGCTACTGAAAGACGACGACGCCGGCCGGGCGGCACTGCTTCTGGCCACCGGTTCGTCCCCTGACAGCGCGAGTCCGGCCTCGCCGGATCTTCCGGCAGGCTGTCGATGGACGCGGGAGGTCGTCAGGGTGACGGACCCCGCTGCCCAAGGCGCCCTTGCCCTCCTGGCGGGGACCGCCGTCGTCGACGACGCCATCACCGCGGCAGGCCTCATGACCGACTTTCCCGGGGTAACGGCGGTGACCCGCGACGGGGACGTCTTCACCGCGCTGACTGTGCTGGGCGGCTCGGCAACGGCGCCGTCGCTGTTGGAAATCCAAGCAGCTGTGGACGACGCCGTGGCCCGCCTCCAGGAGGTCACCGCGGCAATCGAACGCGGACGGTTCGCCCTGGCCCGCGCAGAAGCCCGCCGCGCTGAAGCGCGGGACCGGGCCGACGCTGCCTTGGAAAAGCTCCATGAATCGGATGCCCGATTGGCCGCAGTAGCGGAGCGCCTTGGACACGTGAACTCTGTCCTGCGAAGCGCAGTGGGGGAGAGCGAACGGCTCGAGTCGTCACTTGCCCGGGCGGAAGCGAACATCGCCGAGGCCAGCCTGGACCTTGAGGTTGCGGCAGAGCGTCTCGCTGCCGAGCAGGAAGCCCCGGACGATGAACCGTCCACGGACCAGCGGGACGAGCTTGCCCTTCAGGCCAGGTCTGCCCGTGCCTTGGAGATGGAAGCCCGGCTCGCCCTCCGGACTGCCGAAGAGCAGTTAGGGGCCATCAGCAGCAGGGCGGCCTCCTTGGAACGGGCAGCAGCCACGGAACGCCGGGCCCGCGAAGAGGCGGCCCGTCGGGCCCGGAGGCGGCAGGCCCAGGCACAACGGGCCGCGGCTGTGGCTTCCGGGGTGGAGCACGTTCTTCGGTGGGTAGACATCTCCGTCGACGTCGCCGCGCAGGAACGTGACCTTGCAGAGGAACTACGTGCGGAGCTGGAGAAGGAACTCACGGACGTCCGGTCCTCGAACGAGCTCCTGGCGAAAGAGCTGACGGACCTCACCGATTCCGTGCATAAGGACGAGATGGCCAGGGCGCAGCAACGGCTCCGGATTGAAGCGCTCGAAGCGCGTGCCATCGAGGAACTGGGGCTTTCGGCCGAGCAACTCGTGGCCGACTACGGGCCGGACCAATTGGTGCCCTCGCCGGTCGGGGCAAGCGCGGATAAGTGGGCTGAGCTCCGCGCGCCGGTGGACGAAAACGGAGAGCCCCTGGTGGAAGGGACTCCTTTTGTCCGCGCCGAGCAGGAGAAGCGGTTGAAGAAGGCCGAACGGGAGCTCGCAGCGTTGGGCAAGGTCAACCCCCTTGCCCTCGAGGAGTTCGCCGCTTTGGAAGAGCGGCATCAGTTCCTCAGTTCCCAACTTGAAGACCTGAAGTCCAGCCGCAAGGACTTGCTGGACATCATCAAGGAAGTGGACAACCGTGTCCAGCAGGTGTTCACCGAAGCGTTTGCCGATACATCCAAGCAGTTCGACCACGTCTTCGCGCGGCTTTTCCCGGGTGGCGAAGGCCGGCTGGTCCTGACCGACCCCGACGACATGCTGACCACGGGCATTGAAGTGGAGGCAAGGCCCGCGGGCAAGAAGATCAAAAGGCTCTCGTTGCTGTCCGGGGGCGAGCGGTCCCTCACCGCCGTGGCACTGCTGGTGGCAATCTTCAAGGCCAGGCCGTCGCCTTTCTACGTCATGGACGAGGTGGAAGCCGCTTTGGATGACACCAACCTTGGACGGCTCATCACCATCTTCGAAGAGCTGAGGGAGTCCAGCCAGCTCATCGTCATCACGCACCAAAAGCGCACCATGGAGGTGGCGGACGCACTGTACGGCGTCACGATGCGCGGAGACGGAGTGTCCACCGTCATCAGCCAGCGGCTCGGTGCCGGGGCATAGCTTTATGAGAAGGTAGGGGAGTGAACGATTTCCTACCCATAATTCTGTCCATTGTCGCTGCGCTCGTAGTGGTTGGCGGACTCGTGCCGGTGCTGATGAAGGCCCGCAAATCTGGGGCCAAGTACCCGGGGACCCGGGATGCCAACGACCCCCTCCAGTCGCCGGCAGCAGGCGGCGGAACCCTGGTGGAGGACCGGCCCGGCGAGGTCACGGCACCACCGGCTCCCACCTTTGACGGGACAGTCGAGGGCGCTGACGTCCCGGATGACGCCGCAGGGTTGGAAACCATCGCGGTGGAAACGCCGGCACCCGTGGAAGGCCGACTGAACCGCCTCCGTGCCCGTCTGGTGAAGTCGAACAACATCCTGGGCAAAGGCCTGCTGGCGCTCCTGTCCGGTGACAAAATCGATGAGAACGTCTGGGATGAGGTGGAGGAAACGCTGCTCCTCGCAGACCTTGGCACGGAGCCCACCGTGCAGCTGGTCGAGGCGCTGCGTGAGCGGGTCAAGGTTTTGGGCACCCGTGATCCCGAGCATGTAAAGACCATGCTGCGGGAAGAACTTATCAAGCTTGTCGATCCCACCATGGACCGTTCCCTGAACGTACAACGCAAGGGTGACCGTCCCGCCGTCGTGCTTGTTGTCGGTGTCAACGGCGTCGGCAAGACGACGACGGTAGGCAAGCTCGCGCGCGTGCTGGTGGCTGAGGACAAGGATGTGCTGCTGGGTGCGGCGGATACCTTCCGTGCCGCCGCGGCCGAGCAACTGGCTACCTGGGGGCAGAGGGTTGGCGTGCCCACGGTCAAATCGGACCTCGACGGCGCAGACCCCGCCTCGGTTGCATACGAAGCCGTCAAGGCGGGCATCGACCAGGAAGTCGACGTCGTCATGGTGGACACTGCAGGGCGGCTGCAGAACAAGACGGGGTTGATGGACGAGCTTGGCAAGGTCAAGCGTGTCATTGAAAAGCTCGCCGAGGTGGACGAGGTCCTCTTGGTTTTGGACGCCACCACCGGGCAGAACGGGCTGAACCAGGCCCGTGTCTTTGCGGAAGTGGTCAACATCAGCGGCATCGTGCTCACCAAGCTGGACGGTACTGCCAAGGGCGGCATCGTGGTCGCCATCCAGAAGTCGCTCGGCGTGCCGGTCAAACTTATCGGCCTGGGCGAAGGTCCTGACGACCTTGCGCCGTTTGAAGCTGAAGGCTTCGTGGACGCGTTGTTGAACTAACCCCGCGGCGCATGCCGTTCAACTGGCTGGCGGCAGTGGCTGCCCTGATTCATCAGGGGAGCCCCTGCCACCGGTCAGTTTTGGCGTTTTAGGGGCTCCCTCGCGAGCAGCCATCCCACAGCGGTCAGCAGGAGCACGCCGCCGGTCACGGCGAATGCGGGACCGTAGCCGAAACGGTCCGCGATCAGCCCCGCCACCACAGGGCCAATGATCGCGCCGGTGTCTGCCGCCATCTGGAAGACGGCCAGCACCTTGCCGCCGGAGCGTCCCCGGCCAATGACGTCGGCGACGGCGGCCTGCTGCGCCGGGCCCAGCAGGCCGGAGCCGAAACCCGCCACGGCGGAAGCTGCGAAGAACCAAGGCAGGTCCGCCGTCAGTCCGATGACGCCGGTGGCGACGCCCGTGATCACGAGGCCGGGAATGAGGAGTGGTTTCCTGCCCCAGGCATCGGCCAGGCGCCCGGAGAACGTGAGAGCCACGGCATTGCCGACCGCGAAGACAGCAAGTGCCCACGCCGCGGTCTCGGGTTGCGACTGGAGGACTGCCACGGCAAAAAGCGGGATCGTTGCCATTCGGACACCGAACGTCACCCAGCCATTGCCGAAGCTTGAAAGCACAGCCGCCCGGTACGCCGAATCAGCGATCGCCTCCTTCAAAGCCATGGGAGCCGTTGGTGCATCGTCCTGCCGCGCAGTCCCTGAGCCGCTGAGCATGGTCCGGACCACCGTTGCCGCGATGAGCAGGGCGGCAGCATAGGCGAGGAACGGGACCCGGAGCCCGAAACCGGCCAGGAGGCCGCCCACGACAGGACCCAGCACGCTGCCGATCAAGAAGGCTGAGGCATATGCCCCTGAAACGCGTCCCCTGCGCTCCGGGGGTGCGAGCCGGATGAGCAGGCCCATGGCGGCAACTGTGAACATCACCGATCCTGCACCTCCGAGGCCCCGGAAGATGAGCAGTTGCCAATAGTCCTGGGCGAAGGCGCAGGCTGCGGTTGAGACGGCGACTATCAGGAGCCCGGTGACGTAGACGTTGGGCTCTCCAAAACGTCCGATCAGCGATCCGCCCGCTGGTGCGAACACCAACCGCATGAAGGCGAAGATGCTGACAATGACCGCCGCGGCTGTGGCACCGACGTCGAACGTCGTGGCGAATTGCGGCAACACGGGGGCGACCAGGCCAAAGCCCAAAGCAATCAGGAAGGCTGCTGCCAACATCACCTTGATGTCGCGGGGCAAGGGCTCCTTCTCCGGCTGCACCCTTGGCTCGTCAAGGGATTGGGATTCGGGGGACTGCGTCATGAAGCGGGGATCCTTGTTTTCTGTGATTTTCCGGGGAAGTGTGACGCCTGAAACATATCTGTAACAGCGGAGATATGCACCATTTACGTTGGGGAGGTTGTTGTAACCGGCCCGCAATGTAAAACCTGCGCAGGTGAAACACAGCGGCACAAAACTCTTAAGCAGGACGCAAACGGCGTCAGGACAGCGGTCTAACCGCGGGACTAGCAAGAGAGGAACGTGCACCATGGAACTTACCGCAGGTCACGTATGGGTCATGGTGGCGGCGGCACTCGTGCTGTTCATGACTCCCGGTTTGGCATTTTTCTACGGCGGCATGACGCGCGCCAAGGCCGCCCTGAACATGATGATGATGAGCTTCATCTCCATCGGCATCGTCGGCGTTGTGTGGGTGCTGTGGGGGGCATCCATGAGCTCTGGTGAAGGGTTCATGCAGATTGTGGGTAACCCGTTTGCCACGTTCGGCCTTGAGGGCATCGACACCCCCGACGGCCTGATCAAGATCGGCTACGCGTCAACCTTCGCCATCATTACAGTGGCACTCATCAGCGGCGCCATTGCCGACCGTGCCAAGTTCGGCGCCTGGAGCCTGTTCGTTCCTGTCTGGGTCACGCTGGTCTACTGCCCGCTCGCATACATGGTGTGGGGCGGCGGCCTGTTCGGACCCGAGGGCGCAATCGGCAAGGCACTCGGCCCGGCCATTGACTTCGCCGGCGGCACGGTGGTCCACATCAACGCAGGTGTGGCCGCCCTGGTGCTCGTCCTCATCATCGGTAACCGCCGCGGCTTCGGCAAGGACCCGAACCACCGCCCGCACAACATCCCGTTCGTCATGCTCGGCGCCGCAATCCTGTGGTTCGGCTGGTTCGGCTTCAACGGCGGCGCGGCAACTACTGCCGAGCAGGGCGGCCTCATCTGGATCAACACCCTCGCAGCCCCCGCGGCCGCCATGATCGGCTGGCTCGTTACTGAGCGCATCCGCGATGGTCACCCGACCTCGCTCGGCGCTGCCTCCGGTGTTGTCGCCGGCCTCGTGGCCATCACTCCGGCTTGTGCCAACGTCAGCCCGGTAGGTGCCCTCGGTCTCGGCGTCGTGGCTGGTGTAGCCTCCGCCTTGGCAGTCGGCCTCAAGTTCCGCTGGGGCTTCGACGACTCCCTGGACGTTGTCGGCGTCCACCTCGTGTCCGGCATCATCGGCACCGTGGCCTTGGGCTTCATCGCCCTCCCCACGGACGGCGTGGGCGGCGGCCTCTTCTACGGCGGCGGCATGGCCCAGATGTGGGCACAGTTGGCCGCAGCCGGTATCGCCATTGCCTTCTCGGCGATCATGACGGCGATCATCGCCTTCGCCATCCACAAGACCATGGGCTTCCGGGTCTCCACCGAGCAGGAAAACGTGGGTGTGGACCTCAGCCTCCATGCTGAAACCGCTTACGAGTTCGGCGTCGGTGGCCACGGCGGCAGCTTCCAGCCGCTTCACGACATCGTGACCGGCAAGTCGGACACCCCGGCAGAAGGCAAGACCCCCGCAGCAGGCAAGGAGAGTGTCCAGGCATGAAGCTCATCACAGCGATCGTCCGACCGGAAAAGCTTGAAGCAGTCCGGGAAGGCCTTGAAGCCTACGGCGTCCAAGGCTTGACGGTCAGCGCGGCCAGCGGCTACGGCCGGCAGCGTGGCTACACCGAGGTGTACCGCGGGGCCGAGTACAACGTAGACCTGCTGCCCAAGATCCGCATCGAGGTTCTTGCCACGGATGAGCAAGCCGACGACATCCTGGACGTCCTGATCGCCAGCTCCAACACAGGCCGCGCCGGTGACGGCAAAGTCTGGACGGTGGACGTCTACGAAGCAGTCCGGGTCCGGACCGGAGAACGCGGCGCCGCCGCAATCTAGGTCCTGACCAAGCCCAAGGGGCCGGATACCTCACAGGTATCCGGCCCCTTGTGCGTGCGCCCGCACCGCGGGCGAGGACAGCGACGGTTAGGCAGCAGCGCTTGCCTAACCGTCGCCGTCGGTGGGCCATCCCGCCGGCCCCGCGCTGCCGGCGTCGTACTCATCCAAGGGGACGGTACCGCGCTCCCAGGCTCGCAGGACCGGTTCGATGATCCGCCAGCAATCCTCGGCGGTATCGCCCCGCACGGACAGCAGGGGATCTCCCGTGATGACGCCTTCCAGCACTTCACCGTAGGGCAGCATACCGGCCGCACTGAGCTCGGCTACCAGGCTTGCGCGGTCCAGGGTGAAGATATCGCCGGGTCCATTGACGTCCACATCAAGCCGCAGCACATCCGGGCCGAATCCGATCCGGAGCTGGTTGGGTGAGTCCACTCCGGAGAAGCCGGTAGGCAGATGCGGCACTGGCCGGAAGGTAACCACGGCTTCCTTGCGCCGTCGCCCCATGGCCTTCCCGGAGCGAAGGATGAAGGGGACGTCCTTCCACCGCCAGTTGTCGATGTCCACCCGGACCTCGGCGAGGGTCTCGGTATTGCGCGCCGGATCGACGCCTTCCTCCGCTGTGTAGTCGGGCACCATTCGGTCCGCAAGCCTGCCCGAGGAGTAGCGGGCCCGCCGGGTGGAGTCACGGTAGGGAGCCTTGATATTGCTGGCGCGCAGGACTGTGGCAATGGCATCCCTGAGGTCGCGCTCGTTGATCGATGCCGGAGCGTCGATGGCCAGCAGCGCCATGATGTGCAACAGGTGGCTTTGGATCATGTCGCGCAGCGCGCCGGCGGAGTCGTAGTAGCGTGCCCTTCCTTCCAGCGCGAGGTCTTCGTCGAAGACAATCTCCACTTTCTCGATGTGCTCGCGGTTCCAGACCGGTTCAAGGAAGCGGTTGGCGAAGCGCAGGCCGAGGATGTTCAGGACTGTGGCCTTGCCCAGGAAATGGTCAACGCGATGGATGTGGTCTTCAGGTACCAGCGTGGCCAGGGTCTCGTTGAGTTCACGGGCAGATTCTTCACTGGAACCGAAGGGCTTCTCCATCACCAGCCGTGTGCCCGGCGGCAGCTGATCGCGACGAAGCACCTCACAGGCCTTCTGGCTGATGCGCGGCGGCAAAGCAAAGTAGATGGCGACGGGAGCTTCCAGTGTTCCCAGCAGTTGAGCCAGCGGACCGTCGGCAGTGACATCCACCTGGTGGTACTCGGTTGTTTCCGCTGTGGCCGCCAAGGCTGTGCGACCTGTGGCATTGGCGGCGCTGGCCGCGGCCGAAAAGGCGGTGTCGACGCGTTCTTTCCATTGACCGGGTGTCCACGGGTCCGAGCCGGCGCCAACCAACCTCAAATCCGGCGCCCGGCCCGTTGCCAGCAGCCCGGCCAGCCCGGGGAGAAGCAGCCTGCCCGTCAGGTCACCGGACGCGCCGAGAATGAGCAACGTTTTCACTGTTGTTTTGCTGGTCACTGTGCCAGCATGCCACCTTGTCAGCGCGACTTGGTACCCTAGATAGTCGAGTCCCCTGATTGACACAAATTTGTTGGGGTTGAGACAAAGTTGTTGGGGCAAGAATCGTCAAGACTCCGGCGTGCCGTACCGGCCGCCATCCGTAGACCATCGAAAGAAGTGCACGGCGCGTGTTCAATTCACTCTCTGACCGGTTGACAGCAACCTTCAAGAACCTCCGTGGCAAGGGCCGCCTCTCCGAGGCCGACGTCGACGCCACGGTCCGGGAGATCCGCCGTGCCCTCCTGGACGCGGACGTTGCCGTGCCCGTGGTCCGGGAGTTCACCTCCCGCATCCGCGAGCGCGCGCTCGGGGCTGAGGTCTCCGGTGCCTTGAACCCGAGCCAGCAGATTGTGAAGATCGTCAACGAGGAACTCGTCGAGATCCTTGGTGGCGAGACCCGGCGCATCCGCCTGGCCAAGAACGGCCCCACCATCATCATGCTCGCCGGCCTCCAGGGTGCCGGCAAGACCACGCTCGCGGGCAAGCTGTCCAAATGGCTGAAGGCCCAGGGTCACAGCCCCATGCTGGTGGCGTGCGACTTGCAGCGCCCCAACGCTGTGACCCAGCTCCAAGTCGTGGGCAAGCGGGCAGGCGTCCCCGTTTTTGCCCCTCATCCCGGTGCCACCTCCGAGCTCGAACACCCCGCCGGTGACCCCGTTGCCGTGGCGCAGGCCGGTGTGGAAGAAGCGCGCCAGAAGTTGCACGACGTCGTCATTGTTGACACCGCCGGCCGCCTCGGCGTGGACGCCGAGATGATGGACCAGGCCCGTCGGATCCGCCAGGCCATCATCCCCAACGAGGTCTTGTTCGTCATCGACGCCATGATCGGCCAGGACGCCGTGAACACGGCAATGGCCTTCGATGAAGGCGTGAACTTCACCGGCATCGTCCTGTCCAAGCTCGACGGCGACGCCCGCGGTGGTGCCGCGCTGTCGGTTGCGTCCGTCACGGGCAAGCCCGTCATGTTTGCCTCCACCGGTGAAGGACTGGACGACTTCGAGCTGTTCCACCCGGACCGTATGGCATCCCGCATCCTGGACATGGGTGACGTCCTTACCTTGATCGAACAGGCCGAGAAAGCCTGGGACAAGGAAGAAGCCGCCCGGATGGCGAAGAAGTTCGCCGACCAGGAAGACTTCACGCTGGACGACTTCCTCGCCCAGATGCAGCAGATCCGCAACATGGGCTCCATGAAGAAGATGCTCATGATGATGCCGGGTGCGCAAAACATCCGCCAGCAGCTGGAGAACTTCGACGAACGCGAAATCGACCGGGTCGAGGCAATTGTCCGCTCGATGACGCCGCACGAGCGCGTTGCTCCAAAAATCATCAACGGATCCCGCCGTGCACGCATCGCCAAGGGTTCGGGTGTCCACGTTTCCGAGGTCAATGGCCTCCTGGAGCGTTTCGCCCAAGCCCAGAAGATGATGAAGAAGCTCGCGCAGGGTGGCGGTATGCCGGGTATGCCGGGAATGCCCGGACTGGGTGGCCCCGGTGGGGGCCGGAAGGGCGGCAAGAGCGCTCCCAAGAAGAAGGCCCGCTCCGGCAACCCGGCCAAGGCGGCCCAGGAGCTTCGCGATGCCGAGGCCAAGCGCGCTGCTGCGGCGTCTGCCGCTCCCACGGGCGCTGCCTTCGGCAAGGGTGCAGCGGACTTCGATCCCTCCACGCTCAACCTTCCCAAGGGCTTCGATAAGTTCCTCGGCAAGTAGCAGCTCCGGATTCCGTTCCGATTCCTTGTCGGTGCCGTGGAATAGGCTGGGTCAATGCATAAGCAGCGCGTAGTCTTCGTCCACGGCCTGGGGAGCTATGGCGCCGCGGCTTGGCCGAAGCAGCATGGCATGGCGCTGTCCTACGACGCGCTCTTCCTCCGTCGGCACGGCTTTGACCCCGTGGCTGAGCCCCTGGAGTCGGACGTCCATGGTGATGTCGCCATCCAGGTGGCGTCGCTTTCCGCTGCGGGCGGCGGGCACGTGGTGGCCCACGAACAAGGCGCGATCTCCGCGATGCTGGCAGCTGTTGAGCGCCCCGACCTCGTGTATTCGCTTTCGCTGGTCGAGCCTGCGTGCCTGTCCCTCACTGCAGAACTGCCTGCCACGGCAGCGCACCGAACGCTGATGCAGCCGCTGTTTGATGTCCGGAACCACATCAGCGACGCCGATTACCAGCGGGAGTATTTCCGGCGTGCCTACTCTGCCCAAGCTGACGGGCCGGACACGCCGGAGGCCCGCCGTTCTGCCCGCCGGCTCCGGTTGCAGGCGCCCCCGTGGGAAGCTCCCCTGCACATTGTGCCCGGCGTGCCCACGCTGGTCCTCACCGGCGGATGGGAACCGTTGTATGAGGAAATCGCCGGGTACCTGCAGGAGACCGGTGCCCTTCGCCGCGTGGCAGCGGGCGGGCACCGGCCCCAGGATTCCGTCGACGGAGACAGGACCATCAGGTCCTTCATTGCCGACGTCGGGCGATCAATGTCAGCTAAGGCTTCCTGAATCGCGCTGTCCTGCCTGATTCCGCCCCGGTTCGTTCAGGCCGGTTACACCCTGCTGCGTGGTTACCGGCATCCGGAGCTCCGGCAAGTAGACCTTTCCGCCCGACGCCAGGAATTCCTCACTCTTTTCACGCATGCCGTTGTACATTCCGGCGATCGCGGCCTGTGCTTCGGCTGAGCCGTACTCGTCCCGGATGTCCTGGCTAATGCGCATGGAGCAGAATTTGGGTCCGCACATGGAGCAGAAGTGCGCGGTCTTTGCCGGTTCGGCGGGCAGGGTTTCGTCGTGGAAGGCTTCCGCGGTCACCGGGTCAAGGGAGAGCGCGAACTGGTCACGCCATCGGAATTCGAACCTGGCTTTGGAGAGTGCGTCGTCGCGTTCGTGCGCCCCCGGGTGGCCCTTGGCGAGGTCGGCTGCGTGCGCCGCGATCTTGTAGGTGATCACGCCTGTTTTTACGTCGTCCTTGTTCGGCAGGCCAAGGTGTTCTTTCGGTGTCACGTAACAGAGCATGGCGGTGCCGTAGCGTGCGATTTCCGTGGCGCCAATGGCCGAGGTGATGTGGTCGTAGCCGGGAGCAACGTCCGTGACCAACGGGCCCAGGGTGTAGAAGGGGGCACCCTTGCAGAGTTCCTGTTGACGCTCCACGTTTTCGCGGACGAGGTGGAACGGAATGTGCCCCGGCCCTTCAACCATGACCTGCACGTCGAACTCCCATGCCCGCTGCGTCAGCTCGGCGAGCGTGTCCAGCTCCGCGAACTGGGCGGCATCGTTGGCATCGGCCGTGGCGCCCGGACGCAGGCCGTCTCCGAGTGAGAAGGCGACATCGTACTTCGCGAAGATCTCGCAGAGTTCGTCAAAATGCGTGTAGAGGAAGTTTTCCTCGTGATGGGCAAGGCACCATCCCGCCATGATCGAACCGCCCCGGGAGACGATCCCTGTCACACGGTTGGCGGTCAGCGGCACGTACCTGAGCAGGACACCGGCGTGGATGGTCATATAGTCCACGCCTTGTTCACATTGCTCGATCACGGTGTCCCGGAAGATCTCCCAGGTCAGCTTGTTGGCCTCACCATTGACCTTCTCCAATGCCTGGTAGATAGGCACCGTGCCGATCGGGACGGGGGAGTTGCGGATGATCCACTCCCGCGTGGTGTGGATGTCGTCGCCGGTGGAGAGGTCCATGACGGTGTCAGCACCCCACTGCGTTGCCCACTGCAGCTTGTCCACTTCCTCGGCGATGGAGCTTGTGACGGCCGAGTTCCCGATGTTGGCGTTGATCTTCACCAGGAATGCCTTGCCGATGATCATCGGTTCGGATTCGGGGTGGTTGATGTTGCTGGGGATGATTGCACGTCCGGCGGCCACCTCGCTTCGGACCAGTTCCACGTCGCAGTTTTCCCGAAGGGCCACGAACTGCATCTCGGGGGTCACAATGCCCTTCTTCGCGTAGTGCATCTGCGTGACGGTCCTGCCTTCGACGGCGCGGCGGGGCACCGGCTGCGTGCCCTTCCACTCCGCAGAGGCTGCTCCCCGGCGGACGGCGGACTTACCGTCGTCGAGCAGGTTCCGTTCCCTGCCCGAATAGGCCTCTGTGTCCCCGCGGGCTTCAATCCAGGCCGCGCGGAACGGTTCGAGGCCCATGACCGGGTCGCTGCCCGGCCCCGCTGTTCTGTAGACCTGCAACGGCGCGTTGGCTTGGCCGTTGGGCGAGGGCTCCAGCGCGATTTCCGTGACGGGGACGCGTATGCCCGTCTCGCGGTCCTCCACGTACGCCAGCGAATGCGATTTCAAGGATTGGGTAACAGCCTGGTACCCGGAAGGGTTTGCCGTGTTTTGGGCAGGGCTGTGCTGTGTTTCTGTGGTGCTCAAGGATACTCACTTCCTTCGCCGGCATTACCCGGACAGGTTCAACGGTCGCAGACTGCATCAGTCCGATCTCAGCCCCTGCAGGGGCCCCCGTGTGGTCGTAGACGAAGCTACCACAGCTGCCCGCGGGCTCCCAGTCATACAGGCGCGGCGGGGTCCCGGCGCTAGGATTTTTTCCGTGGCAAACATCATCGAGTTCAGCGGGCCCGTGCTCGTGTCGGCGGACCGGGAGCTGCGTGGCCTATGGTCCGTCGACGGAACCCTGACCTTTGAGCGACCAACAGCCACCCCGGACACCGTGGTGGATGGCTGGGTCCTTCCCGGCTTTGTTGATGCCCATTGCCATGTGGGACTCGGTGTAGGCGGGGCAGTGGACGAGCAGACGGCTCTCGCCCAGGCCCGGGCCGACCTCCAAGCCGGGACATTGCTGATCAGGGATGCGGGGTCGCCCAGCGACACGCGCTGGATCCAGCAGCGTTCCGACTTGCCCCGGCTCATTCGCTCGGGTCGCCATATTGCCCGGAGCAAGCGCTACCTCCGCGGCCTTGGCCATGAGATTGGCCCGGAGGAGCTCGTGGAGACCGTCCGGAAGGAAGCCCGCGACGGCGACGGCTGGGTCAAGCTCGTCGGCGACTGGATCGACCGCGATGCCGGTGACCTTGCGCCCTCCTTTCCGAAGAACCTCGTCAAGGATGCAGTCTCCGCCGCCCACGACGAAGGCGCCCGCGTTACGGCCCACTGCTTCGCCGAGGACACGATCGACGACATGCTCGACGCCGGAATCGATTGCATCGAGCACGCCACAGGCCTCTTGCCACGGCACATTCCCCGGCTCGTGGAGGAATCGGTGCCGATCGTTCCCACGCTCATCAACATCGCGACTTTCCCGGACATCGCTGCCCAGGCCCAACCGAAGTTCCCTGGCTACGCCTCCCACATGCTGCGCTTATGGGAGCGCCGGCGTGAGCGGGTTGTGGAGGCTTTCGAAGCCGGTGTCACCATCTACGCAGGGACGGATGCGGGGAGCGTCATTGCGCATGGCAGGATCGCTGATGAGCTCAAGGAACTGCACGACGCCGGCCTGCCGCCGGGCGCTGTCCTGGACGCTGCTGCGTGGCGGGCCCGCGCCTGGCTGGGAGCCGACGGCATCAGCGAGGGTGCGAGTGCCGACGTCGTGGTTTGCTCAGAGGATCCCCGACTGGAACTGGAGACCGTGGGCAGGCTCAAGCATGTGGTCCTGAGAGGGAACATCATCCGCTAGGAATAAATTGAAGCTTCAAGTAATTTAATGGTGTAGCAGCGCTGATAAGCGGCCACTTCATTGAGGGAGCACCACCATGACCACCCAACGCAACCAAGACCTCCTTCCTGCCGAACTCACCATGGGCACCGTCATGCTCAAGGTGGGGGACATGAAGCTCATGAGCGATTATTACCAGCGTGCCTTGGGGCTGGAAATCATTGCCGAGCAGGACGGCGGCCTGTACTTGGGACGCCGTGGAAAGCCCGTGGTCCACCTGGCTCCTGCCGCAGGTCTCCAGATACCCGGCAGGGGAGAAGCGGGACTCTTCCATACCGCAATTCTGTTCGAGGACCAGCCTTCCTTGGCGGCCACGATCGCCACTGCCGCGCATTATGAGCCCCGGGCGTTCGTTGGCAGCGCGGACCACCTGGTCAGCGAAGCCTTCTACTTCACCGATCCCGAAGGCAACGGAATCGAGCTGTACTACGACAAGCCGCGCGAGGTCTGGCAGTGGGACGGCAAGAACGTTGTCATGGACAATGTTGCCTTGCCCCCGCAGCGATACCTTGAGCAGTACCTGAGCGAAGCAGCGGTCTCCCGCCAGCACGACGCCCCCGCCGGCGTAGGGCACATACACCTCCAAGTGGGTGATGTCTCCACCGCACACAAGTTCTATGTCGACACCCTCGGATTCGAGAAAACCGCAGGATGGCATGGTCAGGCGTTGTTTGTGTCAGCCGGTGGTTACCATCACCACATGGCCATGAACGTCTGGAACAGCCGCGGCGCCGGCCCTCGTCGCGACACACTGGGCCTGGGTGAAGTTCTGATCGAGGTTCCGTCGGCCGAGGATGTGTCTGCCCTGGCGGACCGCCTCAAGGTGGCCGGGGTGCAGAACCACCACACGGGCCTCGAACTGCGGTTCGAGGATCCGTGGCGCAACAGCCTGCGGGTAGCCGTGCGCTAAGCCGGGACCGCCGGCTCCAGTAGGCTGGGCAGTGGTGGCGCAGGGTTTGCCTCGTGCCGCCGCCCCGTCAGCACGAAGGAATGAGGGTACTTTCCATGGGCTTTGCCGAAATCTTTGTAGCCACCCACGACGAAGCACTGAAGCGGGCAGCAGCCCTTGACCGGGGCGCCGATGTTGCGGGCCCCGCTGTGAGGATCGACGGCATCACCGACTTTGAGGTTGAACAGCTCGGGGACCTCGCCGGCCAAGCCGTCCATGCGGCCGGCGCCGACTACGAGTTGGCTTTGGTGGATGTCACAAGCGATGCCCTCCTTGGCGTTCCGGAAGCCATGGTCAGGGCACTCGCGGAACTGCTCACCTACGAAAGTGAAGGTGACGGAAATGTTCTCGACGACGTCGCTGCCGCCTGGGCCGCGCAGGATGACATGCCATTCGGCGCCGCAGAGTCCCGCCAGTATGTCCAGCAGCTGGCGGCTTTGGCCACCGATGTGGAGAAGGCGGAGCGCGCAGGGCTCTACGTCTGGTCCGTCTGACCCGGATGCATGGAGTTGGCGGGAGCGGGGAAAGCCGCGTGGGTGACAACACGCTGCCGGGTGGCCCAAGTCGTAATTGCTCCCGGCATCTGGCACAATGGACAGGTACTCGATCGGTACGGCCCCTCTCTCCGTGCTCGCATCTTGTCCTTCGAACCCCCAAGTATGGCCCGCCCCACGGGTGCAGAACGTCGGGTTCAACCCCGTTTCAGAAACAGGAGTGACCACAAAAGTGGCCGTAAAGATTCGCCTTAAGCGCTTCGGTAAGATGCGCGCACCGTACTACCGCATTGTCGTCATGGATGCCCGCGCCAAGCGCGATGGCCGTGCCATTGAAGAAATCGGCAAGTACCACCCCACCGAAGAGCCTTCGTACATCGAGGTCGCTTCCGAGCGTGCCCAGTACTGGCTTTCCGTTGGTGCCCAGCCGACTGAGCAGGTTGCCGCGATCCTCAAGATCACCGGCGACTGGCAGAAGTTCAAGGGCCTGCCGGGCCAGGAAGGCACCCTGAAGACCAAGGCTCCGAAGGAAGCTTTCGTAGCCCCGGAAAAGGGTTCTGTCATCATCCCGGAAGCCATCACCAAGAAGGCCAAGAAGGACGAAGCCGAAGCTCCGGCCGAGGCTGAAGCAGAGACCACCGAGGCTGAGTAAGTTGCTGGCAGAAGCGCTCGAGCACTTGGTCCGCGGGATCGTTGACAGCCCTGAGGATGTCAAGGTCAGTGCCAGGAACAACCGCCGCGGGGAATCCCTTGAGGTGCGCGTTCACCAGGAAGACCTCGGACGGGTGATCGGTCGCCAAGGCCGCACTGCGCGCGCACTGCGCACGGTTGTTGCAGCTTTGGCCGGTGGCGATCAGGTCAGGGTCGACGTCGTCGACACCGACCGCCGCCGGTAGCGCACAGCAATACTTGTCTTAGATCCGGCCCCTTCACCGAATATGGTGGAGGGGCCGGATTGCTTTATCCACCATTACGTGTCCAAGGCCGCCGACGGTTGGCGGTCCCAACAGAATTCAGAGGAACCCATGCAGCTCCAGGTGGCCCGGATCGGCAAACCCCACGGCATCCGCGGCGAGGTTACGGTGCAGGTACTCACCGATGCCCCTTCAGAACGGTTCGTTGCCGGAACCGAATTCCTGGTTGAGCCGTCTTCGGCTGGTCCCTTGACCATACGGAGCGCCCGGTGGAACAAGGACATCCTGTTGTTGGGCTTTGAGGAAGTAGCAGACCGCAACGCCGCAGAACTCATCCGTGGTGCCAAGCTCTTCATCGAAACGGATGATTTGGACGAAGCTGAAGACGAAGGCTGGTACGAGCACGAGCTTGTCGGCCTGGAGGCCCGCGTAGGAACGAAGGTGGTGGGCAAGGTAACGGCCCTGAACACGATGCCAGCACAGGACCTGCTGGTGGTCGAAGCTTTCGACGGCAAAGAGATCCTCATTCCCTTTGTTGATGAGATCGTCCCCGAAGTAAATATCGACGCAGGCTACATCCTCGTCACCCCGCCTGCCGGCCTCTTCGAAATCAACGACGACACCGCTCAGGCCGCAGACCAGGCCGACAACACGCGGGAAGATGCCTGAATGAGGATCGACGTCGTCAGCATCTTCCCGGAGTACCTCGCGCCGTTGGATCTTTCGCTCATAGGCAAGGCCCGGCAAGACGGGTTGCTGGAGCTGAACGTTCACGACCTCCGCGCCTTTACTTCGGACAAGCACCGCACCGTGGACGACACTCCCTACGGTGGCGGCGCCGGCATGGTGATGAAACCCGAGCCCTGGGCGCAGGCGCTGGAATCCGTGGTGGCGAAGCGTGAAGGAGCCCGTCCGGTCCTCATCGTCCCTTCCCCGGCGGGGGAGCGGTTCACCCAGGCCCTCGCTTATGAACTGGCCGAGGAAGAGCAGCTCGTCTTTGCCTGCGGCCGGTACGAGGGCATTGACGAACGGGTGATTGAATGGGCGCACGAGCACTTCACCGTCCGTCCAGTCAGCTTGGGCGACTACGTGCTCAACGGGGGCGAAGTTGCCGTCCTTGCCATGGTCGAGGCTATCGGACGCCTCTTGCCGGGTGTCGTAGGCAACCCGGAATCTTTGGTTGAAGAATCACACTCCGACGGTCTGCTCGAGTACCCTGTCTACACCAAGCCTTCGTCTTGGCGCGACCATGACGTCCCCGCCATCCTTTTGAGTGGCAACCACGGGAAGATTGCCCAGTGGCGGCGTCACGAGCAGTTCCGCCGTACGGCGGATCGCCGTCCTGACCTGCTCGCGGAGTTTGACGCGACGGGACTGAGCCGCGCTGACCGGAACGCCCTCGCGGAGCTGGGTTACGACGTCGTTGACGGCCGCCTGCGTGCGCGTCCCGGCGGCGACGTCCACGAGTAGCTGCCCGCCGCCGTCGTGCGCTTGATGCCGGGTACGGCAATTGGCCCGACGGTCCCGCTTATGGCAGAATTAACCCTTGTGTCTGCTGGGCCGGCACCTGCCACAGGGGGAGCTACGCCAACAGCCTGACACTCCGGCCACGCCAATCACGGCTAGGCCGGTCACAAAGAATCTTCGGCGGAGATTTCCGATTGGCCCTTGCGGCCTGCCGGCTTGTCCGCCGTGACCCAAAGTGGATGACCTGTGGCGTTCACCAGGAGTGGATTAATGCATATCCTCGATAGCGTAGATGCAGCTTCGCTGCGCAGCGATGTTCCTGAGTTCCGTGCGGGTGACACCCTCAAGGTTCACGTCAACATCATCGAAGGCAAGAACACCCGTGTCCAGGTATTCCAGGGCTTCGTCCTGGGCCGCCAGGGCGACGGTGTCCGCGAGACCTTCACCGTACGCAAGGTTTCCTTCGGTGTCGGCGTAGAGCGTACCTTCCCGGTGCACTCCCCGATCATCGAAAAGATCGAGGTCGTCACCAAGGGTGACGTCCGCCGCGCCAAGCTTTACTACATGCGCGCACTGCGCGGTAAGGCTGCGAAGATCAAGGAAAAGCGCGACTTCGCCAAGTAAGTCCCCGGACTTATGCAACGGGTCCAGGATCCGTGCCCGGTTGGTTCCGGAGCAATCCGCAACGCACCAGGGATATGAGTCATGGACACAACAGAACGCCAGCCCCGCAAACAGGGCTGGCGTTTTGTTTTGCTGGCCTTGGTACTGGCCGTCGCGATCAGCGGCCTGGTCCGATCCCTGTGGCTCGACGTCTACTACATACCATCTGAGTCCATGGAACCACTGCTTGGCACCGGAGACCGGATCCTCGTTTCAAGGACGGCATTCCAGGCCGACTCCATCCGAAGGGGCGACGTCGTAGTCTTCGACGGCCGCGGCACCTTTGCACCCCTCAACAGCGGGAAAGGTCCGCTGGTTGATGCGGTAGCCGCCGCAAGCCAGTGGGTGGGACTCACCGGCAGCGACACAACGTACGTCAAGCGCGTCATCGGTGTGGGCGGTGACCACGTGCAGTGCTGCGATCCGTCGGGCCACCTCACAGTTAACGGACAGGTACTTGCGGAACCCTATGTCTATCCGGGTGACGAACCCAGCGAGCAGAAGTTCGACGTCGTCGTGCCTGCCGGACGGCTGTGGCTGATGGGTGACCACCGTTCCCGCTCGGCCGACTCACGGGGATTGCTTGGGGCGCCGGGCGGGGGAATGGTTCCTGTCGAACGCGTTATCGGCCGACCGGTCCAGATCATCTGGCCACTTGATAGATTTGCAGAGATGCCTCGTTCCACGCAGGCCGAACCATCAGAGAACGGACACTAAATGCCGGACAGAGTTCCCGAGAATCCCGAGCGCCACGACGACGACGCCCGGGTCTTGGACGGGACGGGAAACGCCGCCGGCGTAGCTGGTCCCGGCACGTCTGATGACGACGGCGGAGCTGCCGGCGATGGCGGCAAGCCACGGCAGAACATCGCCTTGGTGTGGCTCAAGGAGATCGCCACCGTCGTGGCGATTGCCCTGGTTTTGTCCTTCCTCCTCAAGACTTTCCTGTTCCGGGCTTTCTGGATCCCTTCGGAATCCATGGAGAGCACGCTGGATGTCAATGACCGCATCTTCATCAACCTGCTGGTACCAGGTCCGTTCGATGTGGAACGCGGGGACGTAGTTGTGTTCAAAGATGCGCAGGGCTGGCTTCCTCCCGTGGCCCAAAAACCTGCCGGTCCGCTCGACTGGGTAGGGGACACCCTCGAATTTGTTGGCCTTGCGGCCGATGACAATGACCAACATCTTGTGAAGCGTGTCATTGGCCTGCCCGGCGACAGGGTTGCCTGCTGCGATGCGACTGGCCGGATCACTATCAACGGGGTCCCGCTCGACGAGACGTACGTCAATCCCGCAGAGGTGCCCCAGCCCAAGACGTTTGACGTCATTGTCCCGGAGGGCAAGGTGTGGGTTATGGGAGACAACCGGAACCATTCGGAGGACTCAAGGGCGCACCAGGAAGTCAACGGCGGCTTCGTCAATATTGAGGACGTCGAAGGCAAAGCGACTGTCATTGCCTGGCCCATCAACCGATGGACGGTCCTGGATAACTACCAGGACGTCTTCAAGAACGTCCCCGAAGGCGCCCAGGGGCAGTAATGGCACAGGCCACCACCGGAAGCAAAGCCAAGACTGCCGCCACGCCCAAGCCCACGTCGGCCAAGACCAAGCCGGTCAAAGCCAAGTCGGCCAAGCCCAAGCCGGGCAAGGCCGTGCCGGTCTTTCCCACCCTGGATGTGGAGCGCTCCTTCCTCGCCCCCGGCGTGAGGCTCCTGGCAGGGGTGGATGAGGTTGGAAGGGGTGCGTTGGCGGGGCCGGTCAGTGTCGGAATCGCTGTGGTCAACCTGGAGGACCACGATCTCCTCGCGGATGTACGCGACAGCAAGCTTCTGAAGCCTGAAGACCGCGACCGGCTGGAGCCCTTGGTGCGTGACTGGGCCGTAGCCTGTGCCGTGGGCCATGCAACGGCGCAGGAAATCGACGAGATCGGCATCATTGCCGCCCTGCGACTTGCCGGCACCCGGGCATGGCTTGAAGTTTTGGCAGGCGGCACAATACCGGATCTTGTGCTGCTGGACGGCAGCCACAACTGGCTCTCCCCGGATATTCAAGGCTCCCTGTTCGATACAGCGCCCGTGGGGCCGGCCTGCGAGGCTCCCGTTCACACCCGCGTCAAGGCTGACATGAGCTGCCTGAGCGTGGCTGCCGCCAGTGTACTGGCGAAGGTAGCCCGCGACCGGATCATGGTTGAGCTGCACTCCGAAGCGCCTGCGTACGGGTGGAATGAAAATAAGGGGTATGCCACGGCAGCGCACCGGGAGGTCCTCAGGCTGCAGGGTCCCAGCGCCTACCATCGGACCAGCTGGCACCTGATGTAGCCTGCACCGGCCGTCATTGTGGCGCGTTGTGTCCGGCCGATGGTGCAAGATGGAACTATGAGCGCCGAGGACCTTGAGAACTATGAAACCGACATGGAGCTGCAGCTCTACCGTGAGTACCGCGACGTCGTCGGTTTGTTCAGCTACGTTGTCGAAACCGAGCGGCGCTTCTATCTGGCCAACCATGTTGATCTCCAGGCACGCAGTGCCGACGGCGAAGTCTATTTTGACCTGACGCTCCAGGACGCCTGGGTGTGGGACGTCTACCGCTCCGCCCGATTCGTCAAGAACGTTCGGGTGATCACGTTCAAGGACGTCAACGTCGAAGAGTTGCCACGCAACGAGGACCTTGCCCTGCCAAAAGACGGGGACCTGGGCAACCTCGGTAATTAGCGGCCGGTGCAAAAAAGCTCCCGGTATGCTTCCGGCATAGCCGGTCACTCTTCCTCCACAGCAGTGATCTGACGGGGTTTACCCACATAGCCGCATAACGCCCTGCCGTGGGCCGTTGCCAGCGTGAAAGCTGGTTAGCGGAGGTGGTGCTCATGAGGGCAAAAGATATTCTTGGCCGCGACGGCGAGGAACTGGCGGCGGTGTTCCTGGAAGACCAGGGGATGCGCATCGTAGATCGCAACTGGCGGTGCGCGGAGGGTGAAATCGACATCGTCGCCCTGGAGGGCGACACCATGGTTGTTGCCGAAGTCAAGACGCGCAGCAGCTTGGATTACGGCCATCCCTTTGAAGCGGTGGGTCCGGCGAAACTGGCCCGGCTGCATCGGCTGGCTGCGGCCTGGTGCCGGGAGCACGAGTTGAATGCCTCACGACGCCGGGTAGATGTGGTTTCCGTGATCCACAACGGCGTCGGGGACCCCCAGCTCGAACATTTGCGGGGTGTGGGCTGATGGGGGTGGGGCGCAGCTACTGTGTAGCACTCGTTGGCCTCAACGGCTACATCGTCGAGGTCGAAGCCGACATCGGCCAAACACTCCCGGCCTTCGTGATTCTGGGGTTGCCCGACGCCGCCCTCAATGAGGCCAAGGAACGCATACGCTCCGCAGCACGGAATTCCGGGATCCCCTTGAGCCGGCGGAAGATTACGGCCAACCTGATTCCGGCGTCCTTGCCCAAGCGTGGATCGGGGTTTGATCTGGCAATCACCATGGCTGTCCTGCGTGCCGCGGACGATATCCGCTCAATCAGCGGGACCGTATTCATTGCCGAACTCGGTTTGGACGGGAGGCTGCGGCCTATTCGCGGCATCCTTCCGGCGGTCATGGCCGCAGTCCAAGCCGGCTATCCGGACATCGTTGTCGCCGAGGCAAATGCTGCTGAGGCTGCTCTCGTTCCCGGTGCCAACGTCCGCGGATACAAGACCCTTGCCAGGCTCGCCTTTGACTTCGGGGCAGATCCGACCGAGCTTGCGCTCGACTACGATCCACCCGGCGGCGAGCAAGCGGAGGACGACGATGACGCCTGTGCCCCGGTCCCGGACCTCGGCGATGTTTCCGGGCAGTCCGATGCCCGCCGTGCCTTGGAGGTGGCTGCGGCAGGTGGTCATCACATGCTGCTGACCGGTCCCCCGGGTGCCGGCAAGACGATGCTGGCTGAGCGGCTGCCCGGCTTGCTCCCTGACCTGCAGAACAAGGCTGCCATGGAAGTCACGGCCATTCATTCCCTGGCTGCTGTCCGATCAGGCGCTGTGCGTCTGATCCGCAGGCCACCTTTTGAAAATCCCCATCACAGTGCCACGTCAGCGGCCATTATCGGTGGCGGCTCAGGGCTTCCGCGCCCTGGTGCGGCTTCCCGGGCACACCGGGGTGTCCTGTTCCTCGATGAGGCTCCCGAGTATGAGCGCCGTGTGCTGGATGCGCTTCGGCAACCACTGGAAAGCGGAGAGCTTGTCATCCATCGTTCTGCCGGAACCGCCGCCTACCCCGCACGGTTTCAGTTGGTCCTGGCGGCCAACCCGTGCCCTTGCGGCAAGGCCTCGGGGAAAGCCATGGACTGTACGTGCACGCCGTTGATGCGTCGACGCTACTTTGGCCGCATTTCAGGTCCGCTGTTGGATCGGGTAGACATCCAGCTCCAGGTGCAGCGCGTGTCGCTCGCAGACTTTGGCCAGGCCGGGCAAGAGGAGGACACGGTCACCGTTGCCGGGAGGGTGCAGGCGGCGAGGCAGGGGCAAGCCGAGCGGCTGGGTCCTTTTGGATTGGAGACGAATTCCCAGATACCGGGCCGTGTACTTCGAGGCGAACTGAGGCTGTCTCCCGGCACCACCAGGATCCTGGATACCGCGTTGGAACGGGGGATCCTCACCGCCCGCGGCTACGACCGTGTCCTCCGGTTGGCATGGACGCTTGCTGACCTGGAGCACTCCGAGGTTCCCACGGCAGATCACATCGGACAGGCACTGGGCCTTCGGCAGGCAACGGCGGCAGCATGAAAGACATTACGGAGGAAAACGCAGCAGTGGGCACCTTGGGGACGCAGGACAAAGAACGAATTGCACGGGCCGCCCTGGCCCGCCTGATGGAGCCGCAGGACGCCGTGGGACTGGCATTGGTCCACGCCGTGGGGGCCATCGACGCACTTGGTGTGGCAACGGGGGAACTCAAGAGTGGCCCCCAACTTGAGCAGGAAATTTCCGGCCTTCTCGCGGAGTCCGGGGCTCCGGCGTCCTGGCAGGGGCTTGCAGCTAGTCAGCGCCGCTGGGCGCCACGCATTCCGGACCTTGCGCCGGACCGCGACATCGAGACCGTGAAGAGGCTGGGCGGTAGGCTCATCATCCCGGGTGATGACCTGTGGCCGGAGCAATTGACGGACCTCGGCCTCCAGGAACCACTGTGCTTGTGGTGGCGGGGACACGAGCAGCCACTGCCGGCAGTGTGGCAGACAGTGGCCTTGGTGGGTTCCAGGGACAGCACAAGCTACGGCGCATCGGTCACGGGGGACTTTGCCTACGGACTCGCGCAGCGGGGTTACACCGTCGTCTCCGGGGGCGCCTACGGTATCGACGCCCATGCCCACCGCGGGGCATTGAGCGGTGGTGCGGCCTCCATACCCACCATTGCCGTCATGGCCGGGGGAGTGGATCGCTTCTATCCGTCCGGAAATGAAGACCTTCTCCGGGCCGTAGTGAATCAAGGCGCGGTGATTTCCGAGGTGCCGCCAGGATCTGCTCCCACGAGGTATCGCTTCCTGCAGCGCAACCGCATCATCGCAGCTTTGGCATCCGTCACGGTCGTGGTGGAAGCGCGGTGGCGCTCCGGTGCCCTCAACACCGCCCACCATGCAGAATCAATCGGCAGGGTAGTCGCAACGGTGCCGGGCTCCATTCACAGCGCAAACTCGGCGGGTTGCCACAGGCTGCTCCGGGACGGTGGAGCGGTTTGCGTGACGGACGTTGGCGAGGTTGCGGAGTTGGCGGGCCGGAACGGGGATGCCATGGCGGAAGCCAAGGACTCGACGGCCTCCATTCACGACGGCCTCTCCCTGGAAGACCTGATCCTGCTGGACGCGCTACCCCTCAGATCCACGAGTTCGGTTGAGAAGTTGGCTGTTGTTGCAGGCTTGAGTCCCAATGCGGTCAGGGCCGGTCTTGGCCGCCTTGGCTTGCTGGGACTGGCGGCATCGGACCGTGGCGCCTGGAAGCGGACCCGGGAGGTCTAGTGCGCTGCTCGCCGGGCATGTTGCTGCGGTATGAAACCGGAGAATACTGGCAAAGTGGAAAGCGTGGACGAAGAACAATTGCCGGGATCTCTGAAGGAAGCAATCGATGCCTTCCGGCGCTACCTGGAAGGTGAACGCGCGAGATCGGAGCATACCGTTCGTGCATACCTCGCGGACGTCCGCAGTCTCCTCGCTTTCGCTGTGCAGGAGGGAGTGAGTCAACTCGGGCAATTGCAATTGGGCACACTCCGCCGCTGGCTTGGCGCCCAAAGCGAAGCGGGGATGGCCCGCTCCACTCTTGCCCGCCGTGCCGCAACCGCCCGTTCATTTACGCAGTGGGCCATGCGGGAGGAACTGATCGCCGTCGACCCCGCTATCCGACTACAGGCACCCAAGAGGGAGAAATCTCTGCCGGGTGTCCTCCAGCAACAGCAGATTTCCCGGATGGTGACGAGCCTGGACGACGCTGCAGCCGATGGCGGAGCCATGGCTGTTCGGAACCGGGCCATCGTGGAACTCCTCTATGCAACGGGCATCCGTGTAGGTGAACTTGCGGACCTTGACATCGACGACCTCGACCCCGATCGCAGGACCCTTCGGGTGCTGGGCAAAGGCAACAAGGAACGGACGGTTCCCTTTGGTGTTCCGGCAGCAGTCGCCGTCGACGATTGGCTTCGCCGGGGGCGTCCGGCAGTGGTCACGGGCAAGAGCGGGCCGGCCCTGTTCCTCGGAGTGCGGGGTAATCGGATTGACCCGCGCCAGGTCCGCTCCGTGGTGGAGGAACTGCTGCATGCCCTGGGCGATACGTCTGCGACGGGGCCGCATGCACTCAGGCACAGTGCAGCAACGCACCTCCTCGATGGCGGAGCCGACCTCCGGGCGGTTCAGGAAATCCTGGGCCATAGCAGCCTTGCCACCACGCAGATTTATACGCACGTTTCGGTGGACAGGCTCAGGAAGAGCTACCAGCAAGCGCATCCAAGGGCGTGAGGATGACGTCGCCGACACTGCACTGGCGGAAAAGCAAAGGGTGCGGCAAAATGAAAGCACCACGGCCGAACCTTCAATTTATGGTTGAGGGTTCGTTCTGTGCCACAATCAATGCATCAACTGAATAACCGGCAGCAAGCAGCATCATCCGGCAAGAGGTCGTTGGGGAAGACGTACCTACAGCTATGGAGGATGGAATGTCTGTTGCAACAACCCGCGGTGTCCTGTTCGTGCACTCGGCGCCAACGGCGTTGTGCCCGCACGTGGAGTGGGCCATTGGATCGGTCGTGGACAAGCGGACCGATCTTGAGTGGACCCCGCAGCCCGCCGCGCCGGGAATGTTCCGTGCTGAATTGTCGTGGACCGGCAAGCCAGGCACAGGGGCCCAATTGGCGTCGGCTCTGAGGGGCTGGGCGCATCTGCGATATGAGGTCACTGAGGAACCGAGCCAGGGAGTCGATGGTGCTCGTTGGTCGCATACTCCGGAACTGGGTATCTTTCATGCCGTCACTGACGTTCACGGCAACATCATGGTGACCGAAGACCGGATCCGGTACGCCTACGAATCAGGCGCCGGCGATCCTTCTGCGGTCTATCACGAGTTGTCGTTGGCTTTGGGAGAAGCCTGGGACGAGGAACTGGAGCCGTTCCGGCATGCAGCCGAGGGCGCACCCGTGCGCTGGCTGCACCAGGTCGGCTAGCAGTAGAAGGCCGGCAGGCAGCAATTCCTGTCAGTAAGGACAGCCCCATAGCAAGAGGAGGGCCCCACCGGATGGTGGGGCCCTCCTCTGTTTCAGCGTCTGAACGCAGGGATGGGGTTACTTCCTAAACGTTGCGAACGGCGATGACGGCGTTGTGGCCACCGAAACCGAAGGAATTGCTGAGGGCGACGATGTCTCCGCCCGGTAGGTCCCGAACCGAGGTTACGACGTCCAGGGGAATCTCCGGGTCCTGGTTCTCCAAGTTGATGGTGACGGGCGCCTTGCGCTCATGGACGGCCAGGACCGTCAACACTGCCTCTACAGCGCCGGAAGCACCAAGGAGATGGCCCATCTGGGACTTGGTGGCAGAGACGGCCACGTTGTCCACGTGCGTGCCCAGCGCGGCACGCAGCGCCGTGTATTCGGGCTTGTCACCCACGGGCGTTGACGTCGCGTGGGCGTTGACGTGAACCACGTCCTCAGCCTGGATCCTGCCGTCGAACATCGCTGCCTTGAGTGCTCGGGTGGCACCGAGGCCCTCGGGGTCCGGTGCCGTGATGTGGTAGGCGTCCGCGGTGACCGAGGTGCCGGCAAGCTCGGCATAGATTCGTGCGCCGCGGGCAATGGCGTGTTCTTCTGCCTCGAGGACCAATGCACCGGCTCCCTCGCCCATGACAAAGCCGTCACGGTCGGTGTCGTACGGGCGGGAGGCGCGCTCGGGTGCGTCGTTGCGGCGGGAGAGTGCCTGCATGGATGAGAACGCCGCCAAGGGCATCGGGTGGATAGCCGCCTCGGCGCCACCACACATGACGACGTCCGCCTTGCCTGAACGGATCAGGTCCAGGCCAAGGTGCAGGGCTTCCGTGCCGGAGGCGCACGCTGAAACGGGTGTGTGCGCGCCGGCGCGGGCGCCGAGGTCAAGGCTCACGGCGGCGGCAACGCCGTTGGGCATGAGCATGGGGACGGTCATGGGCAGGACCCTGCGGGGGCCCTTTTCCTTGAGCGTGTCCCAGGCGTCCAGAAGCGTCCAAACGCCGCCGATGCCTGTTGCGAAGGCCACGGCCAGTCGATCGTGGTCGATGTCGTCGATGCCGGCATCAGCCCAGGCCTCCCGGGCGGCGATGACGCCGAACTGGGTGGACGGGTCCATGCGCTTGGCTTCAACGCGGGTCAGGACGTCCAGTGCGGGCGTCGAGCACCGTGCAGCAAAGTGGACGGGGAGGTCGTACTTGGCTACCCACTCGTCTTCGAGCGTGCGGGCGCCTGAGACCCCTTTCAGCGCGTTCTGCCACATTGTGGGGACGTCGCCGCCGATGGGAGTGGTGGCCCCCAGACCGGTTATGACTACTTTGCGTGCCATGCGATCACTCTCTGTCGGATCAGCCGTCCCGGCTGCAGTTCATTGCAGGGGCGGCAGGAAAAACTTTGGGCGGTAGTGCGGCTGTGCCGGGCGCAGGATGAAGCACCCTGGCCCGGCACAGTGGGTGCCAGGCCTAGGCCTGGGCGTTGGCGATGAAGCTCACGGCGTCGCCGACCGTCTTAAGGTTCTTGACCTCTTCGTCCGGAATGCGCACGCCGAACTTCTCTTCGGCGTTGACGACGATGGTCATCATGGAGATGGAGTCGATGTCCAGGTCCTCGGTGAAGGACTTGTCCAGCTCTACGGCTTCGGTGGCGAGGCCGGTCTCTTCGTTGACGATTTCAGCCAGGCCGGCCAGGATTTCTTCGTTGCTAGCCATTGTTGGCTCCTTTTCTTGTTATGCCGGCTGCTGCCGGAAAGGGGACAAACCGCGGGTTACGGCTTGGGTTTGAATGTCATATTCAGTTGGCTGGACGCTGCGGGCCGGTCCAGGTCTACGGCAAAACCACGACCTGGGCGCCAAAGACCAAGCCGGCGCCAAAGCCGATCTGCAGGGCGAGGCCACCGCTGAGCCCGGGGTTCTCTTGGAGGAGGCGGTGCGTGGCCAGCGGAATGGACGCGGCAGAGGTGTTGCCCGCTTGGGCAATGTCGCGGCCGATCACCACGCTCTCCGGAAGCTTGAGCTTCTTGACCATCTCGTCGATGATGCGCATGTTGGCCTGGTGGGGAATGAAAGCCGCGAGGTCGGTGGCTTCGATTCCGGCTGCGTCGAGCGCCTGCTGGGCTACCTTGGCCATCTCCCACACTGCCCAGCGGAAGACCGTCTGACCGTCCTGGCGGAGGGTAGGCCAGACATCCTGTGTTGCCGAGAGGATGGCCAGGTCATCGGTTTCATCCGAGTGACGGGCTGTCTCGCCCAGCTTCTTGACGTCCTCCAGGGAGTGGGTCATGCCGATGGCGTCCCATTTGCTGCCGTCGGACCCCCACACGGACGGGCCGATGCCCGGAGTGCTGGAAGGCCCAACAACCACGGCGCCCGCGCCGTCGCCCAAAAGGAAGGAGATGGTTCGTTCGTGGTTGTCGATGACATCGGACAGCTTTTCGGCACCAACCACCAGAACGTATTCCGCAGAGCCGGACCGAACCAGCGCATCTGCCTGCGCTACGCCGTAGCAGTAACCGGCACAGGCGGCCGAAATGTCGAAGGCGGGTGCCGGCGTCGCGCCCAAACGCTCGGTGAGGGCAGCGGCAGCCGACGGCGTAGCGTACGGGTGGGTCACAGTGGAGACGATGACGCCACCGAGCTGGGACGGTTCGATGCCGGCATGCTGGAGGGCTTCCCGCGCTGCCCCTTCTGCCATGTCAATGACGCTGACGTCCGCAGGAGCCCGGTGGCGCGTGACGATGCCGGTCCGCTGGCGGATCCACTCGTCGGAGGAATCGATCCACTGGCAGACGTCGTCGTTTGTGACAATGACGTCGGGGCGGTAGGCCCCAATGCCCATGATCCGCGAGTTTTCGTTGACGGGAGCCTGCTTCAGCACCGGAGTGGTCATGACTGTCCCTCCAGTTCGGCAAAAAGCGCAAGGGCTGCGGAGAGGTCTTCGGGTGTTTTGACTGCCACCGTCTTGACCCCCGGCATGCCGCGCTTGGCCAGTCCGGCCAATGTGCCGGCCGGGGCGAGTTCGATGACGCCGGTGACGCCGCGCTCCACCAGTGTTTCCATGCACCGGTCCCAGCGGACGGGACGGGAAACCTGGGCTATCAGGCTGTCGACGGCGGCAGCGCCTTCCGTGACTTCCTTGCCGTCGTAGTTGGACAGCAGGGGAACGGTGGGGTCCTGCGGCGACAACGTCGGCTTGAGGGCTTCGAGGGCGCTTACTGCCCGTGCCATGTGCGATGTGTGGAAGGCGCCCGCCACCTTCAGGGGAATGACGCGTGCCTTGGCAGGCGGGTTGTCCGCCAGGTTCTTCAACTGTTCGAACGTTCCGGCGGCTACGGTCTGGCCTGCACCATTCACGTTGGCGGGCGTGGCTCCCGAGGCCTCGATGGCCGCCAGGACTTCCGCGGGATCGCCGCCCACAACGGCGCTCATGCCGGTGGGGGTGACTGCTGCCGCTGCCGCCATGTTGTTGGCGCGTTCGCGGACGAAGGTCATTGCTTCCTTGTCCGTGAGGACGCCGGCCAGGGCGGAGGCAGTGATCTCACCGACGGAGTGCCCTGCGAGGACGACGGGGAGGGTGTTCAGTTCTACGTCGAACAACGATTTTGCTGCCACGAGGCCGGCCGCAACGATCAGCGGCTGGGCTACGGCGGTGTCCTTGATGGTTTCTTCATCGGAGGTGGTTCCGTGAGCCTTGAGGTCGATGCCTGCGATCTCGCTCAGGGTGGCCAATTGGCCTTCGACGGAGGGGAGTTCCAGCCACGGGGCTAAGAATCCAGGGGTCTGGGAGCCCTGTCCAGGGCAGACGATTGCAAGCACGTATCCAGCTTTCCAAATTGCCACGTGATCCACTGGTGTTTTCGTGCACCAAGCTCACTGGGTCAGTTTGTAGGAAGTCTACAACGGTTCAGTTCTGTGATCGCGATGCATGACGCTCGGGAGCGGCCTTCGGTTGGGCAGAAAGCCTGCCCACAATCAAGGCTGTTTGAAGTACGAATGCTTCCCTGGGAAGGAGCGGATCCCAGCCCGTTACATCGCAAACACGCTTCAAACGGTAGCGCACCGTGTTGGCATGGACGAACAATTCCCGGGCCGTGGCTTCCAGCGAATGTCCTAATTCGAGGTACGTGCCCAGGGTTTCCACGAGGCCGTTCGATGCCGCCAACAGTGGGCGGTAGATGTTCTTGATCAGTGATCGGCGGGCGGCGTCATCGCCTGAAACAACCCGTTCCGGCAGCAGGTCGTCAGCGGCGACGGGCCGCGGAGCGGACGGCCAGGCCCTGGCGGCGGTGAGGCCCGCAAAGGCTGCCTGCGCGGAACTGCTCGCCTCCAACAAGGAACCGGCTTCCGGGCCGTAGACAACTGCGCCGGGGGCGAAGAGCTCGCTCAATTTCACGTACGCCGTGTCGCGGTCCTGGACGCCACCGAGGATAAGGATGAGGCGGTCACCCTGGATGCCTACCAGCGCGTCTTCGGCGAACCGCCCGGCGGTGCGGCGCAGCTCGCTGACGTAGCTGGCGCTGGGTTCCGACGGCGAATTGCCCACCATGACCGTGAAACGTTCCTGGGCTTTCCAACCGAGGGCCGCGATTCGGGACCGCAGTGCGTCTGTATTCTCGCCGCGCAGGATCGCGTCCACAATCAGGGCTTCCAGGCGCGTATCCCACGAGCCGCGCGACTCCGCGGCGCGCGCGTAGACGTCTGCGGCGGC
The DNA here is from genome assembly GCF_040684895.1 of Paenarthrobacter sp. NPDC089322. NCBI lineage: Bacteria > Bacillati > Actinomycetota > Actinomycetes > Micrococcales > Micrococcaceae > Paenarthrobacter > Paenarthrobacter sp. NPDC089322. Next base: position 368,781 of record NZ_JBFBGW010000003.1, read on the forward strand.
GAACGCGACCTCCCGGGAGTAACGGAGTACGGCTTCCCGCAGGGAGGGCTGGTCCGATTCCGGGGCTATGACGGGGACCTGGTCCTCCACCACTTCAACAACGATCCGGATCAGCTGGAGCGCTTTTTGCAGGCTGATCGAGCGTGTCAGTTCCGTGGGGGCGTTGCCGAAGACATCCGTAAGGATCCACGACGGCGAACTGGGTCGCTCGTACCATGTCACGAAGGCTGCAATGCCGTTCTGGGCCACCAGTCCCAGCGCAGACCGCTCATCCGAGCTCAGGCGGCTGTACCAAGGCAGCGATTTTTCGAGCTGCCGCATGGTGCTCGTGGACAATTGCCCCACGTTCGCGCGGAGCTGCCGGAGGGTCTCTGCCTTCTCCGGTGACAATGCCGGGGCTGCTGTTTTGCGCTTGGTGGTGGTCTTTGTCGGCTCTGCCATGGAACGAGCATACGGTGCATCTTCGGCAAGCTCCATTTGTGCGAAGGCTACAACTCACGTTGTCCCCGGTCACGTCACCCAGGGTCTCGTGGAGGCATCGTTAAACCGCGACGGCGGCCCTCACCCTGAAGTGAAAGCCGCCGCTTTGGTTCGTGCTTTGTTAGGCGTCGCCGCCTGCTCCGCCGGTGGTGCCGGCGTTGACATCCAGGAGCCGGTACTTATCGATGGCCTTCTCCAGCGCACCTTCTTCAACTTCTCCCTTGGCGGCGAGGAGTTGGAGGGTTTTGGCGACGATGGAGTGGGTGTCGTTTTTGAAGTAGCGGCGGGCGGCTTGGCGGGTGTCGGAGAAGCCGAAGCCGTCTGCTCCGAGGGAGGCGAAGTCGTTGGGGATGTATTGGCGGATTTGGTCGGGGACGGCCTTCATGTAGTCGGACACGGCGATGACGGGTCCGGTGTGGCCGGCGAGTTGTTGGGTGATGAAGGGGGTGCGGGCGGGTTGGCCGGGGTTCAGGAACGCGTGGTCGTCGGCTTCGAGGCCGTCGCGGCGTAGTTCGTTCCAGGAGGTCACGGACCATACGTCGGCGGCGACGCCCCAGTCCTGGTTGAGGAT